>NZ_MJGT01000058.1:0-23930 GCF_001864975.1 Curtobacterium sp. MMLR14_002
CGCCCGATTCGACCAGGTACACCCGGTTCGACCAGGGACGCCCGGTTCGACCCGGGACGCCCGGTTCGGCCCGGTACGCCCGGTACGCCCAGCGCGCGCAGCGGCCGGGAGGCCCGGGGCACGTCGGTGGGTCGGGCTAGCGTTCGGCGCATGGTCACCTCCTCGTGCTGCGTGCCGGGTTGCGCGGGTGTGCTCGCGGACGGGCTCGCGGGCGTCCCCCTGTGTGGCGCGCACGTCGCGTTCGTCGCCGACCTCGCGGCCGAACACCCCGGCGTCGAGGACGCCCTGCCCGGGGCGTGCCCGGCGTGCGGGTCGCGGATCGGGGTGCGGTACCCCTCGGGTGTGGTGTGCGCCCGGTGCGAGTGGCGGTGGGGTGACGTGCCGGACGGCGACCTCGCTCCCCCACGCGTCGACGTCGTCTACTACCTGCGGATGCGCGACGACTTCGGCGACCGCATCAAGATCGGTACGACGATGAACCCCCGGCAGCGGCTCGCGGCGATCCCACACCAGGACCTGCTGGCGTTCGAGCGGGGTGACCGGACCCTCGAACGCCGGCGGCACGCCGCCTTCGCCGCCACTCGGTACCCGGGTACCGAGTGGTTCCGGGTCACGCCGGAACTCCTGGCCCACGTGGACACCGTCGCTGCCGGGGTCGACGACCCGTGGGACCTGCACGCCCGGTGGACGAGCGAGGCCCTCGCGCTCCGAGGCTGAGCCCCGACCGGGCGGTCGGGGCTCCTGCTCAGGCGGCCTGCAGCATGCGGTCGGCGGTACGGAGCGAGAGCGCCATGATCGTCAGCGCCGGATTCGCGATGACCGCGCTCGGGAACACCGAGTTGTCGGCGATCCACAGGTTCGGGACGTCCCAGGAGCGGCCGTCCTGGTCGACGACGGAGGTCTCGCGGTCCGTGCCCATCCGCGCGGTGCCGATGGTGTGCGCCGTGCGTTCGAGCACCCGGACGTCCTGGCCACCGGCAGCCTCGACGATGGTCGTCATCGTGCGGACCGCGTGGCGGCGGATCGCCTCCTCGTTGGAGCCCGGGGTGAACGAGACCCGGGCACGCGGCACACCGTGCTGGTCGAGTTCGTCGGTCAGCTCGAGGCGGTTGTCGTCGTACGGCAGGCACTCGGCGTTGATGCCGACGCCGGCCGAGAACGGATAGTCGTGCAGCGCCCGGACGAGCTCAGCACCGCGGAGTCCGCCACCCCGCACAAGCGAGGTCGCGAAGGTCTGCGGCTGCACGCCCAGGCTCTGGATGAGGTAGCCGCCGGCGAAGTCGGCGTCCGCCGGTCGGACGAAGTCCTCGGTGATGATCGACGACGGGTACCCACGGTACGAGCGCATCGACTCGTCGAACCGCGCCCACACCTGGGTGGCTCCGTGCGCGGTGAAGTTCCGGCCGACCTGCCCGCTGCCGTTCGCGACACCGGTGTGCAGCAGCAGTCGCGGCGTCTCGACACCACCCGCGGCGAGGACGAGTGACCGGCAGCGCTGGCGGTGCTCGCGGCCGTCGGCCGTGTACAGGACCGCCTCGACCCGTCCCGCCGCGTCGAGCTCGATACCGTGCACGAAGGACTCCGGACGGATCTCGGCACCGAACGCCACTGCGGCGGGCAGGTAGGTCGTGTCCATCGAGACCTTCGAGCCGTTGCGGCAGCCCTGGTGGCAGGAGCCGCAGGACACGCAGGCCTGGCGCAGCCCGTGGTGCTCCTGGTGCCGGTCCTCGGTCGTCAGGCCGACCGGGGCGTCGGTCGCGGTGATCCCGGCCGCCGCGGTGCCGCGCATCATCATGTCCGACGAGGCGTTCCTTGCCGGCGGGCGCATCCGGTAGCGGCGGGAGGGGTCCCACGGGTAGTGCTCGGGGCCGGCGACGCCGACGTCGTGCTCGACCTGCTCGATCCAGCCGGTGAGCTCGGCGTGGCTGATCGGCCAGTCCTGCCCCTCGCCGCTCTCGGTCCGCAGCCGCAGGTCGTGCTCGCTCGGCCGCGGGGTGAACGCACCCCAGTGCAGCGTCGACCCGCCGACGCCCGTGCCGCTGTTGTTGGGACCGAAGGCCGTGGGGGCTCCACCGCCGCTCAGCCGCTCGTCCATCCAGTTGATGTCACCGGGGGCGGCGACCTCGTCCGGCACGTGGTCGCCGGGCTCGGTGTTGCGGCCGGCCTCGAGCGCGACGACCGTCAGGCCACGGCGGGCCAGCGATGCGAGGAGCGGTGCTCCCCCGGCCCCGGTGCCGACCACCACCACGTCGACGACGTCGTCCGTGCCGTACGTGCGTTGTCCGTCGAGTCTCATCGTGCAGCTCCGGTCGTCGGTGCGGTGTCGATCGTGGTGGCGGTGCCGGCGGGGGCCTCGGGTTCCCAGGCCTCGCGCTCGCCCGCCGCGAGCAGCTGGAAGCCCTGCTTGCGGACGCCGTCGCCGCCGTTCGCGTAGCCGTCGAAGTCGATGGCGGCCATGGTGGCGGGGTGTGCGAGCCAGTGCTTCACGAGGTCGACGCTGGCGTCCTCGAACCACGCGCGCAGCTGCTCGGCGTCGAGGTCGCCGTCGGCGCGGTACCGCCCGACCGCCACGGACTCGAGGGCCTGGTCGAGCACGCCGTCGCGGGCTGGTGCAGCGAGCACGTCGAGCGCAGCACGGTAGGCCTCGGCGTCCACCGGCAGGCCGTCCGGCCGCCAGCCGTCGCCGAGCCCCGCGGCCAGCTGCGCGTCGACCCGCAGCGCCAGGTCGACATGGTCGGTGCCGGGCTGCGGGACGACGATCCGGGCGACGGCGCGCAGGGTGTCCAACTGCGTCGGCGTCAGCGCGTGGGGTGCGGCGGCCGGGTCGTCGGGCAGGGCGCGCTGGGCCAGCAGCCCCCGCGTCCGGGCGCTGACCCGCGGCGAGGCGATCACGCGGGCGTGCTCCACGGGGACGACCGGCGACCCCGTGACCCGGCGCTGCCAGAAGTCGCGGATGCGCTCGGCCACGGCCTCGGGCTGTTCCCAGGGCAGCAGGTGGGCGGCGCCGTCGACGACGTGGAGCTCGCTGTTCGGCCAGTGCGGCAGGGTCAGGCGGCGCTGGGCGTCCGCGTCGAGGTCGCCGTCCTCGGCACCGGCGAGCACCAGGGCGGGCACGGGGTTCGGTGCGGCGTCCGACCAGTCCTCGCGGCTGCCGCGGGAGAGCCAGTCCGTCCAGGCTGCGGGGTCGGTCCGCTCGACGTCCTGCACCGCCGCGCTGTGCCGCGCGGGCGCCAGGGGTGCCGCGGTGTTGGCGGCGACGAACTCCGCGGCGTCCTCGGTGCCGATCGGACCACCGGCAGCCCACGACAGCATCGTCCAGCGGCGGTCGTCGTCCATCGGCTCCGGAGCGAGCGGGGACGCGGCGAGGAGCACCACGGCCCGCAGCCCGAACAGGCCGTTCGCGCCGGAGATCGTGCGGTCGGCCACCACCGTGGCGACCTTGCCGCCCATCGAGTGCCCGAGGAGCATCCACTCCGTCGAGCCGCTCGCCCCGATCGCGCGCTCCACCAGGACGGCCATCTCCTCGACGGTGGTGCCGGACGACGCCGGGCTGCGGCCGAAGCCGGGCAGGTCGATGCCGATCAGGTCGAGGTCACCGAGGAGCTCGGCGCGCAGCAGCGCGAACTCCTCGGAACTCGCGCCGAGGGCGTGGAGACAGAAGACGGTGGTCACCATGTATACCTACCCGTCGCTCGCGACCGCTCCCAGCCCGGCCGTACCCCGTCGCGCGTCGCTTGTACCCCGATCGGCGGCGTCACCGGGCGTACGCGTCGACGAACAGCGCGCCCCGGAGCTCGCGCAGAGTGTCCGCCAGCCGCTCGACGGTCCGGCCGGAGATGCCCGAGACCTGCAGGTCGTACGGGCCGAGCGCGGGGAGCCGCCCGGTGCGGATGCGGACGACCTCCCACCCCACGGCACGGACGGCGCGGTCCTTCTTCCGGTCGGTCTCCTGCCGCGGGCCGACGTGCTCGAGGCCGTGACGACCGGTGGAGTCGTACTCGATGGCGACGCGGAGCTCGGGCAGGATGATGTCCGGCCAGGCCTCGACGTGGTCGAAGAACGGGCGGTCGAGTCGGATGGCGGAGTGGTCGTAGGTGAACGCGAACCGCTCGGACAGCATCCCCCGGAGTTCGGCCTCGACCGCCGAGGCGGTCGCCGGGGCGCAGACGCTCGTGAACGACTCACCCGACGGCAGCCGCGGGGTCTTCGGGCAGATCGTGCGGGGAACGGGCTGAGCGGTCCGCCGTGGTGCCCCACCTGCCGAGCCGGCGACGGGCCGACGGGACCGGGAACGGCTCGACGCGACGGCTCCGGCCGGGACCCCGCGCACCGGAGCCGCGGGCAGCGTCTGTCGTCCGGCACTCCGGACGACCCGCTGCGGCACCGGCACGGCCTGCGGCCAGTCCGACGGCAGCACCGGCCACCGCTGCGGCTGGGCCTGCACCGCGCACTCGGGGCACCAGACGGATCGCCGACGTTCACGGCCCGGGCGGGACCGCTGTTCGGACGGGGTCGCCACGAAGACGTGCCCGACGTCGCACTCCCAGGTCAGCAGGACCTCGGCCGCCGGGGGGACCTGGGTCAGGACGACGCCGTGGTTCCAGTCGGGGTGGTACTGCCGGATGAGCACCGGGTACGGAGCCCAGTCGGCGCGGAACTGTCCGACGGCGTACGGCACCGCTTCGCCGCGCGACCACTGTCGGCGGCGCCACCACGCATCGACGGGTTCGGCCACGCCCCCACGCTAGGAACGACCACCGACACCCGCCGCACCACGCGGCCAGCAGCGCGACCGACGCCACCGACACCCGCCGCACCACGCACCGCGACCGACACCCGCTGAACCACAAGCGAGCGACGCGACCGCTCAGGAGGCCAGCGCGTGCTTCACGTAGGCGACCAGGGCGTTCGCGTGCCCGTGCCCGAGGCCGTGCTCGGCCTTGAGCCACCCGACGACCTCCATGTGCTGGTGGTCGTCGAGCCGGTCGGCGACCAGGTCGAGCCACTCCTGCACCGGGCGCCCGTACGTCGCCTCGATGCTCGGGAAGTACGACGCCGGACCCTTCACCTTGGTGCCGTCCGCCGGGGGCACCGGGGCGGTCACACGATGCGCTGTCATGGCGCAACGGTAGCGCTCCGTCGGCCGTCACGGAACGTCACGCAGGACACCGTTCTGTGACGCCGCGTTGCGCCGGATGGCCGGGTGTTGCGCCGCGTGGCGGGGTGTTGCGCGAGGCGTTGTCGGCGGCGTCCGGCCCTCCTACGGTCGCGACATGACCGACACCACCAGGGCCCCGCAGTGGGAGGCGACCAGCGTCGACGACGCGGGCCGGACGACCGGGGCGAGCCGCGCCTCCAAGCCGGAGACCGCGACCATCGACGCTGCCGGACACGCCGCACTCGACCGTTCCGTCGTGCCGTTGCGGCACCCGCTGCGGTGGATCGCCGCGGCCCTCGTGCTCGTCGTGCTGCTGAACTTCGGCGAGACGCTGTTCACGAACGAGCAGTGGGGCTGGCCGGCCGTCGGCAAGTGGCTGTTCAGTCCGGCGGTCCTGACCGGCCTGCAGCTGACGCTCACCGCCACCGCGCTGAGCGCTGTGATCAGCTTCGCCGGCGGGATCCTGGTGGCCATCGCCCGGCTGTCGCACAACCCGGTGCTGTCGGGGCTGGCGTGGGGGTACGTGTGGCTGTTCCGGTCGGTGCCGCTCATCCTGGTGCTCGTCTTCCTGTACAACCTCGGGTCGCTGTACCCGACCATCGGCATCGGGATCCCCTTCGGGCCGCAGTTCGAGGTGCCGACCGCGAACCTGCTCGGGGACCTGGCGATCGGGGTCATCGGGCTGAGCCTCAGTGAGATCGCCTACGCGTCCGAGATCGTCCGCGCCGGGGTGCTCGCCGTCGACCACGGGCAGCACGAGGCCGCGCAGGCACTCGGGCTCCCCCGTCGCCGGCAGTTCCTGCGGGTGATCATGCCGCAGGCGCTGCGGTCGATCGTCCCGGCGTTCGTGAACCAGGTCGTCGGCCTGCTGAAGGCCTCGTCGCTGCTGTTCTACGTGTCGCTGCTCGACCTGTTCGGCGTGGTGCAGAACCTGTCGAGCACGTACCCGGGCGACATCATCCCGCTGCTCGTCGTCGCCACCATCTGGTACCTCGCGCTCACCAGCGCGGTCTCGATCGTGCAGTACTACGTCGAGCGCTGGACGGCCCGCGGGTCGGTCCGTGCGCTGCCGCCGACACCGTGGCAGCGGGTGCGGAGCGCGCTGCGGGGCGGCGGGACCGGACGTGGTCCGGGACGGCCTGGAGGCGCGGGTCGCCGCACACAGGCAGCCGCCGCCGAGCGCGCGGTCGCGTCCGGGTCTGCTTCCACCGTCGACGACAGGAGCATCTGATGAGCGCCGCCATCGCGATCCACGGGGCCGTCAAGGCGTTCGGGGACAGCGTCGTCATCGACGGCGTCGACCTGTCGCTGCCGTCCGGCAGCGTAACCGTCGTCCTCGGCCCCTCCGGTTCCGGCAAGTCCACGCTGCTCCGGGCGATCAACCACCTCGAACCGCTCGACCGCGGGGTCGTCACCGTCGGTGACGAGCCCATCGGGGTCCGCCTGCGCACCGGCCGCGACGGGGTCCCCCGCTGGAAGGAGCTGCCCGAGCGGCACATCCTGCGGCAGCGTGCCCGGATCGGGTTCGTGTTCCAGCACTTCAACCTGTTCCCGCACCTCACCGCGCTCGAGAACGTCGCCGAGGGGCCGATCGCCGCCGGGGTCCCCGTCGCCACGGCCCGAGCGCGGGCTCAGACCCTGCTCGAGCGGGTCGGACTCGGCGACCGCGGCGCGGCCCGCCCCCGGCAGTTGTCCGGCGGGCAGCAGCAGCGGGTCGCGATCGCCCGGGCCCTGGCGCTCGAGCCGTCGGTCGTCCTGCTCGACGAGCCGACCTCGGCGCTCGACCCGGAGCTCGTCGGCGAGGTGCTCGGCGTCATCCGGTCCCTCGCCGAGTCCGGCACGACGCTCGTCATCGTCACGCACGAGATCGCCTTCGCCCGCGAGGTCGCCGACCACGTCGTGTTCCTCGACCACGGGCGGGTCGTCGAGCAGGGGCCGCCGGCCCAGGTGCTCGACCACCCGCAGCACACCCGCACGCGCGACTTCCTGTCCCGCGTCCGCTGACCCCTGACCCCTGATCCCCGCACGCACCCCAAGGAGAACCATGTCCACGACCACCCCGTCCCGCTGGCGCAACCGCGCCGGCTTCCTCGTCCTCGCAGCCGGCGTCGTCGTCGCCCTCGCCGGGTGCTCCGCGGGCGCTTCCGCCGACACGAGCGGCGCACCCGACGGCTCCGTCACCATCGGCGCCGCCTCGAACGGTGCGGCGAAGGAGACGACCGTCGAGGTCACCGAGGACACGAAGCTGCACGACGCGCTCCCCGCCGCGGTCCGGAAGTCCGGCAAGCTCACGATCGGCGTGGGGGCCCTGCCCGCCGGGTTCCCGCCGCTCGCCTTCACCGGTGACGACCAGAAGACGATCACCGGTTCGGAGCCCGACCTCGGACGGCTCGTCGCAGCGAAGCTCGGGCTGCGCGCGGACGTGCAGAACGCCACGTGGGACAACCTGTTCGTCGGCATCGACAGCGGCAAGTACGACGCCGGCTTCTCGAACGTCACGGTCACCGAGGAGCGCAAGGAGAAGTACGACTTCGCCTCGTACCGGCAGGACAACCTGGCGTTCCAGGTGCTGGCGTCGAGCTCGCTGCGCTTCGACGGCGACCCGTCCGTGCTCGCCGGGAAGACCCTGTCCGTCAGCTCCGGCACGAACCAGGAGAACATCCTGCTCGAGTGGCAGAAGGAGCTCAGGGCGAAGGGCGAGGACTTCACGATCAAGTACTACCCGGACGGCAACGCGATCAAGCTCGCGCTCGACTCGGGCAAGATCGACGCATACTTCGGCCCGAACCCGACGATCGCCTACCAGAACACGCAGAGCAAGGGCACCGCGAAGGCGACGAAGACCGCGGGCACGTACTCCGGCGCCGGCTCCTCGTTGCAGGGGCTCATCGCCGCGACGACGAAGCAGGGCAGCGGGATCGCGAAGCCCGTCGCGGCGGCGATCAACGAGCTCATCGAGGACGGCACCTACGCGAAGTGGCTCGCGGCCTACAACCTGTCGAACGAGGCCGTGAAGACGTCCGAGGTGAACCCCGAGGGCCTGCCGCTCGACAACAGCTGAGGTGTGCCGTGACACCCCCGTGGCCATCGTGGTCGCGGGGGTGTCGTGCGTGCGGGGGGGGGCGGCACTCCCCGCTCGACGATCGACAATCGACGTCCCACGAGGGGAACGACTCGTGCATCGTCGGAACATGCACACGCACCCGATGCGTGCGCAACGAACGACGTCCCACCAGTCGAACGACAGGTGGGCCGTCGGGTTGCCGCCGCCGGACGACGGGGTCGACGTCGTACGGCGTCGGCGTTGTCGCACCACGGCGCGCGCAACAGTCGCAGCCGCGCGGGAACGACATCGTCACCGTCGTACGACGCCGGCGTTGTCGCACCACGGCTGCGGCGGCCCACGCCCAGAACGACGATCCACGAGGGGAACGACTCATGGATCGTCGGAACATGCACACGCACCGAACTGGCGGGCCGTCGGGTTGCCGCCGCCGAACGACCTCGTCGCCGTCATGCGGCGTCGGCGTTGTCGCACCCCGTCGCCGGCCCACGCCCACGCCCACAGCGACGATCCACGAGGGTAACGACTCGTGGATCGTCGGAACATGCACCCGCACCCGATGCGTGCGCAACGAACGACGTCCCACCCGTCGAACGACAGGTGGGACGTCGGAACACGCGCACGCAGCGAGCTACCGCGCAGCCAGGGCGGACTCCCCCACGACGGCACCCGCGCCCCGAGCCGCCCACTCGGCCGCGAGCAACTCGTACGAGCGCACCCGTGCCGCGTGGTCGTGCGTGATCGTCGTGACGAGCAACTCATCCGCCCCGGTGGCACGGCGCAGGGTCTCGAGCCGGTCCGCGACCTCCGCCGCGTCGCCGACGAAGCGCGTGCCCACCCGGTCGGCGACGGACTTCGCCGCCGTCGGGTCCAGCGGGTCCAGTCGCGCAGCGGCCGGCGACGGGTACGCGATCGCACCCACACCGGAGCGGATCGAGTACACCCACGAGTCGTACCCGAGCGCGAGCTCCTCGGCCTCGGACGACGACCGCCCGACCACGACGTCGGCGGAGACGATGACGTGCGGGGCGTCGAGCACGCCCGGCCGGAACGCGTCGCGGTAGGCCTGCACCGACGCCAGGACCGTGCCCGGTGACGTGTGGTAGTTCGCGCCGTAGGGCAGCCCCAGCGCACCGGCGATCCGGGCGCTCTCGCCACCGGTCGACCCGTGGATCCAGAGCTCGACGGGTGCGCCGGCGGCCGGCGGAGCCTCGACGACGGCACCGTCCCGCGACCACGTACCGGCGAGCAGCCCGCGGATGAGCTCCAGCTCACCCTCGAACCGGTCGACGTCGCCCGGCACCCGCCCGAGCAGTTCACCCTGCAACGCGAACCGGCTGCCCGGCGCGACGTGGAAGTCGAACGGGGCGGGGATGAGCAGTCCGTCGACGACCTGGTCCGACCGCGGCGCGAGCGACGGCGGCTTCGGTGTGCCCGGTGCCGGGGCGCCGGACCGTCCGAGCCCGAGGTCGATCCGGGGACCGTACAGCGCGGCGAGCGTGCCGAAGGTCTCGGCGATCTGCAGCCCGCGGGTGTTGCCGACGAGTGTCGCGGCGCTGCCGACGCGGATCGAACTGGTGGCAGCGGCGACCGCACCGATGACGACGGTCGGGGCGCTGCCCGCTACTCCGGGGTTCAGGTGGTGCTCGGCCAACCAGTACCGGGCGTACCCGGCGCGCTCGGCGGCGACGGCCAGGTCGACCGTGTTCGCCAGGGCGGTGGCGGCGGACGAGCCGGCGCTCACCGGCACCAGGTCGAGGACGGAGAGCGGGACGGGCCGCGCGGCGGTCACGATGCGTCCTTCCAGGCCCCGGTGAGCTGGTCGAGTCGGGTGTCGGCGCCGAAGGCGATGCCGTGGACGTCCGTGGCCGGGGCGATGATGCTCGTTAGCTCGTGCACCGGGACGAAGTCGACCTGGGACGCGATGCGCTCCTGGATGTCGGCGAAGGTGGCCGAGCGGTCCTGCGCGGACGACTGCGACAGCTCCTTCGTGAAGAGTGCGTCGAGCGTCTTGTCCGCGGCGCCGATCGACTGCGCACCGGTGCTGGAGAACTTCGAGCGGAGGACGTCCCCGTCGGCACGGGAGTTGTTGTCCCACGACAGGTCCCAGTCGCCGCTGGTCAGGTTGGCGAGGTACTGCGGGACGGTGCCGCTCTCGAGGGTGAGCCCGACGCCGACCTTCCCGAGCTCCTGCTGGATGAGCTCGAGCGACGTCTGGTTCGGCCCGAAGTTCGTGATCCAGATGAGCTTCAGCTGCAGCTTCGTGCCGTCCTTCGACCGGATGCCGTCGGAGCCCTCCTTCCATCCGGCGTCGTCCAGAGCGGCTGCTGCGGCCTTCGGGTCGTACGCGGGCAGCGCGTCGGACGCGTCCGTGTACCCGGGCGTCGTGGACCCGAGCACCGAGGTCCCCACCTTGAACAGGTCGTTCAGCGAGGTGTCCCGGACGGCAGTGGCGTCGACCGACTGCGCGATGGCCTTGCGGACCACCAGGTCGGACACGATCGGCCGCTCCTGGTTGAACGTCAGCCCGAACACCTGCCCGGGGTTGGCCCGGGTGACCAGGTCGTACTGCGCCTTGAGCGTGTCGACGTCGCTCGGCTGGACACTGCTGATCGCGTCGAGCTGCCCGGACTCCAGGCTGCCGGTGCGGACACTGGCTTCCGGCACGACCTGGAAGGTGACCTTCGACAGGTGCGCGGCGCCCGTGTTGCTCCGCTCGGCGGGACCCCAGTCGTAGTCCTTCCGCTTGGTCAGGACCGTCGAGGTGTTCTTCGTGTATGAGGTGAGCGTGAACGGCCCGGTGCCGATCACGGCCTTGCCGTCGGCGCGGTCGTCGAACCTCGTCTCGGTGGTCTCCGGCGCGACGATGCCGAGTCCGACCGACGCGGTGGCGTTCGGGAACGCGGCGTTCGGCGTCGTGAAGTCGACCTCGACGGTGTCGTCGTCGATGACCTTCGTCTTCTCGTACCCGGAGAAGGACGCGGCGGCCGTGCTCGACGCCCCCGCCGCGACGATGTCGTCGAAGGTGTCCTTGACGGCGGTCGCGTCGAAGGCGGTGCCGTCCGAGAAGGTGACGCCGGAGCGCAGGTCGAACGTGAAGGCGGTGGCGTCCGCGTTCGCCGAGTACTTCGTCGCGAGCCAGGGCTTCAGCGATCCGTCGGAGGGGTCCTGCCACAGCAGCGAGTCGACGAGCTGTCGGGTGATCGCGAAGGTGTCGTTGCCGGCGCCGGTACCCGAGGGGTTGAGCGAGATCGGGTCGTTCGCGATGGCGTAGGTCAGCGAGCCGCCGTCGACGGGCTTCGACGACGACGTCGACGCGGTGCCGCCCGACGAGCAGCCGGCCATCACCAGGGCCGCCGTGGTTCCGGCCGCGATCGCGGCCACCAGACGGAACGGCGTGCGGTGGATGGTCATGAGACTCCTTCGGGTGCGGGTGCGGGTGCGGGTGCAGATGCAGGAACAGGAACGGGAACGGGCACGACGCGCCGGGAACGCCTCGGGATCGCGTCGAGCAGGGCACGCGTGTACTCGTGCTGCGGGTCGTGCAGGACCTGGGACACGTCGCCGTGCTCCACGACCCGCCCGCCCCGCAGGACGGACACCTGGTGCGCGATGCGGCGGACGACGGCCAGGTCGTGCGAGATGAACAGGTACGAGACGCCGAGCGTCGACTGCAGTTCCGCGAGCAGGTCGAGGATCTGTGCCTGCACGGACACGTCGAGCGCGGAGACCGGCTCGTCGAGCACGATGAACGACGGGTCGAGCGCGAGCGCACGGGCGATCGCGACCCGCTGCCGCTGGCCGCCGGAGAGCTCCGCTGGTCGTCGTGCGGCGGTCGAGGCCGGCAGTGCCACCAGGTCGAGCAACTCGGCGGCACGGGCTGCGCGGGACCGCCTGGTACCGATGCCGAACGCCGCGAGCGGGTCGGCGATGACCGACCCCACGGACAGCCGCGGGTGCAGCGCCGCGTACGGGTTCTGCTGCACGATCTGCGCCTGCCGCCGGTACGCCCGGAGCGCGGCGCCGCGGGCTCCGGCCACGTCGGCACCGTCGAACCGCACGCTGCCCTCGTCGGGCCGTTCGAGTCCGAGCACGAGCCGAGCAGTGGTCGACTTGCCGGACCCGGACTCCCCCACCAGCGCCAGCGTGCGGCCTCGCGGCACGGTCACGTCGACGCCGTCGACGGCGGTGACGCGGTCGAAGGACTTCCGCAGTCCGGTCGCGACGACGAGTGGGTCGGGGCGTCCGGACGGGAGGCCCGTGGCCTGTCCCACGGACACGGTCACGTCGTCGAGACTGGGCGCCGCTCGGATCAGTGCACGCGTGTACACCTCGCGGGGTGCGCCGAGCACCTCGGCGGGGGTGCCCTGCTCGACGATCCGCCCCTCCGACATCACGACGATCCGGTCGGCCCGGTCGGCGGCGACCCCGAGGTCGTGCGTGATGAAGAGCACGCTCGTGCCCCGCTCGGCGACGAGCCGGTCCAGGTGGTCGAGGATCGTCCGCTGGACCGTCACGTCGAGGGCACTCGTCGGTTCGTCGGCGACGAGCAGCTCGGGGTCGCCGATCAGCGCGATCGCGATGAGCACCCGCTGCCGCATCCCGCCGGAGAGCTCGTGCGGGTACTGCCGTGCACGGAGCTCCGGACGGTCGATGCCCGCACGGCGGAGCTCCTCGACGGCACGGTCCCGGGCCTCGGCGCCGGTGGCGAGGCCGTGGATGCGGAGCACCTCGGCGACCTGGGTGCCGATCCGCGTCACGGGGTTGAGCGAGACCGTCGGGTCCTGCGGCACGAAGCCGATCCGGACGCCGCGGACGGACCGGACCTCGCTGTCGGTCGCGGTTACCAGGTCGAGGTCCGCGCAACCGGCGGCCGCCCCGGAGAGCCGCACCGTGCCTCCCGTCAGATCCGCTGCTGCGGGCAGGAGCCGGAGGACCGCGTGCGCCGTCGTCGACTTGCCCGAACCGGACTCACCGACGATCGCGACGCGCTCGCCGCGGCCGACCTCGAGCGAGATCCCGTGCAGCACGGGACGCGCGGTACGGCCGCGACCGTACGAGACGGTCAGGTCGCGGATGGAGAGGAGGCTCATCGGACGGCCCGCCGTTCGGTGTCGAGTGCCCGCGCCACGCGGTTGCCGGCGAGGACGGTGACGGCGATGACGAGCCCCGGGATCGTGGTGAGCCACCACGAGGACGCGATGAAGTCGCGGCCCGTCGCGACGAGCGAACCCCACTCCGGCTGCGGTGGTTGGGCGCCGTAGCCGAGGAAGCTCAGGCTCGAGACGGCGAGGATCGCGGTGCCGAACTCGAGCGCGGCGAGCACCAGCACGGGGCCAGCGGCGTTCGGCAGCACGTGCACGAGCAGGACGCGCCACCAGCTGTTGCCGTTCGCGCTCGCGGCCTCGACGTACGCGGCGGTGCGGACACGGACCACCTCGGAGCGCATGATGCGGGCGATGGTGGCGATGCTCGCGACGCCGACCGCCACGGCGACGTTCACGGTGCCGAAGCCGAGGACGGTGACGATCGTCAGCGAGAGCAGCAGGCTCGGGATCGCGAGCAGGACGTCGGTGACGCGCATGAGCACCGCGTCGACGACACCGCCGACGAAGCCGGCGACGAGTCCGATGAGCGAGCCGCCGACCAGTCCGATGACGATCGCGAGGACCGCTGCCTGCAGGGTGAGCGCGGTGCCGTGCACGACCCGGGCGTACAGGTCGCGGCCGAGCTGGTCGGTGCCGAACCAGTGCGCGGCGTCGGGGGCGGTCAGCTTGGCGGCCGGTTCGGCGGCCAGGGGGTCGTGGTGGGTGAGGGCTCCCGGCACGAGGGCGGCGACGATCACGAGGGCCAGCCAGACGACGGCGATGGTCAGGGTCGGGCGGGCGACGATGGCGCGGAGGGCCGTGGTGCCGCCGGGCACACGGTCGGCGGTGGTGGCGAGCGGGGCCGGACGGCCGATGGCGAGCTGCGTGGTCTCGGTCATGCGTGGACCGCCTTGGGTTCGGGGGTGCTGGACGGAGTGGTGCCGGGCGCGCCGGGGGTGGCGCCGGGGGTCGCGCCGTCCCGGTCACGGAGCTTCCGACGGCTGTCGGCGATCACGACGCGGGGGTCGAGCAGCGGGTACACGAGGTCGACGACGAGGTTCACGACGACGAAGATCGCGGCGGCGAGCAGGACGATGCCCTGCACGACGGGGATGTCCTGCTGCTGCACGGCCGTCGCCGTCACCCGCCCGAGGCCCGGCCGCGAGAACACAGTCTCGGTGACGACGGTGCCGGAGAACAGCTGCCCGACGATGAGTCCGGTGACGGTGAGGGCGGGCAGCGCGGCGTTCCGCAGTGCGTGGCGGAGCTGCACCCGCCAGCGCCCGGCGCCCTTCGCGTACGCCGTGTCGACGTACGGCTCGCGGAGCGTCTGGACGAGCGACTTGGAGAGCAGCTGGGCGATGGTGGCACCGGTCGGCAGCGCCAGGGTGATGGCCGGCAGGACGACGGATGCGGGTCCCTCGCCCCCGAACGCCGGGAACAGGTGCAGGCCGAACGAGAACCACTGGACCAGGAGCAGCGCGAACCAGAACCCCGGCACCGCGACGCCGATCGGGGGCAGTTGGAGCAGGAACTGTCCGAGGGCACGGTTCCGGGTCCAGGTCGCGAGGACGGCGATGCCGCCACCGAACACGATCGCGAGCACGAGGCCGGCGAGGGCGATCTGTGCCGTCGGGGCGATGGCCTCGCCGATGACGTCGGCGACCGGGCGACCGACCCCGATGGACCGGCCGAGGTCGCCGGTGAACAGGGAGCCGAGGTGCTGGAAGTACTGCACGAGCACAGGCTGGTCGAGCCCGTACTGGTGGCGGAGAGCGTCGAGCTGCGCCGCGGTCACGTCGGTGGCGTCCGGGCCGACCATGATCCGTGCGGGGTCGCTCGGCAGCACGTAGAGGACGAAGAACGAGATCGTCCACGCCGCCCAGAGCACGAGCAGCGCCTGCCCGATGCGGGAGAGCACGTAGCGGGTCATGCGGCGACCACCACCTGGTGCGTCCGCGCCGTCCATCCGAGCGCCGGCGCGACCCGCTCGACGACGTCGGCGACGATCTGCTCGTACTCGTCGCCGGCGAACTCGTAGGGCAGCTCGATCCGGAACTCGTCGACCTCGGCGAGGGTGGCGTCGTGCACGAGCTGCTCGACGATCTGCTCGGCAGGACCGACGAGGTCGGCGGAGAACAGGGTGCGGCGGGGCCCCTGCGGTGCGGTCTGCCGTGCCAGGCGCGACTCGTGCCACGCGCGGTAGCGCTCGCGCGAGACCCGGTCCGCCGAGTCCGTCGGGACGACGCAGCGGCCCCAGGCCACGCGCGGGCGGCGACCGTCGGGCAGCGCGGCGCGGTAGGCGGCGAGCTGGTTCCGCTGGGCGGTGCCGTAGTCGTCGGTGCCCTCGCCCGAGGTCAGGTTGCCGATGAGCAGGTTGAGGCCGGCACTGCCCGCGAAGGCCGCGGAGCGGAGCGACCCGCCCCCGTACCAGACCCGGTCGACCAGGCCAGGCGCGTACGGCTGCAGGCGGGGCCGCTGGACGTTGCCCGGGCTCTCGATGACGGTGTCCGTGTCCCCCAGGAAGTCCCCGCGCAGGTTGTCCACGAACCGGGCGACCCGGCCGTACCCGCGGTCGAACGAGCGCCAGTCGCCGTCGAACACCAGGTCGCCGAGGATGTCGGCGTGCGGTGCGCTCGTCGACAGCCCGACCTGCACCCGCCCGTGCGACAGGACGTCGGCGAGCGAGAAGTCCTCGGCGAGGCGGAACGGGCTCTCCCACCCGATCGGCACCACGGCGACGCCGAGTTCGATCGACGTCGTCCGCTGGGAAGCCGCGGCCAGGAACACCGCGGCCGAACCGATGCCGTGCTCGAGGTGGCGGTGCCGGACCCAGGCGCCGTCGACGCCGAGTCGTTCCGCGGTGGCGAAGAGGTCGAGGGTGGCCTCGAGCCCGTCGGCGGGGGCGTCGTCGTCGAAGTTGCCGGGGACGAGGATCGCCAGGCTCGAGATCGTCATGCGAGCACCCCGGCGGACGCTGCCGTACGCGCCGGACCCGCCGCAGCGACCGTGCGTGCGGCGACCGAACGGTCGCGGATCGTGCCGGGCAGGTCGAGCGTCTGCCGGAGCGTCGCGCCCTCGTCGTACGACTGCCGGTACACGCCCCGTTCCTGCAGCAGCGGGACGACCCGGTCGACGAACTCGTCGAGGCCGTAGGGGTTGGTGTGCGGCACGACGACGAACCCGTCGGTGGCGCGCTCCTGCACGTACCGGTCGATCTCGGCGGCGATGTGTGCGGGCGTCCCGACGAAGCCGCCACGGGTCGAGGCGCGGATGACCAGGTCACGGATCGACAGGTGTTCGGCCGCGGCGAGGTCACGCCACGACTGCACCAGCGCGGGCACGTCGCGGGTGTGGCGGACGCGGCCGCGGGTGATGTCGGCGCCCTCCAGGTCCGGCTCGATCGAGGGCAACGGCCCGTCGACGTCGTAGGACGACAGGTCACGGTTCCACACCTGTTCGAGGAACGCGATCGCCGTCGCCGGGCTGACCTGGGCACGGCGGATCGCCCGGGAACGTTCCTCGGCCTCGTCCGCCGTGTCGCCGAGCACGAACGTCGCGCCGGGCAGGATCAGCAGCTCGTCCTTCGACCGTCCGACCCGTTCGAGTCGCTCGGTCACGTCGCGGTAGAACGACTGCGCGTCGTCGAACTCGGTGTGCAGCGAGAAGATAACCTCGGCGTTCGCGGCGGCGAGGTCGCGGCCCTCGTCGGAGTCACCCGCCTGCACGATCACGGGGTGCCACTGGGGGCTGCGCGGAACCGGGAACGTCCCGGTCACGTCGAACTGCGGGCCGTGGTGGTCGACGTCGTGGATGCGGGAGCGGTCGGCGAACACGCCGGCCGCCAGCGGCCCGGCGGCGCCCGACCCGTTCGCCACGATCGCGTCCGACTCCCACGAGTCCCAGAGTTCGCGCGACAGCTCCACGAACTCCCCCGCCCGCGTGTACCGGTCGGCGTGGTCGAGGAACCCGCCGCGGCGGAAGTTCGCACCGTGGAATGCGTCCGAGCTCGTCACGACGTTCCAACCGGCGCGGCCGTCCGTCAGGTGGTCGAGCGTGGCGAGCTGCTTCGCGAGTTCGACGGGCTCGTTGAAGGTGGTCTGCAGGGTACCGACGAGCCCGATGTGGTCGGTGACGCCGGCCAGCGCGGCGAGGATCGCGAGCGTGTTCGGGCGTCCGACAACGTCGAGGTCGTGGATGCGTCCCTTCTGCTCGCGCAGCCGCAGCCCCTCGGCGAGGAACAGGAAGTCGAAGAACCCCCGCTCGGCGTTCCGGGCGAAGTGCTCGAACGACGAGAACGCGATCTGGCTCTCGGCTCGGTCGTCGCTCCAGACGGTGGTGTTGTTGACGCCCGGGAAGTGGGCGGCGAGGTGGACCTGACGCTTGACGCTCATGCTGAGACCCCCGAGGAGACGGAACCGACACCGGCACCGGTGACGGCAGGACGCGCGTACCGGCTGACCGCCGGCGCGATGCCGAGCCGCGTGCGCAGGTCGGCGGTGGGACGGGACGCCACGTCGGCGCGGAGCCCCGCGGTGACGAGCGCCGGGACGAGCTGCCGCGCGATGGCGGTCGAGTCGATCGGGATGCGCAGCGGACGGAGCCGGACGCCGGCGTACCCGAGGGCCCGCAGGTCCCCGATCCGTGCCACGAGGTCCGGCACCGTCGTCGCGAGGACGGACGTGTCCGACCCGGAACCGACGGCGTAGGGGGCGCCCGCTGCCGCGTCGAGCGCGGCGAGCTCGTCGGCGGCGGCTGCCGGCGACGACCCGATGAGCACCGCGAGGTCCGCGAGGACCGGACGACGGAGGTCGGACCCGGCCGCCTGCTCGGCGTCACGGACGAGTGCCAGCGCACCCCGTGCCTCCAGGCCGTCGAATCCGGGCGTGACCAGCACGACGTCCGCAGCATCCACGGCGAACGCGGCCGCGTCCGAGCGGTGCGCGAGCGAGAAGACCGGCGGCCGCCCCTGCGGGGACCGCGGCACGATCGACGCGCCGCGCACCGACACGAACGAACCGGAGAACGCCGCGTCGTGGATGCGGTCGCGGTCGATGAAGCGGCCGGTCGTGACGTCGCGGATGATCGCGTCGTCGTCCCAGCTGTCCCAGAGGCGGGAGACGACCTCGGCGGCCTCGCGGGCCTCGTCGAACAGCGTGGCCGCGTCGTCGCCGCCGGGTCGGCGGCCGAACAGGGCGGCCTCGCGGGTCGTCGGGCTCACCTGGAGCCGCCATCCGGCTCGCCCCAGCGAGACGTGGTCGAGGGTCTGGAGGCCCGTGGCGACGTGGAACGGTTCGGTGTGCGTCACCGAGACGGTCGGCACCAGACCGATCGCGCGGGTCGCCGGGGCGACCGCGTTCGCGAGCAGGAGGGCGTCGAGGCGGCCGACGACGGTCGACGTGTCGAGGCCGCCGTCGGGGTCGGTGGGGCCGGCGGTGAACGAGTCCTCGAGGGTGACGGCGTCGATGCCGAGCCGGTCCTGCTCGACGACGACGTCGCGCCAGTGCCGGAGGCTCGTGAGGCGCTGCGCTGCCGGGCCGGCGGCCCGCCAGGCGGCGGGATGCCAGCCGGCGCCCTGCAGCGCGGTGACGAGGGTGATGCGGTCGGGCACGGAGCTGGCCTTCCTAGTGGGTGTGGACGGCGTCGTCGGCCGGGGTGTGGGCCGCGGTGGGCGCGTTCGCCTCGGCACCGAACTTGAAGCCCAGGCGACCGTGGGCGAAGCCGCCGCCCGCGCGGATCGCGGTGGCGACCCACGCGGCCTCGGCGAGCTCGGCCTCGCTGGCTCCCGCGGCGACGGCACGCTGGCTGTGGGCGTCGATGCAGTAGACACACTGGGTGGTGATGCCGACCGCCAGCGCGATGAGCTCCCGGTGCTTCAGCGGGATGGCACGGCCCTCGGCCTGGAACACCGACTCGTCGAACGCGACGAAAGCCTTCAGGATGTCGGGGGTCTGCTGCTTGTAGACCTTCGTGAAGGTCTTGTCCTGTTCGCGGTCGAGGTAGTCGGTCATGGCGGCGACGCTAGGACGGTTCGGCCGGGCGGCGAAGCGGTGTTGCGGAACGTGACCGACGGTGTCGCCGTGTGACGCGGGGCGGGCGGCGCGAGGCGTCGCGGGCGGCGTCGCGTCGCTCGGTGCGAGGTTGTCCACTCGGTGCGTCGGAACCGACCGGGCACGGAGTGGGCAACCTCGCACCAGACGGGCCGGGGCGCGCCTCGCACCGTGCGAGGATCGCCGGATGGCCTCGTCGTTCCTGACCCACGCGGAAGTGGTGGTCGACCCCGCGGTCCCGATCGAGTCGTGGGGGCTGTCGCCCGAAGGTCGCGTCCGGGCCGCCGCCGCACACCGGCTCGCATGGACACCGGGCTCCCGGCGGATCGTCTCGAGCACCGAGCGTAAGGCCGTCGAGACCGCCGAGCTGCTCGCCAGCGCCGTCGGACTGCCGGTCGAGCACGACCCGCTGCTGGGCGAGATCGACCGGAGCGCGACCGGCTACCTGCCGCCGTCCGAGTTCGAGGCCGTCGTCGACGCGTTCTTCGCGGAGCCCGAGCAGTCGGTCCGCGGCTGGGAGCGGGCGATCGACGCCCAGGAGCGCATCGTCGCGGCCGTCCGCCGGCACTGCGCCACCGGCGACGTCACGATCGTGTCGCACGGTGCGGTCGGCACGCTGCTCCTGGCCCACCTGCGCGGCGTCCCGATCACGCGCGCCCTCGACCAGCCCGGCATGGGCAGCGTCTTCCACTTCGACGCGCCCGCCTGGCGGGCGACCAGCGGCTGGAGACGCGTCCCCGCGACCTGACGGGAGGCGCGGGGCGGGGCCGCCACGGGCCTCCTGTCCGCCGCCTGCGCGGCCCGACCGCCCCGCTCGTCAGACCACGCGCGTCGCGCCCGTCACGGGGCCGGGGGCGGCGTCCTCGTCGTCGGCGTCGTGCAGGGTGCGCTCGGCCTGCCCGAGCAGGTGGTGCACGACGAGGCCGATCGAGCGGGCACCGACGACCGCGACGAGCACGCTCAGCAGCGCCAGCAACGCGGCGGTGGGGATCCAGGCGGACGGCAGCGCGAGTGCCCGGAACCACTCCACCGCGGCGGTGGCGACCGCGGCGGCCGGGAACACGAACGACCAGAACCCGAGCGAGAACGCCAGGCGGACGTACCGCGGCAGCAGGGCCAGCTGCACGAGGACCATCAGGACGCCGAGGCCCGCGATGGCCTGCACGGGCAGGGTCACAGCACCGTCGGTGAGGGCGAACACCGACAGGGTGGCGACCGCCGGCGGCGCGACCAGGATCGCCATCGTCGGCACGAGCGGCCCCGGCAGAGCCGGTCGGAACGCCAGCCGGATGAGCAGCAGGCCGGTCATGACGCCCCAGAAGAACACGCCGACACCGAGGGCCGGCCAGGACAGCCAGCCGACGCCGACCTCGTGCGTGGCGACCGAGGCGACCAGGGCCGCGGCGACGGTCGGCAGCAGGTAGCCGCCGTGCACGGACTCCAGGGCGAGCCGGCCCTCGAACCAGGTGCTCAGCAGCCAGGCGGCGAACCCCGCCGCGGTGGCCGCGGCGGCGAGCACCACGACCTGCCCGGCGACGGGGGCGAACCGCGCCAGGTCGACGCCGAGCAGCATCGCGGTCGCGGGGACGAGCGCGGCGATCGGGCCCTGCGCCGGGTGGCGGAGCTGGTCGACCAGCCGTTCGCTGACGTGTGCGCCCCGGACGATGTGCGCACCGAGCAGCCACACCCACGCGACGGCGGCGATCGCCCAGAACACCTGCGGCACCACGGTGGGCAGGTGCAGCACGGGGGCGGCGTACGACCACGTCTCGGCGAAGCCGGCGAGGCCGAACGGGACGGCGAGGGTGTTGAGCGGGATGCGGGAGGTGGGTCGTGGCATGGCTCCCCCATTCTCGTGGACGGGTCGGGTGCGCCGGTGCGCGCCTGGGGGCCGTGCGTGCGCGGCGGGGCGTGCGTGCCCGCGGGCCGTGTGTGCTCGGCGGGCCGTGCGTGCTCCGCGGTCAGGCGGCGGGCAGCTGCTCGCCTGCCTCGACCGCGACGTCGAGCCGGTTCTCGGCGGGCGGCAGCGGGCAGGTCGCGTGCGGTGTGTAGGCGCACGGCAGGTTCGTCGCCCGGTTGAAGTCGATGCGGGTGGCACCGTCGGCATCCGGTGCGGCGATGTCGAGACTCCGGTTCGCCGCGTACGTCGTGGCCCCGCTCGTGCGGTCGGTGAACAGCATGTGCAGGCCGCCGGCGTGCCCGTTGAACGCCAGGAGCGACCGTGGCCCGTCGAGGTCGAACGTCAGGACGCCTGGGGCCTCGTACACGTGCAGCAGGCCGTCGACGACGCTGCCGACGGTGACCTCACGCGGAGTGTCGAACGGCTCGAAGTGCGCGTCCACGACGAAGCGCTCAGCAGGGGCGTACGCCGGGGTGCCCTGGTACTCGACGCGGGTCGGGTTCGACGGGTGCCGCGGGCGCAGCAGGTCACTGCCGCCGCGCCGGGCGACCTCGATCACCACGGTCTCGTCGCCGTCGTGCCACACCACGTTCGTGCTCGAGCGCTCCGGTAGCGGGCCGAACCGGTGCATCCCGGTGACCGGCTGTCCGTCGACCTCGATCGTCTCGTCGTCGGCCAGTGCGACCACCGGGCCGTCCTCGTCCGTCGACCAGCTGCCCGGGGCGTCCTCGAACCGTTCCGGCGTCGCGGTGAGCCAACGGATGCTCGTGATCGCGAGGAAGCCGTGTTCGCTCGCCCGGGCCTGCTCGTGGTCGTCGTGCCAGGCGGTCCACGATTCGGCGAAGGTCGGTGCGGCCGGGTTCGTCGTGGTGGTGTCGCTCGTCGGGGTCGTCGTGCTCATGGGTCGACCGTACGACTCGTGGCCCGGTGGCGCGACGATCGTGTCGCCGTGCGTCGGCGGGCGGCGGCGCGGGCGGGTCGGCGGGCGGGGGTGGGCGCGCACGGGCGGGTCGATGCGGAACGACACCGTCGACGTCGTCCGACATCGACCCTGTCGTTCACACGCGCCTGCAACTGTCCGCGCACGCAACAGGTGACCGAGTCGGTGTCGTCCGACATCGACCCTGTCGTTCGGCGTCCACACGAAGCCACAGTCGCGCAACGTAACGGGCCCGACCCCTCGTGGCAGAGTGGCACTGCAGCGCACCGCGAAGCCTCGCGCGCGGCCCCCGACTCCCGACAGTCCGCACCCATCGAGAGGAAGGCAGCGCATGCCCTTCGAGAACACCGACCGCATCCAGGCCACCACCGCCGGATCGCTCCCCCGCACCCCCGAGCTCATCGCCGCGAACGCCGCGCGGCCCGTCGCCGCCGACGGCTTCACGCTCGAGACCACCGACGAGGTCCGAGCCCTGACGAGCACGGCCGTCGACGACGTCGTCGCACGGCAGACCGCGCTCGGCATCACGCAGCCCGGTGACGGCGAGTTCGGCAAGGCGATGTCGAACAGCGTCGACTACGGCGCGTGGTGGGGCTACTCGTTCCAGCGTGTCAGCGGCCTGAGCCTGACCGACGAGAACATCTTCTCGCAGCAGCCGGTCCGGTCCACCCCGGGGAACATCCGGCTCACGAGCTTCCCGGACCGCCGCGACTGGACGATCTTCCACGACGCCTACACCGACCCCGAGTCGGGCATCGGCACCGGCAAGAACGCCACCGCGTTCCCGACCACGACCGGCCCGATCACCTACACCGGCCACGAGGCCGCAGCCACCGACGCCGCCAACCTCAAGCACGCGGTGGAGGCCGCCGGCGCGGACAACGGCTTCATCACGGCGCTCTCCCCCGGCTCCGCCGCCCGCATCGCGAACGAGTACTACGCGACCGAGGAAGAACACATCTGGGCGTGGGCGGACGCCCTGCGCGAGGAGTACACGACGATCCTCGACGCCGGCCTCGTGCTGCAGATCGACGATCCCTCGATCGCCGAGAACTGGGACCAGATCAACCCCGAGCCGAGCATCGAGGACTACCGCGCCTTCACCCGCATCCGTGTCGAGGCGCTCAACCACGCCCTGCGGGGCCTCGACACCAGCCGCGTGCGCTTCCACCTGTGCTGGGGCTCCTGGCACGGCCCGCACACCACCGACATCGAGCTCCGCCACATCGTCGACCTGATGCTCGACATCGACGCCGGTGCGTACTCGTTCGAGGCCGCGAACGCCCGCCACGAGCACGAGTGGACCGTCTGGCAGGACGTCACCCTGCCCGAGGGCAAGGTCATCGTCCCCGGTGTCGTCGGCCACGCCACGAACGTCGTCGAGCACCCCGACCTCGTCGCGCAGCGCATCGAGCGGTTCGCCTCGGTCGTCGGGCGTGAGCGCGTCATCGCCGGCACGGACTGCGGCCTCGGCGGCCGCGTGCACCCGCAGATCGCCGCGGCGAAGCTCGAGTCGCTCGGTGAGGGTGCCCGGCGCGCGAGCGCGAAGCTCTTCTAGCCGCCCGTTCCTTCCCAGAACAGCTGCGGTACCTGGTGAGATCGGGCGTACTCGCCAAGAAGAACACGGCAGGTACGCCCGATTCCGCCAGGTACGCCCGGTTCGGGCAGGTACGCCCGGTTCGGGCAGGTACGCCCGGATTCGGACGGACGCGCGGACGGACGGGAGGCCCG
>NZ_MJGT01000058.1:24486-120501 GCF_001864975.1 Curtobacterium sp. MMLR14_002
GTGCCAGCTGGCACCGGGCCTCCAGGCCGTCAGCGGACGCGTCTACCGACGCGAGCGGCCGAGCACGACGGCCGCGCCCGCAGCCGCGACGCCGAGCCAGACGAGGGGGCGCGTGACGCGCCGTCGCTTCGCGACCCAGCCGCCGTCCGTCGCGTTCGCGGCGTCGGCGGGGGCGTAGAGGTTGCCGTCGGTCGGGGCGCCCTTGCCACGGAGCGCGAACGTCTCCACCATCGGCTTCGTGATCTTGTGGAACAGGCCCGGGAACACGTACTGCAGCGGCACGAGCGACGCCTGGATGCGTCCGACGAAGCGGTAGCGCTTGGGGTGCGTGGCGGCCTGCACGACGGCACGGCCGGCTCGCTCGACCGAGACGGTGGGCGGCAGCGGGTGCGAGGTCTTGCCGGTGTAGTTGGCACCGTTCTGGTAGATCGGGGTGTCGATCGTGGACGGCAGCAGCGCGGTGAACTTGATGCCGGTGCCCGCGAACTCGTCACCGAGCACGTCGACCAGGCCGAGCGCAGCGTGCTTGCTCGTCACGTACGCCGACTGGTACGGCGCCGAGAGCAGCGACTGGATCGAGCCGACGAGCACGTAGGTGCCCTTCCCGCGCTGCTTCCAGTGCGGCAGCAGGTGCGTGATCGCGTTGAGGTGCCCGTACAGGTTCGTGTCGACGACGCGCTTGAACGCCTCGGTGGGCGTCTGCTCGAACAGGCCGTAGACGAACAGGGCCGCGTTGCCGACGAAGACGTCGATGCGACCGAAGCGGGTCGTCACGGTGCCGATGAGGTCCTTGACCTGGTGCTCGTCGGCGACGTCGGTCGGGATCGCGATCGCCTCGGCGCCGAGCTTCCGGCACTCGGCGGCTGCGGCCTCGAGCGAGTCGTGCCCGCGTGCGGCGAGCACGAGCGTGGCGCCCTGCCGGGCGAACTCGTGTGCGGCGGCCCTCCCGATGCCGCTCGATGCTCCGGTGATGACGACGATCTTCCCGCGGTACCGATGTCCCATGTGTCCTTGGTACCCGGCCGTGGTCCGTTCCCGCACAGCCGGGTCGTACCCCTGCACGCGGTGCAAAGATGGAGCATGCGCAAGGACGACCTGACCGTCGACGAAGCCGCGGTCATCGCCGAGCACGCCCGCGCCGGTGTCCTCGACGTCGACGACCCCGAGGTGCGGAAGGTCGTCGAGCAGGCGAACCGGGTGCTGGTCCGTGCACAGATGTGGGGCGAGGAGCGGAGCCCGAAGCTGCGGCGTCGCCGACGGCTCATCGCGGTCGGCGCCCTCGTGATGGTGCTCGTGTGGGTCGCGGGGCTGCTCGTGCCGCTGGCGATGCGCTTCGGCTGACCGGTGCGTCCCGCGGACGAAGCGGGATCCGGGCCTGTTCAGGCGCAGCCGGATGGTGCATGATCCGACGACCACACCACCATCGCGCTGCAGGGAGCACGACATGGACCAGCACATCGATCGACGGCGCTTCATGACGCTCGGACTCGCCGGAGCCGCGACGACCGCCCTCGGCGCGACGGCGGTCCCGGATGGCTCGGCACAGGCCGTGACCGGAGCTGCGGCGCCGACCGCTGCGCCCGTGCTGCTCGCCGCCGACGAGTTCGACGGCCCGGCCGGCAGCGCGCCGAACCCCGGGATCTGGCGGTACGACCTGGGTGCCGGCGGCTGGGGCAACGCGGAGCTGCAGACCTACACGGACTCGCGGCGGAACGCGGCGCTCGACGGTGCCGGCAACCTCGTGATCACCGCACACCGCGAGGCCGACGGCTCGTACTCGTCGGCCCGGCTGAAGTCCGAGAGCACCTACACCGCGCAGTACGGGCGCATCGAGGCGCGGATCCGCATCCCCCGCGGCCAGGGCATCTGGCCGGCGTTCTGGATGCTCGGCGCGGACATCGGGCAGGTCGGCTGGCCGGCGTGCGGGGAGATCGACGTCATGGAGAACGTCGGGTACGAGCCGGGGATCGTGCACGGCACGGTGCACGGACCCGGGTACTCCGGGGCGCAGGGCATCTCGGCGGCGTACACGAACCCGTCCGGAGCAGCGTTCGCCGACGACTTCCACGTGTACGGGGTCGACTGGCGCCCCGGCTCGATCACCTGGACGGTCGACGGTGTCGCCTACCGGACGGTCACCCGGGCCGACGTCGGCTCGGCCCCGTGGGTGTTCGACAAGCCGTTCTTCGTGATCCTCAACGTCGCGGTCGGCGGGAACTGGCCGGGTTCGCCCGACGCCTCGACACGGTTCCCGCAGCAGATGACCATCGACTGGCTGCGAGTCCACCAGAACGGCTAGCCGGGATCGCCGAAGCGAAAGCGCGTCAGGGACGGCGGTTCGCCCGGGCGACGAGCCACAGGTAGGTGCTGTGCCCGACCAGGGCGAGTCCGAAGAACACCGCGGCGACCGCGTAGACCCGGTCGAGCTTGCCCTGCCCGATCACGAGCATCACGACGCAGAACGCGACGGCGATCGCGAGGACACCGACCTGCACGGTCGACCAGATCCGTCGGAAGCGCGGCATGCCCGTCTCGTTCACGCCACCCATTCTGCCCGATGCCGTCAGTGCTTCTCCGGGTCGTGGCCCCAGTTCATGAGCGAGTACCGCCACGGGGTGTCGTGCACGTCGCCGTCGGGCCGCTGCTCCGAGTGCCGGGCGAGGTAGCCGACGACCTTCCGCATGTGCGCCAGGTCGTCGTCGGTGCGGTCGGCCTTGTGCTTCTCGAGGATGCGGATGATGTGTCGGCCGCTCTCGTGCCCGGTCGACTCGCCGCCACCCGAGGGCTTCTGCCCGACGGACTTCGACTCGTCGGTGTCGAGCCACTTCCGCAACTCGGTGGCGGTCATGTTCACCGCGTCGTCGAAGTCGGCCCGGGTCTGCTCGTCGTCGTGCTCGCTCATGCCCTCGAGACAACCCGGCGGTGCTGGACGACTGCGCAGGGCGGATGCGCCTCCGACCGTGCCCAGCCCCTCGCGCGTTTCCTGACCGAGCGAACCCCGCACCCGAACAGGAAGAGGCATCACATGCGCGCAGTCGTGTGGCACGGCATCGGCGACATCCGGCTCGACGAGGTCCCGCAGCCGACGATCCAGGACCCGGAGGACGCGATCGTCCGGATCACCCGCAGTGCGATCTGCGGCACCGACCTGCACTTCGTCCGCGGCACGATGGCACCGATGGTCGAGGGCACGATCCTCGGTCACGAGGCCGTCGGCGTCGTCACCGAGGTCGGGGACGCGGTGCGCGGCTTCAGCCCCGGCGACCGCGTCGTCATCAACTCCACGGTGTCCTGCGGTGCCTGCCGGTACTGCCGGATGGGCAAGACCGCCCAGTGCGACCGCTCCAACAGCAACGGACCGCAGGCGGGCACCGCGTTCTTCGGCGGCCCGGCCTCGACCGGACCGGTCGACGGCATGCAGGCGGAGTACGTCCGCGTCCCCTGGGCCCGCAACACCATGCACCCGCTCCCGGACACCGTCTCCGACGAGCAGGCGATCCTGCTGTCCGACATCTTCCCCACGGGCTGGTTCGGCGCGGAGCTCGCGGGCGTCACGCGCGGTGACGTCGTGGTGGTGTTCGGTGCCGGGATCGTCGGACAGTTCGCGGCGGCCTCGGCGTACAAGCAGGGTGCGGCCCGCGTCATCGTCGTCGACGGCGAGGAGACCCGGCTCGCCGCCGCGCTCGCCCAGCACTGCGAGGTCGTCGACTACAACGCCGAGGACCCCGTCGAGACGATCATGTCGCTGACCGACGGCATCGGCGCGGACTGCGTGATCGACGCGGTCGGCGTGGACGCCGAACGCCCGAAGCGCGGCCCGGCGGCGGTCGACCAGGACCAGGCGGCGGCGTTCGACGCCGAGGTCGCGGCGGTCGCACCCGATGCCGCTCCCGACGGCTTCGGTGCGCAGCAGCAGTGGAAGCCCGGTGACGGCCCCTCGCAGGTGGCTCGCTGGGCGGTGGCGAGCGTGGCGAAGTACGGCCGCATCGGGATCATCGGCGTGTACGGACCGACGGCCGAGCACTACCCGATCGGTGAGGCGATGCTCAAGAACCTCACGGTGCGGATGGGGAACTGCGACCACCACTCCGTCACCCCGCCGCTGATCGACATGGTGGCAGCCGGACAATTCGACCCGACGGCCCTGATCACCGAGCACGAGCCGATCACCGACGCGATCGCTGCCTACCAGGCGTTCGACCGACGCGAACCCGGCTGGATCAAGGTCGAGCTCGGCACCTCCTGAACCGAACGCGACGCGCCGGAACGCGACGCACCGGAACGCGCTGCACCGGACCGCGACGACACCGGGTGGGAATGGAACGGCCCCGCCCGGTGTCGAACACTCCACCGACCACGAAGGAGCCCACCATGAGCCTCGACCTCCACAAGAGCACCGGCGCCGGAACCGTCACCGACGAGCGCGCCTGCCTGCCGAAGCCCGTCCTACCCACCCTGCACGACGAGCGCACCCCGTCCTTCGGTCGCTGGCTCGGACAGATCAACCACACCGACTGACCCACCAGCGGGAGCGAGTGCGCCGACGGCCCGGCACCTCGCCGCGCACTGCTACCGTGCACCCATGTCCTGGGGCCGGCGGTACTACGCGCTGCAAGCCGTCGGTGGAGCGGCCTGGTGGATCGCCGTCGCGACGCTGCCGTGGATCCGCACGGCGACGCTCGGCTCGCTCGACCCGGTGCTCGTCGCCGTGTTCGACGTCCCGCTGTTCGTCGTCGCCTCGGCGCTCGCCGCCGCCGGTGTCCGGGCCGCCGCGGCGGGCACGACGGTGTGGACCGCCCTGGTGCTCGTCGCCCTGAGCGTCTGGGCAACCGTGACCGGCGAGGCCGGTTGGGGCGTGCTCGTCATGCTCGCCGCCACGATCGGCTCGGCCCTCGCCCTCGCCCTGGTGCTGCTCGGACGGGTCCCGACAGAGTGGGTGACGAGCGGTCCGCTGCGGATCCGGACCGCTGACGCCGCGGCCCCGCGCTCCCGGCACGTCACCGCGACTGTGCTGCAGATCGTCGTCTTCTGGGGCCTGTTCCTCGGGGTGTTCCCCCTGCTCATCGCGTTCGCCGAGCACCGCTGGGGCCTCCACCCGCAGCTGCCGGCACCCTTCGTCACCGCCCTCACCGTCGTCGGTGTGGTCGTGCTCCTGCTGGCCAGCGCGCTCGGCATCGCCTCGGCGGCGGCGATGTCGACGAAGGGCGAGGGCACGCCGCTGCCATCGGCCACCGCGAACCGCCTGGTGGTCGCCGGGCCGTACCGGTCGGTGCGGAACCCGATGGCACTGGCCGGCATCACCCAGGGCGTCGCCGTCGGCCTGCTGCTGTCGTCGTGGCTGGTCGTCGTCTACGCGATCGCCGGTTCGGTGGTCTGGAACTGCATCGTCCGCCCGCTGGAGGAATCCGACCTGGAGGAACGGTTCGGCGACGACTTCCGCCGCTACGCCGAGCAGGTCCGGTGCTGGGTGCCGCGGTGGCCGGTGCCGGCACGCGTGGGTTCGGTGCCGCTCAGCTCGTCGCGCCGCTGATGTTGACGAGCCACGACACCCCGTGGCGGTCGGTCAGCATGCCGAAGGTGTCGCCCCAGGGGGCGGTCGTGAGTGGTTCGACGATCGTCGCGCCCTGGGCGAGGCCGTTCCACCACCGGGTCAGCAGTTCGTGGTCGTCGCCGCTGAGCGAGAGCGAGATGCTGCTCTCGGCCGGCGTCGGCATGCCGGACGGCGCGTCCGAGGCCATCAGGAGCAGGCCCTGGTCGCCGTCGAGCTGCCCGTGCATCACCTTGTCGGCGTCGGCGGGGTCCTGGCTCATGCCGGCCTCACCGAACGTGCCGATGGTGAGCGTGCCGCCGAAGACCGAGTGGTAGAACTCGAGCGCTTCGCGGGCGCCGCTCCGGAACCCGAGGTAGGGGTTGAGGCGAACGGTCATGACGGTCTCCCTCGTCCTGCGCGGGCGCCGTCGCCCGCGTCGTGATCATGCTGGCAGAGTGCGCGTCCCCGCGGAAGGAGACGCCGTCGTCTTCGTTCGGCGCCGCCAGGTCGTCGAGACGCCTCCGCATTCGGCGGCGTCTCGACGACGGCACGGCGTCGCAGCAACACACCGGCGTGTTCGAAGCAGCACCAACGCCGGACGGGAGGCGCGTGGCGACGCCGCCACGGGCCTCCAGGCCGTCACGCGGCGGGGTCCACCACCGGCGGTCGCGCGGACGGGGCGAGCTCACGGATCCGCTTCGCGGGGACGCCGGCGTAGACGCCGTGCGCCGCCAGGCGGCCGACGACCACGGCGCCGGCGGCGACCACGACGTCGTGCTCGATGTGGGCGCCCGGCAGGATCGTGGCGCGGCCGCCGATCCAGACGTGTTCCTCGACGACCACCGGGCGGCCGGTCGCGACGTCGCTCCACCGGCCCTCGGCGTCGATCTCGTGGTGGCTCGTCATGATGAGCACCTGCATCCCGATCGCGGTGTTCGCACCGATCGTCACGGGGGCGACGGCCTCGACGGTCACGTTGCGGTTGCAGAAGACGCCCCGGCCGATGGTGAGGTGCTTCGGGTCGCCCGTCAGCGAGAACCCGGTCCCCACACCGGACTCGGCGCGTGCCCCCGCGGCACGGAGCAGCAGCCGCCGGACGATCCGGGGCAGCAGCGGGGATCCGAGCAGTGCGGTGAAGACGAAGTGCTCACGGGCGTAGGAGGCGTCCTCGACGAGCCGACGGCCGAACGTCGACGGATCGGTCGTCGGCGGGACGGCCGCGGTCGGGACGGGTGGTGCTGCTGAGCCGGCCATGGGGTCTCCAGTCGTCGTGGCTGCGTGTCCGTGCAGCGCAAACGTAGGGCGACGATCGTCGGCGATCGGCCGAACGGCGGGCGGTTGCGGGATTCTTGCGGGCCCGCGCGGCTGCTCGCTAGGCGCGGGCGCCGTCCCGCGCGGTGGACGCCGTCTGCCGGGGCAGCTCGCCGAACTCCTCGCGGTAGCTCCCCGCGAACCGGCCGAGGTGGGCGAACCCGGTGGCCCGGGCGATCTCGGCGATGCTCCGACCGTCGCCCGACTCGAGCTGTTCGCGGGCGAGCAGCAGCCGGATGCGACGCAGGTACATGGTCGGGGTGATGCCGTGGTGTCGCTGGAACGCCGCCTGCACGCCGCGCACGCTCAGGCCGGCGGCCTCGGCGACGTCGTCGACGGTGATCTGCTCGGTGGCGTGCTCGAGCAGGAAGGTCTCGGCACGGGCGAAGCGGGCGGTGGCGGCCATCGCCGGCTCGTGCTGCCCGACGGGCCAGTGCGGGATCGCGGTGAGCAGCCCACCGGCGGCGAAGCGCGCGAGCTCCCGCTCGCGTTCGACCGGGACGGCGTCCGGTCCGGCCAGCACCTCTTGTGCGACGGACCGCACCATGAGCCACCAGGCAGCGAGCGGCGCGCCCTCGGGGACGTGCCGCGGACGGAACTCGATGGGACCGGGGGCCCAGTCGCCGCGCTCGGCCGCGACCTGTTCGACGATCGAGCGGTCGATGCGCAGGACGTCCTTGTTGCAGGCGATCCAGCGGAAGCGCTGGGGGCCCTGGCGGAAGAGCGTCGGCCGGCCGATCTTCACGGTGTTCTCGTCGAGCTGCGCGACGCCGGACTTCATCCAGAAGATCATCATCGCGTCGCCGGGCTCGATCGTGCCGCTCAGGACCCCGGTGCAGCGGGTCGACTCGAGCGACAGCAGCGCCGTTCCGCGCACGCGCTCCTCGAACACGAACTCGGCGTCCGTCGGTTCGACCGACAGTCCGTGGGTGATGTGCGTCCGGGCCATCGCCTCGGCCGCCACCGACGGCTCGGCGGTCTGGATCTCCCGCAGCAGGCGGTGCATGGTCTCGGGCACGTGATGATCCTGACGACAAGTCGGCGTCGGCGCAACGAGCGACGCGCCGTGTTCCTGTACGGCGGCCAGCAACGGCGCTGTTGGCTGTGCAGATGGAGGCCCGGACATGAAGCAGATCCAGTACGACCGTTCGACGATCTTGACGAGCGACGACGTGGCCGACGCCGTGATCGAGTACGCCGCGGCCCTGGCCGGTGGCAACCGGGCGGACACCGTCGCGATCCCCTCGGTGGCGACGGACGGCACCATGACGACCACCAAGGTCCTCATCGGTCCGTCGAGTCAGCTCGTGGTCGAGGACGCCGAGGAGGACGAGCTCGAGCGCGAGGACACGGTGTTCGTGGCACGGCTGCGGGCCGCAGCACTGACGTTCGAGCACGACGAGGTGATCCACGCGGACACCCGGACGGACCTGACCGAGGGGCCGGTGGCGTAGGCAGCGCCCCCGCGGAGCGACCGCTCAGCGCCCGAAGTCCGGCGGCGACGCGTTGGTGTCGACGGCGAGCACGGCCTCGGTGCGCCGACCGAGTTCGAGCAGGAACGCCTCGCCCTCGGGTTCGAGGTCGTCGTCCGGAGCGGGCTCGAGGGCGACCGGGATCGCCGGGGCCAGGAGCACCTCGATCGTGCTCGCCACCCCGAAGTCGTCGGCCGTCGGGATCGACACGACGTCGCTCAGCCGGCTCTGGTGCAGTGCGGCGGCGTACCGGATCACCGCGTCGGCGATCGTGTCGCTCGTCAGGACACGGACCGTGCCCGCGTAGTTCACGTACTTCAACGTTGCTCCCTGGTGAAGAGGAGCTTCCGTCGCGGTGACGGTTCCCTGATCCGGTGCCACGGTAGGCCGCCGTCGTGCCGGGTACACATCTTCGGGCACCGAACGGGGTACGCCGTGACCCTGGACAGGCGTTCAGTGGCGCCCGCCCAGCATCGGGGACGTCCAGGGAAACCGACCACAGGGAGAGACATGACCGAGCAGCAGCAGCCCCCGGGGAGCGACCAGGAACTCACCCCGAAGGCCGACCACGGCGAGGAGTCGTACCGCGGCTCCGGCAAGCTCACCGGCAAGCGCGCCGTCATCACCGGCGGGGACAGCGGCATCGGGAAGGCCGTCGCGATCGCGTTCGCGCGCGAGGGTGCTGACGTCCTGATCAGCTACCTGCCGGAAGAGGAGGACGACGCGCAGGACACGAAGCGCTGGATCGAGGAAGCCGGTCGGAAGGCCGTGCTGTTCCCGGGCGACGTGAGCGATCCCGCGTACTGCCGATCCGTCATCGACCAGGCGGTCTCGGAACTCGGCGGGCTCGACGTCCTCGTGAACAACGCCGCCTACCAGATGACCCACGAGACGATCGAGGAGATCAGCGACGAGGAGTGGGACCACACCCTCGCGACGAACCTCAGCGCCTACTTCCACCTCGTCAAGGCGGCCCTGCCGCACCTCGGCCCGGGGTCGTCGATCATCGGCTCGAGCTCGGTCAACTCCGACAACCCGAAGCCGAACCTGGCGCCCTACGACGTCACCAAGGCCGGCGTCGCGAACCTGTCGGCCGCGCTGGCGCAGCTGCTCGGGGAACGCGGCATCCGCGTGAACAGCGTCGCCCCCGGTCCGATCTGGACGCCGCTGATCCCGTCGACGATGCCACCGGAGCAGGTCGAGCAGTTCGGCAAGCAGTCGCCGCTCGGCCGTCCCGGCCAGCCGGCCGAGCTCGCACCCGTCTACGTGCTGCTCGCCAGTGACGACGGCAGCTACGTCTCCGGCGCGCGGGTCGCCGTCACCGGCGGCACCCCGATCCTGTGACGGGACGCCGGTCCGGCAACGGGACCAGGTGACGGACGGGAGGCCCGGGGCACGACGTGCGCCGGGCCTCCCGTCCGTCGTCGGGGGACGCTCCTGGCTGAATCGCCGCCCACCGGGGCCGGCCTACGTTCAGGGCCATGTCCACGCGAGCGAAGACCGTCACGGCGCTGTTCGGCGCCGCCACCGTAGCCCTCCTGCTCACCGCCTGCGACCCCGGCGGAGCCCAGAACATCAACCCCGTCGGCAAGGTCCCCGGCTCCGAGGAGAAGTCCCAGTCGGCCCAGTGCGACGTGGCCGCCAGCGCCGCCGTCGACATGATCGACACGGCGGTCGGGTCGCACGACACCACCGAGTTCGCGAACATCCAGAAGGGGGACGGCGGCTGGTACCTCGGTGCCGCGATCGTCCCCGCGGACAGCAACGACTCGAACGACGACGAGGTCACCATCTGGGCGACCACCGCCGACCCCACGGCCGACGACTTCGACGGCCCGCTGTACGCCGTGAACGACGTCGCCAAGCAGGCCGTCGCCGACGAGACGACCACCACCTCGGACGCGCCGACGCCGTTCGCCGACGACTCGAAGGCCGCCCAGCAGGTCGAGAGCTGCGTCGTCGAGGCGTCCGACCGCTAGTCGTCGGACACCCCGCAGTGGCCGATCAGTCCTTGGGCTGGTCGGCCACTTCCACGTCCACGTGGTAGTCGTCGCCGCCGTCGGTGCTGATCGTGGACACCGAGTCGTAGACCACGTCGGAGCCCGCCGTGTTCACGTCGCAGTGCACCTCGGCGCCGTCCTCGATCGCGATGTCGTCCGCACCGCAGTCGACCTCGGGCGTCGCGTCAGAGACGTCCGCCAACGCGTCGACGACGACGCGTTCGAAGGCGTCCGGTGTGACGGTCCGTGACGACGACGTCGACACCGTGCACCCGCTGAGCGTCACCGCCAGGGCGATCGTCGCGGTGAGCGTCGTGAGTGCGGTGATGGCGCGCTGGTGCTGCATGGTGTCCCCCGTGGTCCCCTGGCCGCTGCTCGCCCCGAGATCGGGGACCGGCGGTTCCTCGACGATAGCGGGAAGGTGCGAGGACGTCTGCACGAGTTCGGGTCAGGAGCAGACGTCCTCGCGCTACGACGCCGTCGGGTTCGACGCGGTGGTCATGACGAGGCCAGCCCGGGAACGGGGGGTCGGGCACCCGCCGGTAGGGCCCGGCGGGGTAGCTTCCGGAGACTGTACGACGACCACGGCTCAGACGTGTACAGAATCCGCCGGAACCGGACAATTCCTGACCGTCCGCCGCGCACCCCGGCCTGAGCGTCCGCCCCGGGAGTCGTGAGGGCCCCCTCAGCAGCACAACGGCTCACTAGACGATCGTCTTCTGAACGCCTACGGTTCCCAGCACCCCGTTCCGCTCCCGAACCGTGAGAGACCGCATGCGCAGCCCCCGCCAGACCACCGTGCTCGAGACCGGCCGCTGACGTGGCGGCGGCGAAGGCGACGGTCCTGCTCGTGAGCGACTTCCCGCTGTCGGCGATGCGGGGTGAACGCGCCGCGCTGGTCGAGCAGGCGAAGGCCTTCGCGGAGTCCGGTCACGTCGTCTGGGTGGCGACTCCGCGCTCGAGCGAGACCGCGGAGCTGCGGAAGCACGGCGTCCGCCTGTTCGAGGTCGAACCGTCGATCAGCGCGCCGGAGAGCGACCTGCCGGTGGTCCGCAACTCGGTCCGTGTCCGCCGGTGCCTCGGCACGCTGATGCTCGAGGAACGGATCGGCCTCGTCGTCACCCACTCGGACTTCGGCCTCGCCGCGGCGGCGCTGACCACGGCGCGCTCCCTCGAGCTGCCGACGATCCACACCGTGCACGGCTCGGCGCCGGTCCGGGGCCGGACCGCAGCGGCGATGGCGCCCCTCGCACGGCACGCGCACCGTGTGGTGACCGGGATCCGGCCCACGCGGCACCGCTTCACGGGGCACCCCATGGACGACGCGCGCCGCAACATGGCAGTGGCCGTCTCCGGGGCGGCCGACGTCGTCGTCACCCCGACGACGCGGCAGGCCCGCGTCCTGCGCGAGGCCGGCGTCGGCCCGGTCCACGTCGTGCCCAACGCCCTCGGCCGCCGGCCGGTCGAACCGCCGCCGGCGCCGGAACTCGGCCCGCTCCGGCTCGTCTGGGCGTCCCGGTTCACCCCGGACAAGCGCCTCGACGTCCTCCTCAACGCGATCCGGCTGGTGGAGATCCGACTCGGCGCACACGCCGTGCGGGTCGACGTCGCCGGCGGGACCGTCCCCCCGACCCGCACGCCGGTGTCGGTCCGTGTCCACGGCCGCCTGTCGTCGCAGGCCGTCCACGACCTGCTGCTGTGCGGGCACGCGGCGGTGGTCTGCTCACTCGAGCACGACGGCCAGCCGATGACCGCGCTCGAGGCGTTCCGGGACCACCGTCCGGTCATCGTGTCCGACATCCGCCTGGCGAGCGAGTTCGGCTCCGCCGCCGTCCTGACCGAGGACGAGACCGCGTTCGGGCTCGCCACGACGATCATCGAACTCGCCTCGGACCGGACCCTGCTGCGGCCGCACACCGCCGCCGCGATCGAGCACGCGCGGCTCGCGACGGCGGAACGGCACACGGATCAGGTCCTCCGGCTGGTCGCCGGACAGCGTTCCTGCTGAGTGACGGCCCGGAGGCGGTGACGCACGAGGGCCGTCGTGCCGCCGGTGGCGAGCAGCCCGAGCGCGAGCAGCGCGAGGGGCAGCGGATCGGCTCCGGTGGCGGCCAGGCTCCCGGTCCCGCCGCCGGGCTCCACGCCGGCGACCGGGGCCGTGTCGACGCCACCGCCCGTGCCGGGTCCGCCGACCCCGCCCTGGTTGCCCGTACCGGTCCCGCCCGGGCCGGGGGTCGGTGTGCCGGACCCGCCACCGCCACCACCGGGCTCGCCGTCGCCTCCGCCACCGCCAGCGCCGCCCCCATCGCCACCGCCGTCGCCGCCTCCGTCGCCCCCGCCGTTGCCGTCGTCCGGCACCGCCGTGTTCACGATGGTGCAGACGACGTCGTCGCCGTCCGCGACGGTGACCACCCCGTCCGTCACCGGCGCGCCGGTGCAGGTCCAGTCCCCCGCCTCGTAGCCGTCGGGGCCGCCCGACTCGGTCAGCGTGTAGTCCCCCGGCTGCACCGGTCGACCCGTCACCGCGTCGCTGCCCGACGTGCCGGAGACCGTGCTCGGTCCGGTCGCGGTCAGGGTCCAGTCACCCGGGTCCGCGTCGCCACCGACGACCCGCTTGACCAGGGTGAGGTCCCCCTCGACCGCGTCGGTCGACAGGCACGACACCGTCGTCGAGAACGGGAACCCGTGGATCTCGCGTGGCACCGGGCCGGCGGCGATCGCGACCCCGTGCGTGAACGACGCCGCGACGACGTTGCCCTCGACGTTCTGCGTCACGTCCCACCGCAGGTCGGCCCGGGGAGCGTAGATCGTGCCCTCGAGGACGTCGGCGCCGGTGACGTGCACGGTGGTCGCGTCCGGGAAGTTCCAGAGCACGAACGGCGCGTGCGCGTTCGTCAGGTTCGCGAGGTTCGGCACGGAACCGTCGAAGGTCGTCCCGGTGACGTTCACGACGAGGGGCGATCCGGGGCCGGGCAGGCCGTCGAAGGTCAGCAGGTCGAGTGCGTCGAGGTCCGCGGCGGCCACCGTCAGCACGTTCGTGACGCCGGGCTGGACATCCGCGTACGCGGCCGTCCCCGGCGCGATCGGCGTCGGCAGGGGCGCGCCAGCGGCATCGTGGAGCACGGTCGTCACCGGGCACGTCCCGAGGTCGGCGGACAGGGACCGGTAGCGGGCGAAGGACGCGGCGAAGTCCAGCACCGACGGGTCGGCCGTCGTCGGGACGGAGCTCGCAGGCTGCCGGGTGGTCCCCTCGATGCGGGGGAACGTCTCGGCGGTGGTGCCCTCCGGAGCGAGCCGGTAGTCGATCGTCGCGCCGTTCTGGTCGGTGTCGAAGGCGTCGTAGGTCGCCGTGTCGCCGACGTGGGCGTACCCACCGTTCAGCACGCGGAGCACGGCCGACTGCTCCGAGGGGAACCGGATGCCGCCGTCGACGTACAGGAACGTGGGACGGCTCTCCCCCGGCAGCGTCAGGGCGTTCGCGGGCGGGTTGCCCGCGCCGATGTTGTAGCTGGTCTCGAAGGCCAGGTCACCGCCGGCGGCGAGCGTGCCCTCGGCCTCGTCGGCGGCGAGCTCGACGTCGCCCTCGACGAAGACCAGGAACCCCTGGTTCGCCGGGTGCCCGTCCACCGGCAGGGTGACGGGGTTGACGGGCGGGACGTCGGCCGCCGCTGCCGGCGCCGTGGCGAACAGCGCCGCCGGCGTGACCAGCGCCACCGGAACGAGCAGCGCGGCGACGCCGAGCAGTGCCGTCCGGCTGCGGACCCGCCCCGTCACGGCCGGGCCGCCCGGTCGGCCTCGGCGTCGGCGTCGGCGTCCGCGCCCTGCTCGTCGCGCCACTCGTCGAAGTACTGCTTGCCGATCGCCCGCAGGCTCCGGCCGATCTGCGTGTAGTCCTCGTCGCGCAGGTTCGCCAGCGACACCCGGACCGACCACTCGGGGCCGTCGAACCCGCCCCCGTTCAGCAGGATGATGCCGGTCTGGTCGGCGAGCCGGAACAGGATGTCGGTCGGTTCGTAGTGCTCGCGGAGGAACGCGCCGATCCCCGGCCCACGCAGCCGTTCGGCGTAGGCCAGCACGTCGAGCTCCACGTAGTAGCCGACCCGGTTGACGTCCTCGGGCAGGGTGACCTGCATGCCGTCGAGCAGCAGCTCCAGGCGGTGCCGGATGAGCCCCTGCGCCTGGTGCTTGTAGTGGTCGGTGTCGTCGAGCACGGCGTACGCCGCGAAGAGCAGCATCTGGCACTGCTGCGGGAGCGACAGTCCGGCGGTGTGGTTGAGCGCCACCGAGCGGCTGTCGGCGACGAGCCGGTCGACGAACCGGATGTCGCGCGGGTGCAGGGAGAGGGTGCCGTACCGGGCGTCGAGGGCGGCCTGGTCCGCTTCGGGCAGTGCGGCGAGCCGCTCGTCGAACACGTTGTCCCGGTTGACGGCCACGACGCCGAGCCGCCAGCCGGTCGCGCCGAAGTACTTCGAGAACGAGTAGACGCCGATCGTGTTCCGCGGGACCTCGGCCATCAGGGAGCGGAAGCCGTCGATGAAGGTGCCGTAGACGTCGTCGGTGATGATCGTCAGCTCGGGGTTGTCGGTGGCGACGACGTCGGCGATCGCGTCGAGCGTCTCCTGGGCGATGCGGACCGAGGGCGGGTTCGTCGGGTTGACGACGAACAGGGCCTTGACGGACGGGTCGCGCAGTCGGTCGATCTCCTCCGGCGGGTACTGCCAGGTGTGCACGCCGTCCTGGTCCACGGTGCTGGCGTGCAGGTGCACCTGCTCGAGGTCGTAGTCGGCCAGCGCGGGGATCTCGAGGTACGGGGTGAAGATCGGCGTCATCAGCGCGATCCGGTCGCCGCGGTGCATCAGCCGGTTCTCGAGCAGCGAGTCGAACACGTAGCACATCGCCGCGGTGCCGCCCTCGACGGCGAACAGGTCGTACGGCTGCGCCGGCGGTTCCCCGGCGCACATCTCCTGGACGAGGTACTCGTGCACGATCTGCTCGGCGTGGTGCAGCATCCGGTCCGGCTCCGGGTAGTGGTCGCCGATCACGGAGTCCGCGAGTTCCCAGACGAAGGAGTCGGGTGCGAAGCCGAGGTCGTCCACCCCGTGCCGGAGCACCCGGCGCAACAGGTCGACCCCGGGTTCGCCGTCGTGCTCGGTCAGCCACGACCCGAAGCGTTCGGCGATGCCGTCCTTCTGCGGGACGCCGACGAGTTCGGGGTCCCACTCCCGGTTCTCGCGCGAGACCGTGAGCGCGAACTGCCCGAGGGCGAAGAACGCCTCGCGTGGGGTGGGCGCGATGAAGTTGGGGTTGCCGCGGCCGGCGTTGAGCATCTGGAACGCGGTGCGTGCTTCGTGCTCGCCGGCGATGCGCTGGAGTTCGGCCTTGAGTTCGAACGGGGACAGGTGCTGCAGGCGCGCGATCTGCTCGCGGGAGACGCTGGCGACGGGCATGTGGTGCTCCTTGTGCGGGGTCAGTGTGCGGTGATCGCGACGACGACGGCGCCGCCGATGCTGAGGACGATGTTGCCGATGGCGTAGGGGACGGTGAAGCCGAGCAGCGGCACACTGCTCTTCGCCGTCTCCTGCAAGGAGCCGACCGCCGCCGTGGTGGTCTGGGCACCCGTGAGCATGCCGAGGACCAGGACGGGGTCGGTCTTCCGGAAGAAGAACCGCCCGACGAAGGTCATGACGACCAGGGGCACCAGGGTGACGACCACCCCGGCGACGAGCAGCTGGACGCCGTACTGCGCGAGCCCGTCGATGAAGCCCGGCCCGGCGTTGATGCCGACGACGGCCACGAAGAGCGTGAGCCCGACGGTCTCGAAGAACCACTGCGCGCCGGGCGGGACGTGCCCGAACGTGGGGCTCTTCGAGCGTCGCCAGCCGAGGATCAGCCCGACGATGAGCGCACCGACGCTGGTGGTGAGCGACAACGGCACGGCGCCCACCGTGATCGACGGCACACCGATGACGGCACCGACGGTGATGCCCAGGGCGACGGTGACCATGTCGGTCTTCGGGTCGGTCCGCTCGGGGAACCCGACGTACCGGATCCCCTGCTCCAGCAACGGCAACGGCCCCTGGACCCGCAGCTCGTCACCGGCGTGCAGCGCCGTGTCTGGGCCGAACGGGATCGCGTGCCCACCCCGGCTGATGCCCTTCAGGAAGATCTGCCGGGCCCGTTCGGTGTGCCGGAGTTCCTCGACGGTCCGGCCGACGACCGCCTTGTTGGTCACGACGACGGACAGTTCCTCGATCGGCACGTCGAGCAGCGCCGGGTCGTCGATCTCGACCGCGAACGCGGCCAGGTCGTCCTCGATGATCGCCGCGTGGTGGCCGGCGACGACCACGACGTCGCCGGGGGCGAGCGTCTGGTCCAGGTGCGGCTCCACGATCGTGTCCCCGTGCCGGACCCGGGCGATGAAGGCCCGCGAACCGATGCGGGCGTCCGAGGCCTGCTCGAACTCGCCGACGGTCTGCGGCGTGAAGGCCGTCGTCAGCCGGTACGCGCGCCGGACGACCTGCTGGTACGCCGACGTCACGTCGGGGTTGTCGTCGTGCACCCCGAGGCGCTGCTCCAGGTCGTGCGCCGCGGCGGGCAGGTCGCGGATGCCGAGGAACCGCGGGGCGAGCAGGGAGATGTAGAGCGCCGCACCGACCGTGCCGAAGATGTAGGTCACCGCGTACGCCACCGGCACCAGGTCGCTCCACGCCTTCGCCGTCGCGTCGCTCACCGGGAGTCCGGCGATGGAGTCCTGCGCGACGCCGATGATCGACGACTGCGTCAGCCCGCCGCCCGCCAGACCGGCGGCCAGACCCGGGTTGTAGCCGAGGATGCTGCTGATCACGATCGTCGTGCCGAACCCGACCACGGCCAGCACGACGGCGAACACCGCCTGCGGCAGCCCGGAGCCCTTCAGCCCCGCGACGAACTGCGGGCCGAGCTTGTAGCCGAGCGAGAACAGGAAGATCAGGAAGAAGATCTGCTTGACGATCGGGTCGACCTGCAGGTCGTCCCCGAGCACCGCGCCGATGACGACGCCGGCGAGCAGGGTGCCCGTCACGGCCCCGAGACCGATGCCGCGGTAGCTGAAGCGCCCCACGAAGAACCCGACCCCGAGCGCCAGGAACACGGCGATCTCGGGGTGCTCGATGATGGTGTCCCTGACCCAGGTCATGCGGCCGCCCTCGCCCTCGGGGCCCCTGCCTGCCCCGTTGGCCGAAAACGTAAACGGGCCGCACATCCGGCGTTCCCAGGAACGCGCGCGCCGCCCTGGGCGCACCACGGGACGGACGGGAGGCACGGTGCGGGCCCGCCCCGGGCCTCCAGTCCGCAGGCGGTCGAGCAAAGGAGAACGCCCCGATGAGGAGGGGGGATCTCATCGGGGCGTTCCGTTCGTGGGGCCGCGTCAGGCGGCGAGGCGCGCAGCGAGCGCGGTGGCGCGGGACCGGAGGTCCGCGTAGGTGGCCTCGTACGCGTCCGGCGTGCCGACGCGCGAGGGGTTCGGCAGCGACCAGTGCAGGCTGTCGCCGTCGTCGATCGACTCGTGCGCACGGTCGCAGACCGTGACGACCAGGTCGCCGTCGGCGACGAGGTCGCGGAAGGCTCGCGGGACGTGGCGGCCGAGGTCCAGGCCGTGGCGTTCCCCGACGGCGACCGCCCCGGGGGCGATGGCGGCCGCGGGACGCGTGCCGCCGGACAGCGAGCCGATCTCGCTGACCTGCGCCCAGACGCCCGCGGCCAGCGGGGAGCGCGCGGAGTTGCCGGTGCAGACGAACAGCACGCGGGACACCGGTCCCGGCACCGCTGCCGAACCGTGCGGGACGCCGCTCGGCTCGAGGTGCAGGTAGCTGCGGCGCCCGTCGCCGTCGGAGCGGCGTCGCGTGACCAGACCGGCCTGCTCGAGGACGCGCAGGTGGTGCGCCAGGAGCGGCCCGGAGATCCCGAGGGCGGCCCGCACCTCGCTCGGGCTGGCGTCGGACGCGGCGAGCAGGTCGACGATCGCCAGGCGGGCGACGTCGCCGAGGGCCGCGTGCTGCGCCGCACGCCGCTCGAGGTCCTGCCGCCTGGTGTTCATCGGTTCAATGTTGACTGAACCATCTGCCGTCGTCAAGATGAGCGGGTGACGACGAGCCCCGAGCCCCTGCGGTCGTCCGCGGGATCGGTGTTCCTGGTGTTCCTGCGGCTCGGGCTGACCTCGTTCGGCGGGCCGGTCGCGCACCTCGGGTACTTCCGTGAAGCCTTCGTGGTGCGTCGCCGCTGGCTGCGGGACGACGCCTACGCCGACCTCGTCGCGCTGTGCCAGTTCCTGCCCGGACCGGCGTCGAGCCAGGTCGGGATGGCCCTCGGGCTGCAGCGCGCCGGACTGCTCGGGCTCCTCGCGGCGTGGTGCGGGTTCACCCTGCCGTCCGCGGTGCTGCTCGTCGCGTTCGCCCTGCTGGTCTCCGGCACGCCCGACCTGGCCGGCGCCGGGTGGCTGCTCGGGCTGCAGGCCGCCGCCGCCGGGGTGGTGGCGCAGGCGGTGCTCGGCATGGCGCGCTCGCTCACACCGGACCGCGGTCGGGCGACCATCGCGGCCGCCGCCGCGATCGTGGTGCTGCTCGTCCCCGGCCCGGCGGCGCAGGTCGCGGTCATCGCGGTGTGCGGTGTGGTCGGCGTGCTGTGGCTCGGTCGGGTGGTCGGCCCGGTCGAGGACGTCGGAGACACCGAGGACGCCGGCTCCCAGATCGCCGTGCGCCTCCCCCGCTGGGTCGCCGTGTCGGCGCTCGTCGCGTTCGCCGCCCTGCTCGTCGCGGCACCCGTCGCAGCGAGCGGCACCGGGGCCGTTCGCCTGTTCGGGGTCTTCGCGCAGGCGGGCTCGCTCGTCTTCGGCGGCGGCCACGTCGTCCTGCCGCTGCTCGAGTCACAGACCGTGGCCACGCACCTGGTGGGCCACGCGGACTTCCTGGCCGGGTACGGCGCCGCACAGGCCGTGCCCGGGCCGCTCTTCACCTTCGCCGCCTACCTCGGCGCCGTCGCCGACGGCAGTCCGAGCGGGCTCCTCGGCGCGGCGGTGGCACTCGTCGCGATCTTCCTGCCGGCGGCGCTCCTGGTCATCGGCGCGCTGCCGTTCTGGCACGTGCTCCGCAACCTGCCGTGGGCCCGACGCGTGCTCGCCGGCGTGAACGCGGGGGTCGTCGGGCTCCTCGCCGCGGCGCTCTGGGACCCGGTCCTCACCGAGGGCATCCGCTCGGCACCCGCACTGGCGCTCGCCGTGGCCGCCTTCACCGCCCTCACCCGCTGGTCCGCTCCCCCGTGGGCCGTCGTCATCGGAGCCGGCCTGCTCGGCGCCGTCGTCCTCTGATCGGAGCACTCTGCATGCCCACCGTCCTGTTCGTCTGCGTCCACAACGCCGGCCGCTCCCAGATGGCCGCCGGCTTCCTGCAGCACCTGGCGGGTGGCCGCGTCGACGTCCGGAGTGCCGGCTCCGAACCGGCCGACCAGCTCAACCCCGTGGTCGTCGCGGCGATGCTCGAGGAGGGCATCGACATCCGGAGCGAGCAGCCCGCGCTGCTCAGCACCGATGCCGTCCGCGCCGCGGACGTCGTCATCACGATGGGGTGCGGGGACGCCTGCCCGGTGTTCCCGGGCAAGCGCTACGAGGACTGGGAGCTCACCGACCCCGCCGGGCTCGACCTGGACGCCGTCCGGCCGATCCGCGACGACGTGCGCGCGCGGGTGCAGGACCTGCTCGCCGGGCTTGCGATCGCCTGAGCGGCGACGTGAGCCGTCCCACAGGTCCGGGCCGTCGATCACCAGCGGGAGCGGGTCACCCTGGCAGCGCGTGCACAGGCCACCCTGGAGGCGCGCACCGGGACTGAGAAGCCGGTCACGGTCGCAGCGCGTGGCGGCTCCAGGGCGCGCGTGGGCCCCCAGGGTCCGGTTCCATCGTTCTGCCGTGCAGACGACATCACTTCTCCCCATCATCGCCAAGGCGTGTGCGGTGGCAGCTCCGGTCGCCATCGCCGTGTCGCTCGTGGCCGGTCCGGCCGTGGCGGCTCCCCTCCACACCTCCACCTCCGACACCACCACCTCCTCGCACCACACGGTGGACCGTGCGGCGCGGACGACCTCGGGCGGCACGGCGGTCTCGCGGCTCGACCGTCGCGCCGAGCAGCGCAACGATGCCACGGTCCGGCACCTGTTCCGGTGCGCGTTCCGGTCCCCCGCTTCCGCGAAGGCCCGTGCGGCTGCACGGACCGCCGTCGCGACCGGTGCCGTCGCGCACGGTGCGACGAGCGCCTCGGGTCCGTCCGCCTTGCTCGCCGAGTTCACCGCCGACCGGTCCCGGGTGCCCGGCGCCCACGCCGTGATCAAGCACATCGCCGGTGACGCGGACCTGGTGGCCGTGCACTGGCAGATCACCGCGAAGCCGAAGGACGAACGCACCGGTGACGCCGCCGTCGACCTGTTCCGCATGCGCGACGGGCGCATCAGCGAGTGGTGGGCACTCCGCCAGACGGTCCCGACGGGGACCCCGGCCAGCGGCAACACGAACAGCATGTTCAGCGACCTGTACCCCGCCGCGAAGCGTGACCGTCACCTGACCGAGCGGCAGGAGGAGCACAACCGGGTGCTCGCCGTGACCGCGTACGACCGGCTGTTCCGCGACCACGACGTGTCCGTCCTCGACGAGAAGTTCGACCCGGCGTACCTGCAGCACAACTCGGTCGCCGCGAACGGCACGGCCGCGCTCAAGCAGTTCTTCGCCGGCAGCGCCGCGCAGAGCCTGCCGAAGCAGGAGTCCGTCATCTCGCTCGCCGACGGTGACCTGGTGTGGACGTTCTCGAAGCCGGTCGGGGCGAAGGCCGACGCACCGTTCGGCGCGGCCGACCTGTTCCGGGTCGACCACAACCTGATCCGCGAGCACTGGGACGTCGTCCCGACGAGCTGAGGCTCGACCCCGGAGCCGCACGTCTCAGGACGCGCGGCTCTGTCGCGCCCGCTCCTTGATCGCGCTGATGACAGCTGTCTTCGCCTCGGCGTAGGCGTTCATGTCGTCCCAGCTCCGGTCGAGCAGCTCCCGCTTCGTCCGTTCGTACAGCGCGCGGTCGTCGGCGTCGGCACGCAGGTGGTCGCGGAGGAGCAGGTACTCGTCGACCGCTGGCGCGCCCCGCTCGTACACGTGCACGTGGACGTCACGGGCCGGCGTCCGGACCAGGCGGTGGCCCGGTTCGCGGACACGCAGCTCGTACCCGGCGGCGAGGAGCTGGTCGAGGTACGTGGCCTCGGCGGTGATGTCGGCGACGACGACCACGATGTCGACGATGGGTTTCGCTGCCAGGCCGGGGACGGCCGTGGAGCCGATGTGCTCGACGACCGGAGCGTCCGTGCCGGAGCCGGGGAGGGCCTCCAGGATGTGTCGCCGGTGGTCGGCGAAGACCGCAGCCCACGCGCTGTCGGCGGGGTGCAGGGTCACTGTGACCGGTTCCGGGCCGCCGATGATCTCGACGGTCGTGACGTCCGGGCGGGGGTGGTCCTCGTCGTGCTGCACCCGGACATGATCGCAGCCCGTGGTCGTGGTCGCGGTCGCGTCAGAGCTTCGCGGGGAACGCCGATCCGCGGCCGATGACGGTGAGGAGCGCCGCGACCGCCCCGAACACGATCATCACCACGGCGAGCACCAGCCCGTTGAAGGCCGTCAGCAGGGCGGCACCGAACAGGCCGGCCGCGAAGATCGCGATGTTGAACGCGACCGGCAGGAACGCGCTCGCGACGTCGGCGTCCTCGCCGCCGGCGGTCGTCAGGGCGGCCTGCAGCTGCGTGGAGGACCCGCCGAAGCCGATGCCCCACAGGCCCGCGGCCACCAGGACCGCGACCGGCGACGCGTGCCCGACGAGCAGCACCACGCCCGCCAGGACGAACAGGCCGACGCTGCCGTGCAGCAGGGGTCGGGGGTGCCGGTCGAGCAGCGCGCCCGTCACGACGACGCCGAGGATCGCGGCGATCCCGTAGACCAGCAGCACCAGCCCGGCGCTCAGGTCGGTACCGGTCGCCCGCAGGTACGGCGAGATGTACGTGTAGATCGTGTTGTGCGCCACCATCCACGTCGCGATCACCGCGAGGATGACCGCGATGCCGCGGATCCGGAACACCTGCACGACGGACAGCTTCGCGGCGCTCGTCTGCCCCGGGGCGTCCGGCACGAACAGCGCGATCAGCGCCAGGACCACCACGCCGATCAGGCTCAGCCCGATGAACGACGACCGCCAGCCCAGGGCGTTGCCGATGAAGGACCCGAGCGGGGTGCCCAGCGCGAACCCCACCGGCGCGCCCGTCGAGACGATCGCGAGCGACACCCCGGCGGAGCGGGCCGGGCTGATCCGCCGGGCGTAGGTGGCGAACATGCCCCAGATCGTCCCCGACATCGCGCCGGCGACGAACCGGGTGACCAGCGCGACCGCGACGTTCGGCGCGAACGCGGTCAGGGTGTTCGCGACGAGGAGCACGGCGATGGCGGCCACGATGAGCGGCTTGCGGCGGAACCCGCGGGTCAGGGCGATCGCCGGGACCGTGGCGATGACCGTGCCCATCGCGTACGCGCTGACGAACAGGCCGACCGTGCCCTCGCTCGTGTCCATCCCGTCGGCGATCGCGGGCAGCAGCCCGGCCGGCATCGTCTCCATGGCGACGAGGAGGAACCCGATCGCGGCGAGCAGGGCGAGCGGGAACCAGGGCAGTCGGCCGTCGGTCGCCCGGTCGGTCGTGGGGAGGTCGGAGGTCGTCGTGGTCACGGACCGACGGTAGGGGCATGGTCCGGCGGACAGGGAGGTTCGGCTGGACCCCGTTTCGCCGGAGCCTCACTGGGCGGATGGCGGTGAGGCTTCGATGGTGGTGTCCACGAACGAAGGGAACACCATGACCGGAACCAGCACCTTCCTCATCACCGGCACGAGCCGCGGGATGGGCACCGACTTCGCCCGGGCCGCCCTCGACGCCGGGCACCGGGTCGTGGCGACCGGACGCGACCCCGAGCGGGTCCGCGCCGTCCTCGGCGACCACGAGCGCCTGCTCACCGTCGCGCTCGACGTGACCGACCCCGAGTCGGTCCGAGCCGCAGTCGACGCCGCGACCGACCACTTCGGCGGCGTCGACGTCCTGGTGAACAACGCCGGGAGCTTCCAGGCCGGGTACTTCGAGGAGATCTCGGCCGAGCAGTTCCGCGCGCAGATGGAGACGAACTTCTTCGGCGCGCTCGCGGTGACGCGTGCCGTGCTCCCGGTCATGCGACGGCAGCGCTCCGGGCACGTCATCAGCATCAGCTCCACCGCTGGCATCGTCGCCGGCGCCGGTGGGAGCGCCTACTCGGCGTCGAAGTTCGCGCTCGAGGGCTGGATGGAGGCCCTGCACGACGAGGTGGCGCCCTTCGGCATCCACACCACCGTGGTCGAGCCCGGCTTCTTCCGCACCGACCTGCTGGCCGAGGGCGACTCGACCTTCTGGGGCGACGTCGCGATCGACGACTACGCCCCGCTCTCGGCCGGGTCGAAGGAGTTCTTCCGCGGCATGCGGGGCAACCAGTCCGGCGACCCCGCGAAGCTCGCGCAGGTGCTGCTGACGCTGATCGCGATGCCCGAGCCGCCGCTGCGGTTCGCCGCCGGCGCGGACAGCGTGGCGGGGATCGTGCAGAAGGGACAGCAGCTCGTCGACCAGGCGCAGGCGTTCCCCGAGCTGTCGACGACGCTCGACCTGGATGCGTGACGACTGCCCCTTGCCAACTCTGGCTATGGGTATTAGCCTCTGAGTTACTACCCGTAGCCGAAGGAGCCACGTCATGCTCGAACACCTGGACACCGAGGGCGGCACGATCGCCTACGACCTCTCCGGAACAGGCCCGCTCGTGGTCCTCGCCCACGGCATGGGCGACAGCCGGCACGCCTACCGTTTCGTCGTACCGGAGCTCGTCGCGGCCGGCTACCGGGTGGCGAACGTCGACCTCCGCGGCTGCGGCGACTCGAGCACCGGGTGGGCCGGCTACCAGCGCACCGACATCGCACGTGACCTCGTCGCCGTGGCCCGCCACCTCGGTGGCCCGGCCGTGGTCGTCGGGCAGTCCATCAGCGGGGGCGCGGCGACCATCGCCGCAGCCACCGCACCGGACCTGGTCGCGGGCATCGTCGAACTGGCGCCGTTCACGCGCAAACAGTCCGTCGACCTGGGCGGACTCCTGCGCAACCGCCGACACCGCGCCGGCACCGTCCAGCTCGCGCGGGTCATGACGAGCGGCAGCCTGCCCGGCTGGCTCGCGTACCTCGACATCGCGGTCCCCGCCAAGCCCGCCGACTGGGCGACGGAACGCAACCGCATCGAGACGACCCTGCGGCGACCGGAGCGGATGGCGGCCCTCCGCGCCATGACCCGCACGTCGCCCGCCGACGCCGGCGAGCAGCTGGGTGCCGTCCGGTGCCCCGTGCTGGTCGTCGAGGGCAGCGCCGATCCGGACTGGGCCGTGCCCCGCGCCGAGGGCGAGCGGATCCTCGCCGACCTGCCGGACGGCCTCGGCGAACTCGCCGTGATCGACGGCGCCGGTCACTACCCCCACACCGAGACGCCGGCGGCGCTCCTCGCCCTGCTGCTGCCGTTCCTCGCCCGCACGCTGCCCGCAGCAGGTCCCGTTGCCTAGGGCGGGGCTCGACCCGGCGACCGTCACCGAGACCGCGGCGACGCTGGCCGACGAGATCGGCCTCGCCCAGCTGAGCATGAGCGTCGTCGCCGACCGCCTCGGGGTGAAGGCACCGTCGCTGTACAAGCACGTCGACGGACTCGGCGACCTCACCCGCAGGATCGCGATCCTCGGCGCGAACGAGCTCGGTGACGCACTCCGCGACGCCATGCAGGGCCGCAGCGGTCGGAGTGCGCTCGAGGCGGCGGTGCAGACCGTGCGCCGGAGCGTCCGGGAACACCCGGCGCGGTACCAGGCAGCCGTCGGCGTCCGGCCGACCGGTGCCGATGACCCCCTGGCGGTCGCACTCGGTCGCACCCTGGCGTCCTTCGCCGCGGCGCTCCGCGACTACCCGCTCGACCCGGCCGACGAGGTCCACGCGCTCCGGGTGCTCCGCAGCGTCCTGCACGGGTTCGCCACGATCGAGGCGTCCGGCGGGTTCCAGATGGACACGGACGTCGATGCGAGTGCCGCGTGGATGGTCGACTTCCTGGATCGCGGCTTCCGTGCCGCAACGACACGGTGACCGTGTCCACGGCGGCGCGTCCGTCGAGGCCCGTCGGTCACGACCCGCTCCGTGGCGGCCTACGGTTCCTGGCGGAGCTCGTCGCGTGGGTGGCCGTTCCCTGGGCGCTCTGGCCCCACTCGCCGGTGCTCGCGATCGCCGCCGTCCTGGTCCTCGTCGTGCCGCCGGCGGTGTTCGGGACCCCTGGTGACCGCCCCGGCGGTGACCCGCCGGTCGCGGCACCGGGAGCGGTCACCATCGCGTCGGTCCTCGCGCACCTCGTGGGGGCGGTCGCTGCAGCCTGGGTCCTGTGGCCGACGGCGGTCGCGATCGTCGTCACCGCCCTGTGCGTCGCCGTCGTCGTCTCGGAACAGCCGCGGTGGCGCGCGCTGGTCGGACGCGGGCGCTGAGCCGTTCGTAGGCTGACGCCATGGCAGCAGCAGACGAGACCGGTCCGTTCTGGCACGGCACAGTGGCAGCCCTGCGGCCCGGCGAGTTCCTCTCCCCCGGCTTCCGCTCGAACTACCGCCCCGACGTCGTGATGAACCACGTCTACTTCACGGCGACCCGCGACGGAGCAGGGCTCGCGGCCGAACTCGCGGCCGAGCTCGTGCCCGGCGACCGCGAGCCGCGTGTGTACCGCGTCGAGCCGACCGGTCCCTTCGAGGACGACCCGAACGTGACCGACAAGAAGTTCCCCGGCAACCCGACCCGGTCGTACCGCAGTGCCCTCCCGCTCCGCGTGGTCGGCGAGGAGACCGGGTGGACACGGCTCACCCCGGAGGCGTTGCGCCAGTGGCGGGAACGGCTCGTCGCGCTCCCGCCCGAGGAACGCGGCGAGATCGTCAACTGACCGACGTCAGGCCGCGATGATGTTCGGGGCGAACCGGCACCAGTAGTCCGTGATCGGCCCGTCGGACTCGCGGATGCCGACCCCGAAGGACTCGCCGCCCACGACCCACGACCCGAGGACCGGGTGGTTGTGCCCGTTCGACCCCGGGAAGTCCGGGAGCTCGTGGTAGTGCTGCCACACCCGTTCGGCCCCGGTACCGGGGCGCCGGTACTCGCGACCGTTCGTCGTGACCGAACCGTCGGCTCGGTGCACCGCGATGCCGTCGCCCTCGCGCCCGAACACGGGCTTCACGACGAAGTCGCGCATGCCGTCCGGACCGTCCGCGAAGGCCGGCAGCAGGTTCGGGTGGCCCGGGAACAAGCGCCAGAGCGCGACGAGCAGCAGCTTGTTCGACAGGAACATCTTCCACGCCGGCTCGTACCAGCGGCCGAGCCTCCCGCGGTCGCTGACCAGGAAGGCGCCGAACTCCTCGTCGCCCTGCGCCCGGTCGTCCCCGGAGACGAGGTCCTCCCACGGGTACAGCTTGAAGAGGTTGCGGATCACCGGGTACTGGGTCCCTGGATCGTCCCCGGGCAGCGTGAACACGCTGCGCGACGAACCGACCGGCTCCTGGTCGCCGACGAACTGGCGGGCCGTCGCGTGCCAGCCGATGTCCTTCATCTCGATGCCGGTGTGCTCCCACCCGGCCTCCCCCGCCAGGTCGCGCATGTAGGCCACCGTGTCCCAGTCCTCGCCCGCCGTGTCGAGGTCGGAGTGCGCCACGAACAGTCGCCCACCGTCCTCGGCGCGCAGGGACTCGTGCAGCAGTGTCCGCCAGCGCGCCACCATCGCCTCGTGGATGCCGTTCCACTGGTCAGTCTCGGCGGACAGTTCGCCGGTGGTGAGCCGGTCCTGCATCCAGTGCCACTGCGTGACCGATGCCTCGATCAACCCGGTCGGGGTGTCCCCGTTGTACTCGAGCATCTTGGCGGGTGAACCGTCTCCGGCGTAGGCCAGGTCGAACCGCGCGTACAGGTCGGGCTCATCGTGCTCGAGCGACCACGAGGCGAGGTCGAACCCGGCTCGCGTCAGGCCCAGCGTGCCGAGGGCACCGGTGGCGAGGTACCGGGCGGCTTCGAGGCACATCCGGTGCAGTTCCTCGGTCTGCCGCTCGAGCGCCTCGACCTCCGGCAGCGTGAAGACGTACGCGGCGGTGTCGTTCCAGTACTCGACGGGCGTGCCGTCGTCGCGGACGGACCGCGAGTAGATCAACCCGGTCTGCTGGATCCGGCGCCGCCAGTCCGGACGCTCGGGGAACTCGGTGCGCTCCATCAGCCGCCGAACCCACCGTGACCGCCGGCTCCGCCGAAGCCGCCCTTGGTGACGGAGCTCCCACGGGACGAGACGCCGGCCTTCGCGGTCTTCCCGGCGGGCAGGGCGCTCGTGCCGCCGGAGACCGCGTCCCCCACGCCGGGGACCCTCGTGGCACGGTTGGCGAAGAGCGGCAGGAAGTACCAGCCGGCGTGCCCGCCGTGGTTGTTGCAGTCGTCGTCCGGCAACCGCTTCTCGGTCGCGTTGTCGCGGCAGATCTTCGCGTAGTCGCTGTCGACGCCGGCCCCCTCGCCACACCCGGTCAACGACGCTGCCAGGGCTGCGACCACCCCGATGGAGACGACACGGGAAGCACGGCGACGAACACTCACGAAGGGGAACAGTACCGCTCACCGGGGACCAGTGTCCGCGTCGGCACCTCGGCCAGCGCAGACGATCGTCTGGCGAACCGGTAGCGTGTGCGGTGGCGGCGCCTGCCGCACACCGTCCACGAAGGGGCCGACCATGCCGCGGAGCACCGATCGGGTCCGGGCGTCTCCGATCATCCTCGCCGTGGGGATCGCCGCGCTCGCCGTCGCCCTCGCCCTGCCCGCGCCGTCACCGACCACGCCGGGTCCCGAGACGATCGGCCTCGGCGCATCCGGCGCACTCGGCGCCGCACTCGGGGCACCGCCAGTGACGAGCGGCGCGCACCGGTTCGCAGTCCGCCCACCACGGACGGTCGGCACCAGCGGAGTCGTCAGGGTGCGGTTCGCCGGACTGGGAACCCCCGGTGCCGTCGTCGTCGTCCACTACGGCAGCCCCGGGGGCGACTCCGGGAACGAGCGCGTCGCGGAGGTCGAACCGGGCAGCAGCACCGTCGGCTCGACCGGCCGGTTCGCCTTCACGGCGGCGCTGCCCGATCTGCCCAGCGACGCCGACGGAGCGTCCTGGAGCGCCCGCCTGATCGACCCGGAGTCACTCGACGTCATCGGCCGCGTCGAGGGCGTCCACCTCGTCGAGCAGACGGCCCCCTGACACCCAGCTCCGTGGCCCCGCTCGATGAGAGGGCGCGCAGGGTGCTGGCTCCCGTCCCGTCCTGCGGTTACGTTCGCTAGACGAACGTCTGGCCAGCAGTCAGCGGCGAGACCTGACCTCGAGGAGCCCCCGTGTCGACACCCCACCGCACCCCGTCATCCCGACCCGCGTCCATCGCACTCGGGGCCGCGCTGCTCCTGACCCTCGGCCTCGCCGGCTGCTCCACGGCCGGATCCGCAGCACCCTCACCCTCGCCGTCCCCGGCCGCGCAGGGCGACGCTCCCGCGACGACCGACTCGTCACCGTCGGTCGACGTGACCGTCGCCGCGACGACACTCGGCAAGGTCGTCGTCGACGGCAAGGGCATGACCGCCTACTACTTCGACACCGACGTCAAGGACTCCGGCAAGAGCACCTGCACCGGTGGCTGCGCGACCGCGTGGCCCGCGATCGAGGCCACGACGGCGACACCGAAGGTGTCCGGCATCACCGGCAAGGTCGGCACCATCACGGGCGTGGACGGCGGACGGCAGATCACGATCGACGGCCGACCGATCTACACCTTCATCGGGGACAAGAAGGCCGGTGACGTGACGGGTCAGGGCGACAAGGGTGTCTGGTACGTCGTGAACCCGGACGGCTCCGAGCAGAAGAAGTAGGGCACGGCACCCCGGCGGGACGGCAGGGATGTCACGCCCGCCGGGGTCAGCCCTCGGCCTCGGCCGGATGACCGCCCACGCGCACGGGCTCCACCTGCTCGAGCAGCGCGTGCACACCCGGCAGACCGAGCCCGGTGAACAGCGCCGCCCACAGGTCCCGGAGCTGCCCCTCGGTGTCCCGCGTCAGCCGGGCGCTCGTCCGGGCCCACATCACCCCGAAGGTCGACGTCAGCACGAGGTCCGCCGCACGTGCCCACTCGGGGTCGGTGGCCGGTCCGGTGCCACCGCTCGAAGCCGACAGGTGCCGACGGACGTAGTCGTCCCACGTGAAGACCCGTGGAATCACTTCCCCCGCACCACGGAGCTCGTGACTCAGCCGGATGGCCCCGGCCGCCACCGAGCACCGCATCGCGTCCGAACAGGCGGACGTCAGCATGACGAGCAGGTGCTCGAGCCCCGCGGGCTGGCTGATGCGCGAGTCGATCGCCGCCCAGCGCACCTGCTGCCGTTCGATGACTGCAAAGGCGAGCTCGTGCTTGGACGAGAACACGTGGTAGCCGATCGCCGACTTCGGCCGGTCCATCGCGGCGGCGACCCGCGCGAACGAGGTCCCCGCGTAGCCGTGGCTCGCGAACTCCGCCGCCGCAGCCTCGATGATCTGCTCGCGGGTCCGGGTCTTCGCCTGCTGCCGCTGGTTCATCGCACTCCTCGGTCTGGTCTTGGTTCATCATACGAACGTCTGACCAAGAGTCGTCAGCGGTCACGCCGGGCGCAATGCCTCTGATCTCCTCAGCTTCAGCATTTCGCTAGACGATCGTCTGGGGCATTGTTAGCGTTCACGCACACCGGGCCACCCCGGCCCGTACCGGCCCGTACCCCCACGAACCGAGGAGTCCCCCTGCGTTCGACCCCGTCCACCCGCCGCTCCCCATCGGTGCGCCGACTGACCGTGCTCGCGACCTGCGTCACCCTCGGCGGTGCGCTCGCCGCCGGCGTCCTGGTCCCCGCGCAGGCCGGAGCCGCCACGATCTCCCACACGGCGCACGCCACACACACCTCGACCCGGGCTACGGCCGTGGCGTTCACCGCGAAGACCCACGGCGGGCCCGACCGGAAGAGCTTCACCGGCATCACCTTCGCCGGGACCGGGAAGCCCGGCGCCCTGGTCATCGTCTACTACGACGCACCGGGCAAGCCGCGCGGCCTGTTCAACAAGCACATCGCCGAGGTCACCTCGGGGGACGACGTCGTCAGCGCCAGCGGCCACTACCGCTTCACCGCCGCGTTCCCGGACCTGCCGCGCGGCACCACGACGCTGCACTGGCACGCCCGTCTCGGCGACCCGGACACCCTGTCGGTGATCGGACGCGTCAACGGCACCCGCACGCTCGGCTGACCCGTGACCCGCCACGCGCAACCGGCGCTCGTCCGCACCCTGGCCGTCGCCGTGTCCCTGGCTGCCGTCGTCGGGGCCACCCTCACCTGGGCTCCGTCGGCCTCGGCCGCCACGAGCGACCCCGACCGGGTCGCAGCGCCGATCATCGCCGGCACCGAGGTCGGGGTCCCCGGCGGCACCTGCACGGTCGGTGCCGTGCTGGCCGCCAAAGGGTTCCGGAGTCAGCTGAAGCAGTACCAGCGAGCGACCCGGTGGGTGGTGCTCGCGAAGCACTGCGCGCCGCTGCAGGCACCCGTGCAGCTCGCCGGCGCGACCGTCGGCAACGTGGTCTGGCAGTCCGCGGAGTCGGACCTCGAACTCGCCGTCGTCCCGCCCCTGGCGTGCACCCGGGCCCGGGCGGCGACCGGGTCGTGCGACCCGTCCGTCGCAACGTGGACGCCCCGGGCATCGGGTCGTGTGTTCAACCGGGTCGACGGGGTCGTGGCACGCGCCGCCGTCCGCGGCACGGGTCGGCCGGACGCGGACTCCTTCTGCACCAGCGGCGCGGTGAGCGGCGTGCTGTGCGCGTGGACACCCACCGGCGTCCCGGCCGCGACGCCGTCCGGTCCCCGCCACCTCGCGGCTGCCAGCACCGACTCGGACGTGCCCATCGCAGCAGGCGACTCGGGCGGACCGGTGGTCAGCTCCGGGAACCGGCTGTACGGGATCATCTCGAGCAGCACGACGAGGGCGGCGACGGGCGCGGCGGGCAGAATACGCACGACGGTGCTGCTCTACACGCCCGCCCGGCAGGTCCTCAGCGAGCTGTTCCGGTACCGGCTGGCCCCGGCGTCCTGAGCCGCTGGCCGCTGGGTGGGCGACTGAGCGCTGCCTCATGACCCGGACACGCCCCGGCCACCTCGGCGCCACACCGCCGACGACCCGCGCCGCGATCCTTCGGGGAGCCGGACGCCACCACGTCCGGCTCCCCACGACCCCCGGGTCCTGATCAGATCGAGGTTGCCCCGTGTCCCCGCTCCGCCGCTCCCCACTCACCCACTCCCCACTCACCCGCTCCCCGCGCACCACCCGCGTCGCAGCGACCGCCCTCGCCGGCCTGGCCGTCGTCGCCTCCGCCGCGTTCTCCGTCACCGCAGCCCACGCCGACGACGCCCTGCAACCGGCGCTCACCGCCGCCGACCACCCGATCACCGACGTCCCCGGGGTGGTCAACGGCCGTGAACTCGCCGCGGTCCACGGACGGTCGGGGCAGACCGTGAACGCCCCGCGCCTGATCCGCTCCGAGTCTCTCGACAAGATCACCGCCGCCGGGGCCACGACCCTGGCCGACGAGTACCACGTCGACCTCGTCGTCGACCTGCGCACCCCGTCCCAGATCGCCGCGAAGCCGGACGTCGCGATCCCGGGTGCGCGCCACGTCGACATCTCCATGTTCGGCGCGGACGGCGACTACAGCGACGACACCGCGATGTACCACGACCTGGTCGACAAGGGCCGGGTCGACCAGGCGACACCCGGGTCGATGATCACCGCGTACCGCCGGGTGCTCCGGATCCTCGCCACGCACACCAGCGGCACGGTCCTGATCCACTGCTCGCACGGCATGGACCGCACCGGCACCGTCGTGGACCTGCTCGACCGGGTCCTCGGCGTCGACAGCGCGGACATCCTGCACGACTACCTGCTCTCGAACACGCAGCTCGGGGTGACCTGGGCGACCCCGCAGCTGCTGCAGGGCACCTTCGAGCAGGACATCGCGACCGAGTACGGCGGCATGGGCTCGTACCTGACCGACACGATCGGCGTGACCAAGCACGAGGCTGCCGCCCTGCGGGAGCGTTTCCTGGTGTCGAACGACCCCACCGTGTCCTCGATCACGGTCGCCGGCGTGCGTGTCCACCTGCCCGCCGCTGCCTCGTCGCACGGTGCGACCGTGACCGCTCCGGTCCGGACCCTGCGGGCCGCCGACGTCCGCGTGCACACCACGAACCCGAACGCGGTCGCCGCAGTGCACGTGTCCGGCCGGACGGCACGCATCACGGTCACCGCCCAGGACGGCACCACGAAGAAGGAGTACCGCCTGACGGTGCGGCGCCCGGCGACGAAGCGCTGAGCCGGCCCCCACACCGACCGCCCGCGCACCGCGCCGGGCGGTCGGCGTGACCAACTGTTCACCACCGCCGTCGCCCGGCCCTGGCGTCCCTCCGGCTACCGTGACAGTCGTGCAGTCCTCCAGACAACGGCGCCCGCGGTGACCGGACACCCCGCCGTCCCGACCATCCACGACGTCGCCGCCCTGGCCGGTGTGTCGAAGTCGGTCGTCTCCCGCGCCCTCGCCGGCGCGTACGGCGTGGCTCCGTCGACGACCGAGCGGGTCAAGCGGGCGGCGCTCGACCTCGGCTACGTCGCGAACGCGAACGCCCGGGGCATGTCGGCACACCGCACGCACACGCTCGGGGTGTTCGTCCGCGATGCCTCCACCCCGTTCTACGGGCACCTGCTGACCGCGTTCCAGCTGCAGGCCGCGGCGCGCGGGTACCGCGTCGTCACCGCCACCGGTGCAGGGTCGTTCCCGGTCAGCGAGGAACGCCGGGCGTTGGAGACCCTGGTCTCCCTGCGCGTCGAGGGGCTCATCGTCTGCAGCGGCGCCCTGCCGATCGCCGACGTCCTGCCGTTCGCCCGACGCATCCCGACCGTGGTCTCCGGGCGCCCCGAGACGAACGATGCGGTGAGCAGCGCGTACTGCGACGAGCGCGGCGGCGGACGCGGGCTCGCCGACCACGTCGCCGACCTCGGACACCGACGCGTCGCCGTGCTGACGGTCACACCGTCCGGGTCACTGACGCAGTCGGCACGCACCGACGCGATGGTGCGTCGGCTCCGTGCGCGCGGCGCCGACGTGCTCCGTATCCGCTCCGAGGACCACGGAGCAGACCCCGAGGACCTCGACTCGTTCCTCGAGCAGGTCCTGCGGGCCGGCGGCGTGACGGCGATCATGGCACCGAGCGACCGCTGGGCCGTCGGTGTGCTCGAGTCGATGCGCCGCCGCGGCCTCCGTGCACCGGACGACCTGTCGGTCACGGGCTACGACGGGGTCGCCCCACTCGCCACCGAGCTGCTCGGCATCACCTCGTGGCGACAGCCGCTCAGCCTGATCGGTCGTCTGTCCGTCGACGACGTGGTCGACCAGATCGACGGCCGCTCGACAGGCGTGACCCACAACGCGGTCGACGGCATCCTGGTACCGGGCCGGACCGCCGCCCGCGTCTGAGCGCCGGGCGGCACGGACGGACGAGAACGGCCGGCCCCGCGCCGCCGACACCCATCGTTCACCGTTCCGTCACGGACCGACGGGTGAGATCCGGACCCGTCCGGTCGATCATGGGGAACGTTCCCGACCATCGGGAACGTTCCCCATCGACCGACCACGGACGGACCCATGCCCCAGAACGTCACCGCCAAGCTGCCGCGCGACCCGAGCGACCCGTACCGCCACGGCATCTACCTGCGCCCGGACGCCCGCACCTGCCGGGCCGTCACGGTCGTCACCGACCAGCTCCGGGCGCAGTACGGCCTGCTGTCGGCCGGCGCCTTCCCGCCGCACGCCACGCTCGTCGGCAGCCAGCCGTTCGGCAGCCACGAGGACCAGGTCGTCGCGGCCGTCACGGTGCTGCTCGACGGCCGACCGGCGTTCGACGTCCACAACGCCGGCGTCCGTGAACAGGGCATCGGGTTCGTCTACGACGTCGCGACCCGACCGGACGGCTCGCACAACGACGACTTCGTCCGGCTCGCCGCCGACATCGAGGCCGTGGTCGCACCGTTCCGGCAGCCGATGCAGGTCCCGTTGGCGAACGACTACGACCCGGAGCAGTACCGCGCGCACCTCTCCCTCGCCTCGCACGACCTGTACGGCCGGCCGGACCTGCACGACGAGGTCGGTGCGTTCATCCGCGAGCTCGACGTCGACGTGCCGACCGGGTTCCGCGGCGACACCGTCGTGCTCTACCGGACCGCGAGCCCGGACTGGTCCGGTCGCTGGTGGCAGACGATGACGTGGGAGCACGTCCACACCTGGAAGCTCGCCTGACCGTGGCCGCGACCCTCCGCGACGTCGCCGAGCGGTGCGCCATCTCGCGATCGCTCGTGTCACTCGCCCTGCGGGGCGACGACGGTGTGTCCCGGCCACGTCGGGAACTCGCGGTGCGGACGGCGGACGAGCTGGGCCTCCCGGTCGGTTCGCTCGCCAGGCGACGCGCGCAGGGCGCGCCGCTCGTACTCGGGGTGGTCGTCACCGAAGCCGCGAACCCGTTCCACGACGAAGCGCTCCGGAGCGCACGCGCGACCGCGCAGACCCTGGGGTTCGCGCTCCGGGTCGTGGACGGGTTCCGTGACCCTGCCCGGCTGGCCGACGGCCTGGAGGCCCTGCACGCCTCCCACGGATCGGCCAACGGTGTCCTCGGGGTCGCGGTCCTGAGCAGTCGGCTCGCCCCCGCACGGCTCGCTGCGGTCGCGCGCGACCTGCCGGTCGCGGTCCTCGGGTCGAGCGGGTCGGCGCTCGCCGGCCTCGGACTCGACACCGTGCGCGCCGACGAGGAGGCGGGCATGCGCGCGCTGGTGCTCCACCTCGCTGCACTCGGGCACCGGCGCACGTGCTTCGTGGCGGAGTCCGACCACCCCTCGACGACCCGTCGTGCGGTCGCGCACGCCGCGGTCGCTGCGCAGCTCGGCAAGCCCGGCGACCACCGCGTCGACGACGTCGAGGCCCTGGAGGCGGACCCGGCGCGGATCGCCCGGCACCTGGGTGACGGGGTGACGGCGTTCGTCGCGACGAACGACGCGACCGCGGCTCGGCTCGTGGCGATCGCCGACGGCGCGGGGCTCGCGCTCCCCCGGATGGCGGCGGTGACCGGGTTCGACGGCACCGGTCTCGGCGATCGGCTCGACCTGACGAGTGTCGACCAGCCGCGCGTCCGGATGGGCGCGCGGGCGGTCGAACTCGTGGTCGAGCGGCTCAGGGGTCGCCGCGGCGACCGGCACGAGGTGCTCCCGACGCACCTGCTGCCGCGTGGGTCCACCGCCAGGGCGGTCGCCCGGCACGCGCTCGGCTGACCGCTCGCGACGCCCGCGTCGAACCGGTCGGCGGCCCGGTCCGTGCCTCAGTCGGCGGGCCGGCTGGGGGCCCGGCCTGTGCCTCAGTCGGCGGGCCGGCTGGCGGCCCGGTCGGCGGCTCAGTCGGTGGCGGTCGTGGCCGACAGCTCCTGCACCCGGCGCACCAGCTCGGCGTGCGATCCCCCGGCGCCGGCGGCGACGTAGTCGTCGGCCAGGTGGGCGCGGTCGACGGCTTCGCCTCGACGGAAGCCCCGGAACCACCCGCCGGCGCGCTCGAGCACCAGTGCCCCGGCGGCGACGTCCCACGGGTGCGTGGCGAAGCCCATCGTGACGTCCGACCACCCGGCGGCGACGTGCACCAGGTTGAGGGCACCGCTGCCGAGGCTGTGGTGGTGGCGGTACCGGAGCGTCAGGTCCCGGAGTAGATCGAACGCGGCTGCTTCGCCGAGCAGGTCGAGGTCCTGCTGCACGGGGAAGCTCGTCAGCACCGTCGCGGCGTCGGCGGGCCCCGACGACGAGTGCATCGGCGCACCGTCGAGCCAGGCGCCGACGTCGTCCGCCGCGAACACGTGGTCGGCGACCGGGTCGAAGACCACCCCGGCGACGACCTCGCCGTCGACCTCGGCCGCGATCGAGATGCACCAGTACGCGAGTCCGCGGGCGAAGTTCGCGGTGCCGTCGATCGGGTCCACGATCCACCGGACCACGGGGCCATCGGTGCTGCCGACGCCCCCGGCGGTGCCGGTGGTGTCGGTGCCGCCGGTGGTGCCGGTGGTGCCGGTGCCGGTGCCGGTGCCGCCGGTGGTGCCGCCTTCTTCGCCGAGCACGACCGAGCCCGGCACGGCCGCGGTGAGCACCGTCGTGATCGCCTCCTCCGCCGCGCGGTCGTGCAGGGTCACCACGTCGTGCGCATCGCGCTTCGTGCTGATCGTCATCGGGGCGCGGAACACGGCGAGCAGGTCGGGCGCGACGGTGCGCGCGGCCTCCTCGGCGATCGCCCGGAGTGTCTGGGGAGCAGGAACGGTTCGCATGGTCCCCGGTTCTACGACGTCGAGGCCCCTGGACGGCGAACCACGCCGGTCGACGGGCCGAACCCGAGGTGAACGCGCGGCGTGCGGCGGTGAACGTCGGCACCCGATCGGCGGAGGGGTTGAACGCGGCGTGAACGGGTGACGGCGGGTGGTCGACGTGCCTTGACCGGTCTCCGACCCCCGCCGCACAGTGGAGTCGTTCCCGGTTAGGGAACGTTCCCTACTCGGAGGAGTCCGCCCCATGACGGTCCCCGTCAGGTCCGGCCTGGTCGCCGGTCCCCCGCGTACCGCAGGGTCGCCGCGGTCCCCGCAGTCGCCGCGTCCACCCCGGGCGACCCGGACGACGCGGTCCTCGTTGCGCTCGGACCGCCGGCTCGGTCTGGTGCTCCTCGCACCGGCGCTGCTCGCGTTCGCGGTCTTCGTCTTCTACCCGCTCGGCCGCGTCCTGGTCCTCAGCACCCAGGGCACCGACATCTTCGGTCAGCCGGCGGGCTCGGTGGGGCTGCAGAACTACGTCCGCACGTTCACCGACCCCGCGTTCGGACGAACGATGCTGACCACCGCGGTCTTCTGCGTCGGCGTGGTCGTCGGCCGCATCGTGTTCGGTCTGCTCGTCGTGATCCCCCTGACCGTGAAGCTCCGCGGCCTGCCGGTCTTCCGCGCACTCCTGACGGCGCCCATGGTCGTGTCCGTGTCAGCGGGGTCCGTCGCGTTCGCGGCGATGCTCGCACCCGGCAACGGGCTGCTGAACACGGTGATCACCCAGTTCGGCGGCGCGCCCGTGCCGTTCCTGACGAGTACACAGTGGGCCCTGGCGAGCGTCATCGTCGTGACGATCTGGGGGTCGCTCGGGTTCACCGTGCTGCTCCTGCTCGGAGCGTTCGGCGCCATCGACCAGGACGTCATCGAGGCGGCGCACCTCGACGGTGCCGGGCCCGTGCGGACGCTCTGGTCGATCTCGTTGCCACTCGTCACGCCGACGCTCTTCTTCGTCGTCGTGACCGGAACCGTCGAGGCACTCACGACCTTCGGGCAGATCCAGATCCTCACGGGCGGCGGTCCGGCCGACTCCTCGAAGACCCTCGTCTACGCGATCTACCAGCAGGCCTTCGGGTCCGGCAGCGCGAACTTCGGCCTCGCGGCCGCGCTCGGGGTCGTGCTGTTCCTGCTGGTCCTCGGGCTGTCGCTCGTGCAGTTCGGCGTGCTCGAGAAGCGGGTGAACTACTGATGCGCCCCGTCACCGCACGCCGGCTCCGGAGCGTCTTCGTCCACGCCTGGCTCGTCATCGCGGTCGTCGTCGTCTGCTTCCCGCTCTACTACGTGTTCGAGGGCGCGCTCACCCCGACCCGGTACCTGGACCAGGGCCTCGCCGGTCTCGTGCCGATCCACCTGACACTCGACAACATCGTCCGAGCCACGCAGGTCGTCCCGCTCGGGCAGCAGTTCCTGAACAGCGTCGTCGTCACCCTCGCCCAGACGGTGCTGCAGGTCGTCATCGGCATCATCACCGCCTACGCCTTGGTGTTCTGTCGGCTCCGGGGCACCCGTGCCCTGTTCCTCGTCCTGCTCGCCAGCATGATGATCCCCGGCGAGACGACCTTGATCGCGAACTACCTGACCGTCTCGTCGTGGCACCTCATCGACACGCTCCTGGTCGTCTTCCTGCCGTTCGTGGCCTCGGCGCTGACGATCTTCCTGTTCCGCCAGGCGTTCCTGAGCTTCCCGGACGAGCTGCGCGAAGCCGCGGTGCTCGACGGCGCCGGACACTTCCGGTTCATCCGGTCCATGCTCCTGCCGCTCACCCGCCCGACGCTCGTCTCGGTCACCCTGGTGAGCGCGACGGCCGCCTGGAACGGGTTCTTCTGGCCGCTCCTCGTCACCAACTCGCCGGAACACCGCACCGTGCAGGTCGGCATCGCCCAGCTGTCCGACGCCGAGGCCGCCGACATCGGCGTGGTCCTCGCCGGCGCCGCCATGGTGACCCTCCCCGTCCTGGTCCTCGTCCTCGTCGCCCAGCGGTTCCTCGCCGGCGGCCTCACCGCCGGGGCGCTCAAGTGACGACACGTTCGATCCCCTCCCCGACCCCCGCCCGCCCCACACCCGAAGGACGCACCATGCCCGCACGTCGTTCCACCGCCCTCACCGCACTCGCCACCGGGGCCGTCGCGGTCCTCGCCCTGACCGGGTGCTCCACGTCGAGCTCCGCATCGGACAGCTCCGGCCCCGTCACCGTCGACTTCTGGCACGCCATGTCCGGGCCGCCCGCGACCGAGCTCGACGCGCTCGTCGCCCGCTTCAACAAGGAGAACGACCAGCACATCACCGTGAAGTCGTCGTTCCAGGGCGACTACGCGGCCGTCCAGACGAAGTACACGGCGGCGGTGCAGTCCGGCTCGACACCAGACTTGCTCATGATGAACGACGTGTCGACCGGTTTCATGATCGACTCCGGCCAGACGGTGTCCCCCGCGAAGATCAGTGGATCGACGTCGGGCACCGACACGATCGCCCCGGCCGCCGCCACGTACTACAGCGACGGCAAGTCACTCGCGGCGATGCCGTTCTCGGTCTCGATGCCCGTGCTCTACCTGAACAAGGCACTCGTCGCGAAGGCCGGCCTCGACGCCGCCAAGCCGCCGAAGACGCTGGCGCAGGTCGCGACCTGGGCCGAGAAGATCCACGCCGCGACCGGTGGCTACGGCATGAGCATGAACATGGGCGACTCGTGGATGCTCGAGGAGCTCAGCGCCTCGGGCGGCCAGCCCTTCTGCACCCCGGACAACGGGCGGAAGGGCAAGCCGGTCACCGGTGTCTCGCTCACCTCGGACACCCAGGTGCAGTTCATGACCACGCTGCAGAAGCTCTACCAGGACGGCGCCGCCCTGAACCCCGGCACCGACTCGACCGTGCAGAACTCGGCGTTCTCGAGCAACAAGGTCGGGATGCTGCTGACCTCGTCCGGTGCCTACACGACGGTCGACCCGGACGGCTCGAAGTCCGTCGTCGCCCGGTTCCCCACCACGTCGACCTCCGACGACGCCGGGCAGGTCATCGGCGGCAACGCGCTGTGGATCTCCGGCAAGGGCCACTCGTCCGCCGAGCAGCAGGCGTCGTACACGTTCGCCAAGTGGCTCCAGACGCCGGACGTGCAGGCCGAGTGGGCGAAGGCGACCGGCTACGTCGCGATGAACACCGACGCCCAGGACACCACCGTGGGCAAGCGCTCCCTGTCCGACCCGAACATCGCCACGATGTACCAGCAGCTCGCCGACGACCCCACGAGCGTCGCCGCTGCTGGCTGCATCACCGGCGCGTTCCCGACGGTGCGCGCCACCGTCATCGGCGCCTTCAACCGGATCGTCGAGGGTGCCGACGTCGAGTCGACCATGACGGATGCGGAGCAGCAGGCCGGCAAGCAGATCGAGTCCTACAACGAGGCCGCTGGCAAGTGACCCACTCCGGGTGCACGCCCCGTCGAGGCTGACCAAGGGTTCATTGAGCACGACCGTCGTTCGCCATACGGTTGTCTGACGAAGCGGGCGGGCAGCCCGCGCGACGATCGGAGCCCTGTGGTGTCTGCTGCGAACGGCCGGCCCGGCTACGGGGATTCGGAACCCTTGCGCATCGTGTTCTCGTTCCCACGGGGGCGGGGACACCTCGCGCCGATGCTGCCGCTCGCCCGCGCGGCCAGTGCTGCCGGACACCGGACCGCACTGAGCGGCGCGCGCGAGGCCGTCCTCGAACAGACCGGGTTCTCGCACCGGCAGCCGCGGGACGTGGAGCTGCCGGCGAGCAGGCCGGGCACCGGGACCCTGACCCCGATCGACCCGAGCACGGTGCTCACCCGCGTTCCCCAGGTGTTCCTGGGGGACGCGGCCGCCGGGGCCGTCGTCGACGTCGGGCGGCTGGTCACTCGGTGGACGGCCGACCTCGTGGTCTGCGGGGAGTTCGACTTCGGCGCGATGACCGCCGCCGAACGAGCCGGGGTGCCGTGCGTGGTGGTCCTGGCCTTCGCCTCGGCCGGTGGGACCTGGCGCGACGCGGTGCGAGCGCCGCTCGAGGCGCTCCGCCGACGCGCGGGACTCGGACCCGACCCGCAGCAACACATGCTCGGCGGCGCGCTCACCGTCATCCCGTTCCCGGCGTCGATGCGATCCGGGCAGGAGCTGCATGGTCCGGTCATCCGGATGCGACCGGACACCTGGTCGTCATCACCGTCGGACGCCGCCGCGTGGTTGGCCGCCGGCAACGGACCGCGCGTCTACGTCACGCTCGGCACCGAGTTCAACACGAAGTCAGGCGACCTGTTCGCTCGGCTCATCGACGCCCTCGCCGCCCTGCCGGCACGGATCCTCGTGACGACCGGACCCTGGGTCGACCCGACGACCTTCCCGGTGCCGGCGGGGCCGGGAGCGATCCGGATCGAGCAGTACGTCCCGCAGGACTCGGTGCTCGGGCTCGTGGACCTCGTGGTGAACCACGGCGGGTCGGGATCGGTGACCGGGGCACTCGCGCACGGGGTGCCCCTGCTGGTCCTGCCGCTCGGTGCGGACCAGTTGCCGAACGGCGGCTGCGTCGAGGACCTGGGCGCCGGACTCGTCCTCGACGCCGCGACGGCGACCCCGGCGGACATCCGCACCACTGCGTCGCGACTCCTGACCGAGCCGTCGTTCCGCGTCGCGGCCGGACGGATCCGGACCGAGATCGCGACGGGCGAGCCCCCGGCCGTCGTCCTCGCAGCCGTCGAACGTTTGGTCGGCTGGACGCCCGCCCCGCGGTGAGGAGCGCAGATCCCGCCACACCACGGCGGCGCGGCTGTCCGACGGTCAGCTCGTTGGTCAGCGAGGGTCTGTCGGTGCCTGCGGCGGTGGACTAGTTCGGCGCGAGTTCCCAGCCTGCATCGCCACCGCTGTCCGGCAGCGCATTGTCCTCCCCCGCGGCCGTCGGTATGTCCGCCGGGCCGAGCTCATAGCTGAACAGCTCATGCAGGACCTGCCTCATCGGCGTGTAGTACACGACCGATCGCCCCCCGGTACGTCCGACCGCCTCGCCCGACGAGATGATCCCGAGGAGGTGTCGGTCGTAGCTCACCACCGGCCCGCCCGAGTCCCCGTTGGCGATGCTCTCGAGCTCCGAGCCGTCCGCCGCGCTGATGTGCTCGTACGGGGGCCGGGAGATTCCGGGAACGAGGTCGAACCCGTGCCAGACGCACTTGACACCAGAAGCCCACCCGCTTGTGCAGAACTGGTCATCAGGCGCATCGGCCCAACCACTCACAGGCACCCGCGCCTCACGACCGTTCGCGAGGAAGAACACCCGGTTGTTGGCCAGCGGAGTGTAGGTCTGGAAGGGGCTGCAGAAGGCGGGCTGGCTGTGATGAGCTGCGCAGATCAACGTCATGTTGTCCGGTTGCGGTGAAACGCGCACCAGCTCGATGTCGGACGTGGCGGACTGCCAGACGACGTTCCCTACAGATCTGGTGCCCATGTGGATGGACGCGTACAGAGGAGCGCAGTGCTTCGCCAGGACCACCCACCTCGTCGCCCTCTGATAGGCGGTGAGGCGCGAGAAGAGACTCTTCGGGGTGAGGACGGCACCCGCCGTGCACGACCCTCCCGGAACGCTGACCTTCGTCCCCGAGATGATCGGCAACGACGCGCGATCTGGGTTCCGGGGTGGGACGACCGCTGAAGCGACCTCACTGCCGAGCAACGGGGGTAGCAGCGCGGCCAGGACCACGACGGCAACCGGGAGAACGCGGCGCCGGCGTCTCGACCGCTGCGAGCTGGTCCGCTCGCGATCCTCGGTCAGTGCTTTCGACCCGGAAGAACGCTTCACGTCCGACGGCGTGGGGCTCTTGTGCGGTTCCATCAACGATTACGTCCTCTTGTGGGTGTGGGCCTGGCGACGATCATCAACACGGTGACCGTCGGAGAAATCACGACCAGCTGACTCAGGCCGCCTCGGCGCCGCCGAGCTCGCAGCAACCGACTCGGTGCAGGCTCTTCGTGTTGACGACCCTCAGCTCGAATTCCGAGCGGTGGGTGCTGAGACCGACTGCGGCTGCCGGCGATCTTGTTCGCGGTCCAGAGTCAGGGGCCTGCACGCGCAACGGCCTGGTGACTGGTCATGCAAGGCTAGGCAGGTTCCTATACGACCGTCTAGTGAAACTAGTCACAGCAACGGAAAGGGCTGGCGGGGAAGCTGCCGAACCCGCGTGTGGCCCGGCCGAGCCGAGCCAGAACGGGTGTCAGTGTCGGCGGGCGCCCCTGCGAGCTCCGCTCCCGCACGCAGCCGACGCCGCGGTCGACCTCGACCTGGCGAGAGTCCGAGGAACCGGGTTCCCGCCACCGCTCTCTCCGGGCGCATTCGGAGAGCGTGGTGCAGTGTCTTGACAACCGATCGCTGCCGGAGGCTCGACGAGCTGCGCCGCTCCCACGGGTTCGCACGCGCGGACCGTGTATCGCGAGTTGGTCCGAAAGGGTCGTCGTTCCGCGTCGGAGCGAGCCGGTTCAGGACCGAGATCGCGGCGAGAGCCCCCGGGCGTCATCCTCGCCGCCGTCGAGCGCCTGGTCGGCCATCGTCGCCGACGGGCGCAGGCAACGGACCCAACCGCCCACCTGCCAGGCGGCCCGACCATGGCTCGTGCTGTCAGCGCACCAGGCAGATCGTGCGGAAGTCGACGTCCGGACCGGGCCGTGTGTACGACGAGCCGCTCTCGAGCCAGTCGGCGGTCGGCGCGATCTGGTCGGGCACCATGTCCCCTTCCGACCGCGCGTCGATGCCCTCCGACGCCCAGTACTCCCGGACTCCGTCCACGTCGCGGTTCGCACCCTCGATCACGGTGTGGTCCTCGGGCAGCAACTCGTTGCCCTGCTCGTCGGTGTACTCCCCCGGGTCGTACCAGTACATCCACCGCACCCCCTGGTGGGCGTTCGACAGCTGGCACTCCTCGCTGTACGCGCCACCGGCTCGCTCACCATCGCGGTAGGCGGACTTCCGGTCGCCGCCGAGGATCCGCACGGTGCGGTCCCCGATCCGCTCGAGTGTGGCCCGTGCGTCGCCGTCGGCGAAGTGCCGCTCGGCGGCGGTCGCCGGCTGCGCCCACTGCCGGGCGTCGGCGGCCATGCTCCGCACCTGCGACGTCAGGACCAGGCCGTTCCACGGCACGGCGATGACCAGCACGACGATCGCCGCGACCACGGCGGCCAGCGAGTGCCGCGGTTCGCGCCGACGAGCCCGGACCTGCACGACGAGCACGACCACGGGGATCCCCACGGCGAGCACGGCGCCGATGACCAGCCGCGTCAGCACGCCCCCTGCTCCGAGCCGGTCGTCCATCGACCCGAAGTCGCGCGCCAGGTACGCCCCGATCTGGACCGCCCAGCTCACGACGAGCAGCACCGGCAGCACGAGCGCGATGGCGATCGCGTTGCCCCGCCCCGTCGTCGGGCCCGTCCGCTGGTCTCGCCAGTCCTGCTGTTCCGTGCCCATGCCGGCCCCCGCCCCCGTGGTGTCCGGACCATCCTGTCAGCAGAACGCGCCCCGGGCCGCGAGCGACGCCTCCGCCCCACCCCCGAAGCGGTGGTGCCCCAGCGGCGCCTGTTGCTGCGAAGATGACCGACGTGACCACGACCACGCCTCGCGCCGATCCCGACGCCGCTGCCGACGGCTTCGAAGGCGGCTGGTTCCGCATCGACGACGACCTGGAGCACCTGGACGACGTGGTGTGGCGACTCGCCACGGACGCGGACGACACAGCGACCGCCCCCGGCCCTGCCGCCGTCATCGTCGGTGGCGAGCCGCGCGAGCACGTCGGTTCGACGCTGCCGTTGGCGCAGCTGGCGGAGATCGACGTGGCACGTCAACGCACCGTGCGCAAGCTCTGGCTCAGCCCGATCACCATCGTGGTTTGTCTGCTCGTCTTCACCGCGCTCGAGGTCTCGGGTCTGCCGTGGCGGACGGACCTCGGCAGGCAGCTCCTGGTCGGACTCGGCACGGCCCTGCCGGTCGACGCGCTCTGCACCGCGATCTGGTGGCGCATCACCCGTGACCCCTCGGGCGCAGTAGTCCGCAAGATGGGCGGACACCGGACCCGCCAGCAGTACGACCAGCAGCGCGCCGTCCTCGAACACTGACCGCGCCGAGAGCCCTCACCGAACCGGTGCCGACACCGCGGCTGCACCCGCAGCACCCGCAGCAGGTTCCGGCTCCGACGACGGCCGCACCCCGCGCCCGGGCCACAGCACCGCGTCCACCCGCTCACGGTCGAGCTCGCCCTGCCACCGCGCCACCACGAGCGTCGCGACGCAGTTGCCGAGCAGGTTGACGCTCACCCGCATCGCGTCCATGATCCGGTCGGCACCGAGCAGCAGCGCGACGCCCGCGACCGGGAACAGCCCGAGGCTCGTCGCCGTCGCGGACAGCGCCAGGAACGACGAGCCCGGCACCCCGGCCATGCCCTTCGACGTCAGCAGCAGCACCCCGAGTGCGGCCACCTGCTGCTCGAGCGTCAGCGGCACCCCGAACGCCTGGGTCAGGAACAGCAGCGAGATCGACAGGTAGATCGCCGCCCCGTCCAGGTTGAACGAGTACCCCGTCGGCACGACGAGCCCGGCGACGCTCCGTGAGACGCCGACCTCGGTGAGCCGGGTGATCATCCGCGGCAGCACGGCCTCGGTCGACGCGGTGCCCAGGGCAAGCCCGAACTCGGCGCGGGTGTGCCAGACGAACCGCCAGATCGGCACCCCGGACAGCAGCCGTCCGCCCACGAGCAGCGCCACGATGAACACCGCCGCCGCGCCGTAGCAGGCGGCGATCAGCAGCCCATACGAACCCAGGGTGTCGATGCCGTACTGCCCCACGACGTACGCCATCGCCCCGAACGCACCGAGCGGCGACAGACGCATCACCCAGCCCAGGATCCGGTAGACGACCTCGAGGCACAGGTCGAGGCCCCGCACGAGCGGCCGCGTACGGTCACTGCCGATGGCGGCGATCGCCGCGCCGACGAACACCGCGAAGACGAGCACCTGCAGGATGTCGTTGGTCGCGAACGCGTTCACGACGCTCGACGGGATGAGGTCGAGGATGAACGTCCCCGCGTCCGGAGCCGTGCCGCCGGCGGTCTTCGCCGCCACGGCCGAGGCGTCGAGCGACGACGGGTCGATCCGCAGGCCTGCCCCGGGGCGCACGAGGTTGCCCACCAGCAGCCCGAACACGAGCGCGCACGACGACGCGAGCAGGAAGTAGATCATCGCCTTGCCGGCGATCCGTCCCACGGACCGCAGGTCGCCGACGTGCACGATGCCCGTCACCACGACGATGAACACCAGCGGCGCGATGACCATCTCGATCAGCCGGATGAACCCCTGCCCCACCACGTTGAGCACCGGCGCCGCCGCGGGGAAGCAGACCCCGACGGCGATGCCGAGGGCCACCCCGATCGCGATCTGCACGAACAGCGAGTGGTACCAGCGAGCGGGAGCACGATCCGTGGTGGTGACGTCCATGCATCCACCCCACAGGGCGCGTGTTTCGTCGACGTTGCGAGTCTGTTCCCACCTCCCGCACCGCACGCCCACCGAAACAGCGCCGCACGCCCACCGAAACTGGGCCGCTCGCCCACCGGAAACAGGGGCCGCCGTCCAGGTCAGCTGCCGCCGACCACCGTCAGGGTCGGCCGGTGCCGAGCGCCGGAGTCGTCCTGGCTCGTCAGCACACTCCACGACCGGACGACACCGGCCGACCGACCGACCAGGGTGTGGTCGATCGGCATCGCCAGCCGCGGATCGAGCCACGTCGGCCACGTGCCGAGCGCCGCGGCGTGCACGGTCGACGCGGCGTCCCGGCACGAACCGAGACTCCCGCCGTCGAAGCTGTCGACCGATCCGTTGAAGTCCCCCGACACGACCACGTCAGCGCCGCGGCCGCACTGTTCGCCGACCCACCGCAGATCGGTCCGCCAGCCCGCCAGGCCCCGCCCGATCGGTTGCGCAGCGTGCACGGCGACGATCGTCGGGATCGACGGCCCGGACACCGCCATCGTCTTCACCGGATCGACGCCGGGCGACATCGAGGCGCCGGACGCGCGATCGGCCCCGACGAGCACCGCCACCTGCGTGCCGGCACCACCCATGAAGAGCCGCACCGGCCCACCGTGCTGCCCCATCGCCCGCGCCACCGCGGTAGCGGCCCGGCGGTCGCCCGCGTCGGGGAGCACGACGACGTCCGCCCGTGCGGTCAGCGCCGCGCGGGCGATTCCCTGCGGACTGACGAGTCCGCCGTTGGTGTTCCACTCGAACACCCGGAGCGCGCCCCGGGCATCGTCGACCGGCCGCACGTCCCATCCCCGCACGCCGAGCACCGCCGTGTTCGCCACGGCGACGACGAGCAGGAGCGCACCGAGCGACGCAGCGACCAGCCGCACGGCTCGCGTGCGTCGCAGGACGACGGCGACGAGCACCAGGGCGAGACCGGCAGCGACCAGTCCCGCGGTCACGAGGGACCGGGCCGGCAACACGGCGGCGAGCACCGGAGCCCGCCCGACACCGAGCCACGGAGCGGCGACGAAGACGGCACCGAGGACGGCACCGACCAGCAGCACGATCACCACCACCACGGCGGTCCGGACGGCAGCGCGACGACGAGGCACCCTCGGATCATCGTGGACGGCAGCCTGCAGCCGCCGGTGAACGACGACCTCGCGCTGAGGATCCTGCTGGATCCCAGCACCCGCCGCACCGCAGCGGCGCGGGGCACCAGCCCATGCCGTGGGGCGTCACGACACCGGACTGGAGGCCCGGTGCCAGCTGGCACCGGGCCTCCAGTCCGTCACCCGCCCACGTCGCGGGCCGCACGCGCGACCGCGGGCAGCTCGCTGCCGTTCGCCGCGACCACGCGCCACACGAGCACGCCGACCGTCACGAGGGTGCCGAGCACCGAGACGATCGCCGCGACGACGCCGAGCCGGCGTCCGCGACCGGGCCGCACGATCGCGACCACCGCGAGCAGGGCGATCCCGAGCCGGTTCGCTCGAGGACCCGCCGCGAGCCGATCGTTCGTCGACTCGCTCATGCCCCACGCCAGGAGCGGAGGCAGGAGGATCAGGTCGGAGTGCCGAGCTGGTAGCCGGTGCCGCGGATCGTCGTGATGAGGTCCCGGTCGGTCTTCCGCCGGATGTAGTGCACGTACGTGTCGACCGTGTTCTCCTGCTCGCCGTTCTCGAACACGGCGGAGAGCAGGTGCTTCCGCGAGAACGCGCGCGCTGGCTCCGCCGCGAGGAACCGGAGGAGGGCGCTCTCCTTCTCGGTGAGCAGGATCCGCCCGGAGTACGGCGAGTGGATGCTGTGGTCGTCGGGGTAGAAGGTCCAGCCTCCGATCTCCACCCCGGTCCCGGTGCCGGTGTAGTCCCGGGTGAGGGCTCGGAGTCTGGCAGCGAGTTCGTCGAACTCGAACGGCTTCACGAGGTAGTCGTTCGCTCCGGCGTCCAGACCGGAAACGCGGTCGCGGAGTTCGCCGAGTGCGGTGAGCATGAGGACCGGGGTACTGATCCGTCGGCTCCGGATCGCGCCGACGAACTCGGTGCCGTCCATGCCGGGGAGCCGGCGATCGACGACCATGACGTCGAAGTACTGCTCCACCGCCGCGACGAGCGCCTGCTCACCGTCCGGCGCGAGGACCACGTCCCAGTCGTCGCGGAGCACCTCGGCGACGAGCGGCCCGAGCCTGGGGTCGTCCTCGACGAGGAGCAGCCGCTGTCCCATGGCGTTCATCCTTCCCCGATCGTCCGTGTCGTGGTCGGGATGTCCGTCGGTGCGTGGCGTGTCGGGATCCGGAGGGCGAAGACGGTTCCCTGATCGCCGGTGGACTCGACGGTGACGGCTCCTCCGGCGCGGACCGCGATCTCCCGGACCAGCGCGAGCCCGATGCCGTACCCCGTGCGCGTCGCGGCGAGTTCCGGGCCGGGCCCGGTGCCGTGCGCGAAACGTTCGAACACCCGCGCCGGGGCGATCCCGGTGATGCCCGCGCCGTCGTCCTGCACGCGGACGCACACTCGGTCGGGCTCCGATGTGGTGGTCACGGTGACGCTGCCGCCCGGTGGGGTGTGGCCGATGGCGTTGTCGGTGAGGGCGACGAGACACCGGTGCAGCTGTGTCGGCGTCAGGGCCACGGTGGCGCTGTGGTCGGCCACGCGGAGGCGCACCTGCCGTTCGGCGGCCAGCACGCTCATGTCGCGGCGGAGTACCGCCAACCCGTCCTCCAGACGTGTGACGCCCGGTTCGGTGGGCGTCCCGGCCGCGGCTCCGAGGAGGTCGTCGACGATGTCGATCAGGATCCGCGTGTCGCTGGTGACCTCGTCCACGATGCCGCGGCGCGGATCGTCGGCGGGTGTCTGCATGCGGAGTCGTTGCACGCGGGCGTGGAGGACGGCGAGCGGTGTGCGCAGTTCGTGACTGGCGTCCGCGACGAAGGTCCGCTGCACACGCAGCGCCTCGGTCAGCGGGCGGACCGCGCGGCGCGCGATCAACCAGGACGCGACTCCCGCGAAGACGATCGCGAGCCCGCCGACCCCCGCGATCGCGACCGTGAGATCGACGGTGTCCAGGGTGATGTGCACGTCGAACGGACCGGCCTGCTCCCGCTGCTGGCCGGGGGTGAGCTGCCAGACCACGTACGCGACGACCAGGGCGATGATCCCGACGACCAACGCGGCTGACACTGCCGCGACGCGCACGGCGATCCCGATGACCGAGCGTCGAGAGGCGAGGCGATCCGCGTCCTGGTCCGGCTCGCGACGGAGCGACCAACGTGCAGCGGCATCGACGAGTCGATGCCATGTGGTGCTGATCATGCGGTCGCTCCATCCCTTCCCGCGAAGCCGACCAGATCGGTCCACCGGGATTTCTTGGTGAAGTCTTGCAGGCCCCTTCGTACCGTCGTCAAACCGAACCGGGCAGCAGGCCCACGGCACGACGAGGAGCACGCCATGACCCATCTGACCGCCAGGCCCCGCCCGCTGGGCAACAAGGTCCCCGACCCGACCCCGTCGTTCTGGATCATCAAGGTCCTCGCCACGACCGTCGGAGAAACCGCAGCCGATCTGCTCAGCGACACCCTCGGGTTCGGTCTCCCGCTGACGACGGCCGTGATGGCCGCAGTGCTCGTCGTGTTCCTGGTGCTGCAGTTCCGGACGCGGGCCTACCGGCCGGTCACCTACTGGGTCACGGTCGTGCTGATCAGCATCGTCGGGACCTGCATCACCGACAACCTCACCGACGGGCTCGGCGTTCCGCTGGGTGTGAGCACGACCGTGTTCGCGGTCGCTCTCGCCGTGGTGTTCATCGCCTGGTACCGGACCGAGCGCACCCTCTCGATCCACGAGATCGACACCACCAGGCGGGAAGCGTTCTACTGGCTGGCGATCCTGTTCACCTTCGCGCTCGGCACCGCGGCCGGTGACCTCATCGCCGAGCAGACCGGCCTCGGCTACCTGCCGTCCCTGCTGTTGTTCGCCGCAGGGATCGCCGCGGTCACTGCCGTCTGGTTCATCGGCCGTCGCGGTGCCGTCACCTGCTTCTGGATCGCGTACATCCTCACCCGTCCGCTCGGTGCGTCGACCGGGGACCTGCTCTCCCAGCCGACACACGACGGCGGGCTCGGCATCGGGACCATCACCACGAGCATCGTCTTCCTCGCCGTCATCGCAGCGCTCATCGCATGGATCTCCGTCGGCCGCCACGAACGCGTGCGGACCGGCACCCCCGGGCAGCTGTCGTCGTGATCGCCCGGTCCCGCTGACCGAGGCCACTTCGCCCGCACCGAGCCAGAAAGGCAACAATGCTCACCGTCCCGCTCGCCGTCCACCTGTTCGACGCCGGATCCGTCCTGCACGCGTTCGGCCCCTCCGTCCTTGCGGGGATCGCAGTCCTCATCTTCATCGAGTCCGGGGTGCTGTTCCCGTTCCTGCCCGGTGATTCGCTCCTGGTCACCGCAGCGATCACGAGCGCTGCACTGGGCATCGCACCATGGCAGGTCACGGTCGTCGCGTCGATCGCTGCCGTCGCCGGGGACCAGGTCGGCTACTGGATCGGTCGACGCTTCGGCCGCCGGCTCTTCCGTGCGGGTGCACGGGTACTCACGACCGCTCGGTTGGACGAGGCCGAAGCGTTCTTCACCAGGTGGGGCGGGCTCTCCCTGGTCCTCGGTCGGTTCGTTCCGGTGGTCCGGACCTACGTCCCGCTCGCGGCGGGAACAGCGGACATGCACTACCGCAGGTTCATCCTGTGGAACGTCGTCGGTGCGGTGGGCTGGGCCTGCGGACTCACGGTGGTCGGGGTGCTGCTCGGCGGGATCCCGTTCGTGGCGCACAACATCGACGTCCTCATGATCGTCGTCGTCATCGTCTCGATCCTGCCCATCCTGATCGGGGTGGTCAGGAAGCGAGCGAGCAGCCGGACCGACCGGAGCCGCCCGGACGAGCAGCCCGTGGCGAGCGACCGATGAGCGTGACCGGCACCCGGACACTCCCGAACCGGGTCGCCGAACCGTCCGGGTCGTTCTGGGTGATCAAGATCCTCACCACGGGGATGGGTGAGGCGCTGTCGGATCGGCTCGTGACCCGCTTCGCCCCGGCCCCCACGGTCCTGATCACCGGGGTCGTGTTCGTCGTGGTGCTCGCTGTCCAGTTCCGGTCTCGCCGGTTCTCGCCGTGGAAGTACTGGTCGGCGGTGGCGATGGTCGCAGTCTTCGGCACCATGGTCGCCGATGTCGCGCACGTGGTGGCAGGGATTCCCTACCTCGTCTCCACACCGGTGTTCCTCGCAGTCCTCGTCATCGTGTTCGCCGCGTGGCGACGTACCGAGGGGACCCTCGACGTGCACACCGTCACCACCACCCGACGTCAGGGGTTCTACTGGGCGACCGTGATCGTGACGTTCGCCATGGGCACGGCGGCGGGTGACCTCATCGCCTCGACGCTGCACCTCGGGTACCTGCTCGGTGCCGGCGTCTTCCTGGGCGGGATGGCGGTGGTCGTCGCGCTGCGGCGGACGAGGACCCTCGGCCCGGTCGCGGCGTTCTGGACCGCGTACGTCCTGACCAGACCGCTCGGCGCATCGGTCGCGGACTGGCTGGCCGTCTCCCCGCTCCGAGGTGGACTCGGCTACGGCACCGGCATGGTCAGCGTGATCGCGATGCTCGCGATCCTCGTCCTCATCGCGATCACGAGCGACCGCCGACGCTCCGGCCCACGCACGGCAACTGACGGCTGACACCGTTCCGGCCGTACAGTGCACCAGATGACCGAGCAGCTGACATGACCGAAGACGTCCTGGTGCGCACGGTGCTCGGCGTCCTTGCGCTCGTCGCGACGGCGACCGTCGTCCTGCTCGCTGCTCGCGCGTCGGCACCCTGGGCTCCGGCAGCGGCGATCGCGCGAGGTGTCCTGCAGCTCGCTGCCGTCAGCCTCGTGCTCACCGGTGTCATCCGATCGCCCGTCCTGATCGGCCTTGCGCTCGGGGTGATGTTCATCGTGGCGACGTGCACGTCGGCCCGTCGGCTCGGGGACCTCCGGACGATGGTGCTGCCGGTCGCCGGAGCGATGGCGTCCGGCATCCTGGTCAGCGCGGTCGTCGTCTTCGGGAGCGGAGCCATCGCGCTCTCGCCCCGCTACGCACTCGCGCTCGGCGGCATCGTCATCGGCAACGCGATGTCGATCGCGACCATCGCCGGTCGTCGCTTCCGCGAACTCGTCGACGATCGGTGGGACGAGGTCGAGGGGTGGCTCGCGCTCGGAGCGACACCCGGCCGCGCCACCGCGGACCTGGTCCGACGCGCCGTGAGTGCCGCCCTGGTGCCGACGGTCGACCAGACGAGGACGACCGGGCTCGTCACCCTGCCCGGCGCATTCGTGGGGGCCGTGTTCGGTGGCGTGTCCCCGCTCGAGGCCGGGCGCTTCCAGATCGTGGTGCTCGCCGCGATCATGGCGACCGGCAGCATCACCGCCGTGCTCCTGACCCGTTGGCTCGCCCCGGTACGGACCAGGCCGGCCGTCGAGATGACCCGCTGACCGCCTCGCGAGTCCGGGTTGGCGGCGGCCGTCGCCGCGGACGGCGCACAGCGACGCTGATCCCGCCTGCCGGCCCACGTCGTGGGGTCGCGTGGAGACGGACGGGAGGCCCGGTGCCAGCTGGCACCGGGCCTCCCGTCCGGCTCATCCCGCGTCGTCGTGCCCGGTGCCGGTCCGCGGTGCCGGTGCCGTTGCGGACGCCGTCCGGATCCGGAGCGGCACGGTCCCGGCGACGTACCGGTCGTCGCCCGCCTCGAGCGGGCGTCCGTCCTCGGCGGTGCTGGACCGGCGCACCTGCAGGAGGGCCGCACCGGGCCGGACCCCGAGGAGCGCGGCGTCGGCGTCGTCCGCCAGCAGCGCGTCCACGGTGGTGACGGCGGCACCGACCCGGATGCCGAACCGGTCCTCCAGGGTCGCCGACACCGACGTCTGCCCGCCCGGGATCGTCCGGATGACGGCGGCGACCCACGGCGCGTAGGCGGTGCGCTCGAGCATGACGTCCACACCGTCGAGGGAGCGGACCCGCACGACGTGCAGGACGGGCTCGTCGTGCGCAGCGCGGAAAAGCCGCCGCTCACGCACGGTGGCCGGCCGTTCCTCGACCGCCACGACCCGCCCGCCGGGCTCGTGCCCCCGGGCCCTGGCCAGTTGGCCGAAGGACTCGAGCGCGCCGGCGTCGTGGCCGAGCGTCGTGGTGCGGACGCGCCAGCGGGAGCCGGCACGTGCCGTCAGGACCTGCCGGTGGCGGAGGAGCTCGAGGGCGTTCCGCACGGTGCCGCGCGCGACGGCGTAGTCGGCCGCCAGGTCGTGCTCGGCTGGCAGGACACCCGTGGCGTCGAACTCACCGCGGAGCAGCCGGTCGGCGAGATCCTCGGCGATGTCCCGGAACAGTGGTCGCACCCGGCGATCCTCCCCCGCCGCGGTACGAGCTGTCCAGATGCGTCGGAGTCCACGGAGCAGCGACCACAGAACCACAGCGCTGAGACGCGGCGCACCTGGACAGGTCGATCCCGACTCCACCGGACGCGTTCACCCCGCCGCCACGGTCGGGCAAGGCACGGTTCAGCGCACCTCGTTGTCATGCTGACGGGCGCGCCTCCCCCGCAGCGCCCGCACTCCCACGACCTGGAAGGCCCGCGATGAGCACGAGGAAGCCCGAACACGGCGCACCCGACGTCAGCCTGGACGCCGCACCACCGCTGACCCCGGACGCGGCGTACACCGCAGCGGTCCGCCCCGGCCTGAGCCGCCGGACGGTCCTGGTCGGCGGCGCAGCAGCGATCATGGCCGGCGTCGCGGCAGGGTCTGCGTTCGGACCGGGCGCGGCCGACCGCGCCAGCGCCGCGACCGCCCGTGCCGTCCCCACCGGCACGATCGCCGATGTCAAGCACGTCGTCGTGCTCATGCAGGAGAACCGGTCGTTCGACCACTACTACGGCACGATGCCCGGGGTCCGCGGGTTCTCGGACAAGCAGGCGCTCGAGCTGCCGACCGGACACGACGTCTTCCACCAGCCGGCGGCGGCCCGCACCGACGGTGGCGCCATGCTGCCGTTCCGGCTCGACACCACCCGGTTCAACGCGCAGAACGCCGACGGCCTCGACCACTCCTGGGGCGGTGGGCACACCGCGTGGAACGGCGGGGCCTGGAACCGGTGGGTCGACGCGAAGAGCGCCCAGACGATGGGCTACTTCACCAGCGAGGACATCCCCTACCAGCGCGCACTCGCCGGGGCCTTCACGGTCTGTGACGACTACCACTGCTCGCTCAACGGTCCGACGACGCCGAACCGCCTGTACCAGTGGTCCGGCACCATCGACCCCCGCGGCACCCAGGGCGGACCGGCGACCGACAACCCGGCGGACTACGAGCCGGTGTTCGCCTGGACCACCTACGCGGAACGACTGCAGGCGGCCGGCGTCACCTGGAAGACCTACGCCAACGACGAGGTCGGCGACAGCTCCGCCGACCCGTACGTCGGCGACTACGGCGACAACCCGCTCTGGCTGTTCGAGCAGTACCACCGCGCGCTCGCGTCCTCCGACCCCGCCCAGCAGGAGCTCGCCGCGCGTGCCGGGCTGCACGACGGGTGGAAGCCGAACTCGGGCAAGGGCCTCGACGTCACCCACCTGCTCAGCCAGTTCGGGCAGGACTGCGCGACCAACAACCTGCCGACCGTGTCGTACGTCGTCGCCCCCTACGGCTGGAGCGAGCACCCGGCGGCCAGCCCGGACTACGGCGCCCACTACACGAACGCCGTCGTGCAGGCGCTCTTCAGCAACCCGGACACCTTTGCCTCGACCGTCCTGCTCGTCAACTACGACGAGAACGACGGGTACTTCGACCACGTCGTCCCCCCGTTCGCCGAGCCCGGCACGCCCGACGAGTACGTCGACGGTCTGCCCATCGGCATGGGCGCCCGCGTGCCGATGACCGTGGTGTCCCCGTGGAGCCGTGGCGGGTGGGTCAACTCGCAGGTGGCGGACCACACGTCCGTGATCCAGTTCCTCGAGCACGTCACGGGCGTCCGCGAGCCGAACATCTCCGACTGGCGACGGACCGTCTCCGGAGACCTGACGAGCTGCTTCGACTTCAGCGCCCCCGACGCGAGCATCCCCGGCGCCGACGTCGTCCCCGGCATCGAGCAGACCCGCGCGCTGGTCGCGGCCGCCGACGCCGACCAGGCGAAGCCGCCCATCGAGGAACCCGCGATCGGCGCGCAGACCGTGCCCGTCCAGGAGCCCGGCACCGTCCGCCGCCGGAGCCTGCCCTACCGGCAGCACGCGGACGCGAGCGTCGACCACCGGACCGGTCGCGTCACCGTGACCCTCGCGAACGACGGTCGCCAGGGGGTCAACTTCCTGGTCTACCCGAACACCGCGATGCCGTTCGCCGCCCACCCGAAGACCGTCCCGGTGGGCGCCACCGCCGACTGGGCATGGGACACCACGACGACCGACGGCGCCTACGACGTGAGCGTCTACGGACCCGACCGGTTCCTCCGGCGCTTCGCCGGCACCGTCGCCGTCGGTGGTCCGGCGACCGGCGGCGTCCCGCACGTCTCGGTCGTCCGGGACACCCGCGGTCGGCGCACCCTGCAGCTCCTGCTCGAGAACACCGGCCGGGCCGAGGTGCGCTTCGTGCTCGTGGCCAACGACTTCGTGGAGCACCGCGAGACCGCGCACGTCCGCGGCTCCGGGCGCAAGACGATGCACTGGCCGCTCGACGAGTGGGGGTACTACGACGTGGTCGTCACCGCGGACGGTGTGCCCGGGTTCCGGTACCGCTTCGCCGGGCGCGCGGAGCGCTGACGCGGGCCGATCCGCGTGGGTCGGCAGGGGCGGTCAGGCCGCGTCCACGACGGACGGGAGGCCCGGTGCCAGCTGGCACCGGGCCTCCCGTCGGTCTCGCGTCCCGTCGCCCGCGCGGGTCGCGCTGGTCGCGCTGGTCGCGCTGGTCGCGCTGGTCGCGCTAGGCGACGACCACCTGCGCGTTGACCAGGATGTCGTGCAGGTCGGGACGGAGCGCATCCTGCGAGGTCGTCCGGACCTTCACGATGAGTGCCGCTCCCGGCTTCGCGAATGCCCGCGCCACGGTCGCCGACCACGACCCGTCGGTGTTGTGCCCGGCGATCGACAGGAACTGTGCGGTGCCGCCGGTGATCGTCGGCAGCAGCTGCTCCTCGAGCCGGTCGGCCGGCAGCCCCGCGGCCGTGAACAGCTGCTCGGTGGCGGCACGGTCCCCGATCGTCGGGTCGAGGTCGGTGAGCCGCTGCTGCGTGATCGTCGCCACGGAGCCGTCGGCGTTCGTGTACTCCCGCGACCCGGTCGTCGGGTCCTCGCCGGTCTGCTCCCAGCCGTCGAGCGCCGAGACCTGGAGCCCGAACGCGGGCAGCGTGCTCGCCGAGAGCGCGTCGCCGTCCTCGAACGTGAGGTCCTTCGTGGCCGAGTCGGCGGTGGCCGGCGCCGTCGGCGTCTCCGTCGGCGTCTCCGTCGGTGCCAGGGTCGGCGCTTGTGTCGGTGCCGACGACCGCGGTGTGGCCCGCTCCACTCCCGGTGCCGTTGTGCCGGTCCCGGCGCAGCCGGAGAGTGCGAGCACGACGATCACGGTTGCCGTCCCCGCGGTGGTGATCCTGGATGTGATGGACATGTGGTTCCCCCTCGGATCCCGCCGTGCGCCCCGTGCACCGGTGGGTCCGCCTGGAGCCTACGGGTCCCGGCGGCGGCGCGCCGCTCGGGTCACACGTCCGCGGTCTGTCCAGACCCGCCGAGCGATCTCCGGAGCACGACGAAGTGCAGCCCCGCGACGCGAGCGACGTGTGCCGGGAACGGTCGGGTCTCCCCCGTCGCGATGAACCCGCTTCGCTCGTACACGCGTCGCAGTCCCTCGTGCACGCTGAGCACCTCGAGCTCGACGGAATCGCACGCCAAGGCTTCCTCGGCGTACGCGATCGCCGCGGTCCGGAGCCGCCGGGAGACACCTCGGGACTGCCACGCCGGGTCCACAGCGAGCATGCCGAGGTGCGCCGTCGCCCGGTCGGAGGCCCGCAGGTGACAGGTCGCGACGATGGTGGCGTCGTGGGCCGCGACGAGCACCACCGACCGCGGGGCACGGATCATCGCACGCACCTGGTCCGGGCTCGTCCGCTCCCCGGTCACCAGCTCGGCGTCGCTCACCCAGCCCTGTTGGTTGGCGTACGCACGGACGACGACCGCAGCAACGGACGCCGCGTCCGTCTCGGACGCCGACCGGATCTCGAGCAGGGGTTCGTCTGTCACGACCGCATGCTCTCACGCAGCGCACAGGCATCTCGCCGAGCTCTGCGCACGCTCATGCACTGGGCGGGCGTGGGCGGGCTCCGGGCGCGGGCGCGCTCTGGGCGCCTGCGTCGGGCCGGTTACGAGTCGTCGCCGGCGTTCCGAGCACGCTTCCGCGCCTGCGCACGGGCGTAGGACACCGAGCCGATCTGCACGGCGGTGAGGATGATCCAGAGGACCGCCATCTGCGTGTGGAACCGGGACGGTTCGACGACGGCCAGGACGAGCCAGACCAGCGCGATGACCGCCCACACCCAGACGAGCCACGGCAGGGGCTTGCCGATCAGCCGTTCGAGCAGACTGCGTCGCTGCATGTCGGTCATGGCGCTGACGCTACCGGACGCCAGGATGATCGCCGAGGACCGCCACCGTGATCCGGTGAGACGTCGAACAGCCTCACGCCGGTGGGCGATCGCCCTCATCGCCCGGAGCGCTGTTGCGCTCGTGACCTGTGGCGTAGCCCATCCGGGGTGACGGCCACCCGCTACGCCTCGCCCGGCGGCTCGCTGCGACACTGCGGAGCAACTCAACGCTGGGCCGCAGGCCGCACGACGATCTCGTTCACGTCGACGTCGGGTCGCTCGGCCACCGCGTAGGAAACGGCGCGGGCGATCGCGTCGGCAGAGACCGACTCGGCACGGTAGATGACCATCGCGGCGGCGGCGGAGGCGTCGGTGATCGTTGGGGCGAGCTCGGACTCGGTGACTCCAGGCGACACGGTGGTGACACGGATCCCGCGCGGTGACTCCTGGCGAAGCCCCTCGGTGATCGCCCGTGCTGCGAACTTCGTGCCGCAGTAGACGGCCGCCGTGGGCGAGACGTCGTAGGCGCAACTACTTCGGCAAGCTCGCGGAACTCGTCGAAGGCGACCTCGAAGCCGAATGGCTGTGGCCCCTCGGCGACTGACGGATCGCTGGCCGGTCCCGGTGGGAGACCGGCCAGCGGTGGCTCGGTGGGCCCTGCCGGGATCGAACCGACGACATCCACGGTGTAAACGTGGCGCTCTACCAGCTGAGCTAAAGGCCCTCACGACGATCCTAGAGCGTCACGGCAGCCGGTGAAGTTTAGCCCCAGACTTACTTTCTACGATATGAAGCTCTACGCTTAACCCATGCAGTCCGAGCCCGTGATCGCCGTGATCGTCGACCTGGTCGACTCCCGCACGCTCGAGGACCGCTCCGCAGCCCAGCAGAACGTCGAGCACGCCTTCGACAGTACCCCGGACGTCAGCGCACTCGACCCCCTCCGCGGCACCGTCGGCGACGAGTTCCAGGTCATCTACGCCACGCTCACCGACGCGCTGCTGGCCACGACGGCCGCCACCCTCGCACTCCCCCCGACCGTGCAGATCCGCCTCGGCATCGGCCGCGGGCAGGTCCGGACGATCGGCACCGGCGGCGCCGGCCCGCTGCAGGACGGCCCGGGCTGGTGGTCGGCGCGGGACGCCATCAACGAGACCCACCGGCGCGAGGACGGCCGGACCGCGTTCCTGCGGTCCTGGTACCACGACGCCGACGACCGCCACGGAACGACGGAGCGACTCGTGAACGCCTACTTCCTCAGCCGCGACCACGTCGTCTCGCGACTCGCACCCCGCGCCCGCCGGATCGCACTCGGTCTGGTGCAGGGCCGGACGCAGGCGCAGATCGCCGCGGACGAGGGGATCACCCCGTCGGCGGTGTCCCAGTCCGTGCAGAAGTCGGGCGTCGCCGCCCTGGTCGAGGGCCTGCGTGTCCTCGGGGACGGGGGCCGCTGATGCTCGCCGGAGTCCTCCTGACCCTCGTCGGGCTCGCCGACGTCGTCCGCGCACGGACCGGGACCGCCGTGGCACCTCGGCGCGTGCTGACCACCACGGTGATCGCCCTGCTGTGGGCCGCCGTGACGGCTGTGGCGGTGCTCGGCCTCGGCCTCGCCGTCTGGTCGGTGCTGGTCGCGGTCGTCCTCGCAGCCCTGTGGGTCGCGACGACGATGCCGGTGCGGTCCGGTGGCGCGCCAGGCGGTCGCGATCGGGCACTCCCCTGGCTCCGACGCTCCGGGTCCTGGCCGGCCGTCCTGCTCGCGGTCGCCGTCGCCGTGCTGCTGCTCTGGGTACCGGCTGCCGACGCCTCCGGCTTCGTGGTGGACTGGCACCGGGACGTCGGCCCGTCCTTCGTCGGCGCGGTGCCGCTCGCCGCGATCGTCGCCGGGATCGGATCGGCACTGTTCCTGGTCGACTCGGCCAACGTGGTCGTCGCCCAGGCGCTGCCAGCAGAACTCTCCCCGGATGCCCAGCGCACAACGGCGGCGGCAGCAGCCGGCCGACCGAAACGCTTCGGCCGACGACGCACCGGCAGGGCGTCGGACGAAGACGACGACAAACCCGGAGACCGCACGGTCACCCTCAAGGGCGGCCGCATGATCGGCCCGATCGAGCGCCTCCTGCTGGCCGGGTTCTCGTTGGCCGGCGCCTTCCCCGTCGTCGCCGCACTGATCGCCGCGAAGGGGATCGTCCGGTTCCCCGAGATCCGCCGCGAGACGACCGGGTACCAGGCCGAGTACTTCCTGATCGGCAGCCTGGTGAGCTGGGCGATGGCCTTCGCCGCCGCCGGCATGTGCTGGTTGCTGGCACTGGGCTGACGAACAGCCCCGCCCCCGATCACCGCAGGTACGCTCTCCCCCGTGAACGGTGTCGGAGTCGGTGTCCTCGACGAAGCCGGGCGGCTCCGCCTGCTCGGTGCGGGTGTGACGGGTGCGGCCTTCGCCGTCGTCCTAGTCATGCTGGTCCTGTCGTCGTGGACCGAGGCGACCACCACCGTCTTGGTCTCGGCCGGCATCCCGACCGCGGTGGCTGGTGCCGCGATCGCCGTCGTCCTGCAGCGCCGCGCCTGGCGCGCCGAGGGCGGCTACGAGCGGTCGATCGTCGTGCGCGAGTGGATCGCCGACGGTCAGGTGCCCGCGGGTGTGCCGGCGGACCAGTGGATCCCGCTCGTCCAGGCGCAGGCCGACCGCGAGGGCGCCGGCTGGGGCAAGGTCGTCCTGGGCGTGCTGTGGATCGCGATGACGTGGTCGATGCGCGACCAGCACGGCACGCTCATCACGACGATGCTCATCCTGCTCTGGAGCGCGATGGCCCTGTGGGCAGCCGTCTGGGTCATCCCCCGCGCGCGGGCAGCGCGAGCGCTCCTGCGCCGCGGCGTCTCGACGATCGGCTGAACCCCGCCCGCGCACGTCTGACTACGCTCGGACCCATGCAGAGTCGCACCCTCGGCCGCACCGGCCGCTCCGTCTCCCCCATCGGCCTCGGCACCTGGCAGTTCGGCGGTGACTGGGGCCCCGTCTCCGAAGCCGACGCCAACGCCGTCATGGACGCCTCCGTCGAGTCGGGTGTCACCCTGTTCGACACCGCCGACGTCTACGGCGACGGCCGGAGCGAGCAGCTCATCGGCGCGTGGCGTGCCGCGAACCCCGACGTGCCGCTGACGATCACCACGAAGATGGGCCGTCGCGCCGACCAGGTCCCCGAGAACTACGTCGCCGCGAACTTCCGCGAGTGGGTGGACCGCTCGCGGAAGAACCTCGGGCAGGACACCCTCGACCTCGTGCAGCTGCACTGCCCGCCGACCCCGGTCTACGAGGACGACGCCGTCTACGACGCCCTCGACGCGCTGGTCGCCGACGGCTCGATCGCCGCCTACGGCGTCAGCGTCGAGACCGCCGACCAGGCCCTCACCGCGATCGCCCGGCCCGGCGTCGCGAGCGTCCAGATCATCCTCAACGCGTTCCGTCTCAAGCCGCTCGACCGCGTGCTGCCGGCGGCCCGGGAGGCAGGGGTCGGCATCCTGGCGCGCGTCCCGTTGGCCTCGGGGCTGCTCTCGGGCAAGTACACGACCGACACGTCGTTCGCCGAGGGCGACCACCGCAACTACAACCGCCACGGCGAGGCCTTCGACCAGGGCGAGACCTTCAGCGGCGTCGACTACGACGACGGCGTGCGTGCCGCGCAGACCTTCGCGGCGTCCCTGCCGGACGCCGTCTCGGTCCCGCAGGCGGCGCTCGCGTGGATCCTCGCGCAGGACGGCGTCACCGCGGCGATCCCGGGCGCGCGCAACCCGGAGCAGGCGCGCTCGAACGCCGCGGCCGGCGACCTGCCGCCGATCGAGGGCCTCGACGCCACCGTGCACGACCTGTACGACACGTGGTTCCGCGCGAGCGTCCACGACCGCTGGTGAACCTGCGGAGCGTCGCGGTCGCGGTGGCCGCACTCCTGCTGCTGTCCGGGTGCGCCGCATCCGGACCGGCCACCGCCCGCGACGCTCCGCCCTGGCCACGGCCGACGGACCTGACGGCCCGCGCCGAGTCCGCCGGGCTCCGGAACGTCTGGGGCGAACGGCTGGCCGAGCACGTGCACACGCACCTGACGATCCTGGACGGCGACGAGCCGGTGACCGTCCCGGCGAACATCGGGCACTCCGACGAGCGGAAGTTCGCCGCGGAGATCCACACGCACGACACGTCGGGCATCGTGCACGTCGAGTCGCCGACGAAGCAGACGTTCACGCTCGGGCAGTTCTTCGACGAGTGGGGCGTCTCGCTCGGTCCGGAGCACGTCGGCGGCCTGCGCGGGGAACTGACGGTGTGGGTCGACGGGCACCGGCGGATCGGGAACCCGCGCTCGATCGAGCTCACGGACCTGCGCCAGATCGTCCTCGTCGTCACGACCGTCGGCGAGGTCCCGCACCTGCCGGCGCCCTTCGACTGGCCGCCGCAGTACGACTAGCGCCGGAATCGGCTCGCGCTCAGGCCTCCTTCGCCGCGACCCACGACAGGTCGAGGTCCCACTGCTCGACCGACCCGGCCGGCAGCTGCCACACGTACTCGTTCTTGAGCTTCTTGCCGTCCTCGCGGAACGGCCCCGTCCGGTACGGGTAGAACGCGACCGTCGGCAGCGTGCCCGGCGGCGCCGTACGGATCGCGTTCGAGAAGTCCTTGTTCAACCGCCGCAGCTCGGCGATCACGTCGCCCCGGGCGGCGTCCGCGTCGAACCCGCCGGCACCCGAGGCGAGCTGGAACGCGATGTGCAGCTGCCGGTCACCCTGGTCGTCCTCGTAGCTGATCAGCCGGTGGTTCTCGACGGCCTCGAGCAGCTCCGGGTCGCCGTACACGACGTCCCGCACCACGTCCGGTGCGACGACCGCCCCGTTGTAGTCGACGGACAGGTCGGACCGGCCGTAGTGGAACAGCAGGGGCAGGTCGAGCTCGGCCTCCGCGGCGAGCGCCGCGTGCCCCGTCGCCCGCAGTACGGAGCGGAGTTCCTTCATCCGCACCACGTGTCCGCGGTCGTGGATGTTGTACCGGATGCGGGGGCTGATGTTCTCGGAGCGGGCGATGGTCACGACGAGTTCGCCGAGGTCGTTCGTCTCGATCAGGTAGCCGAACGGGTTGAACTGGAACACCATCGGCAGCACCCCGTACTCGCCCTGCTTGGTGAGGGCGGCGGAGAGTTCCGGTGAGGCGGCGATCGCCCGGCGGAGCTGCACGCTGAACGGGGTCTCGATGCCGAGGTTGATCTCGAGGTCGCTCGCCCCGTAGGAGCCGAGCACGGCCTGCGCGTACTGCTCGATGTGGGCGCGCATGTTCTCGCTGATGCCCTCGCCCCCGAACGCGGCGACGATCGTGTACTGGCTCCAGTCGAGCCGGTCGTCCTCGAACAGGGCCTTCAGAAACGGTGGGTAGCTGCAGATGATGTAGGTGAAGTCGGTGCCGAACTCGCGCATCGTCTGCACGATCTTGTCGCGGTCCGGGCCGATCGACTTGATCATGGACGACTCGGTGAGCGAGGCGGTCACGTTCATCCCGGTGGCCCAGGCCCCGAGCGAGAAGGCGTTGAGCACGAAGGGCTGCTTCGACAGGTCCTTCGCGGTGCGGGAGAACCCGAGCTGCAGCAGCTGTCGGGTGGCCTGGCGTTCGTCGGGGCCGCGCACCCAGCTGGTCGGGGTGCCGCTCGATCCGCTGGACTCGTCGACGACGACGCCGCGTCGGGGCAGGCGTCCGTCGATGCAGCGCTCGGGGATGCTCCAGCGCTTGACGTAGGAGTCCTTGTCCATCTCGGGCAGTCCCGAGATCGCTGCGGCGATCCCACCACGGGTGTCGAGCCTGGAGGCCTGTCCCGACTCCGCCAGGAACGCCCGGTACGCGGGGACCCGCTTCGCAGCCCGTTCCGCGGTCCGCCAGGCGCGCCAGCGTCCGAGGGTCCAGCGGAGCGGCTCGATGCCGGGCGTGAGCAGGAGCTTGTGGGTGCCGACGCGGGGCATGAACAGTGCGACGAAGGTCTCGACCACCCACACCACCGAGAACACCGCTGCGCGCTTCACCGGGCACCGCCGACGGTCATCGCTGCTGCGGGTCGGCGGTGTGCCAGGGGTGGTGGGTCGCTGTGTCCGAAGCGGAACAGCATCCAGGCCATCCGCCCGTCGGACTCGTCGACGCCCGCACGTTCCACGAACGCGGCGTGTGACCGCGGGTTGGTGATCACGGTGCCGAAGGGGTGCATGGCGATGCCGCGTGCGGAGAACTCGAGCCAGATGCGCATGAAGACCCGTCCGGCCTCGCCGTACTCGGCAGGGGTGCTGAACGGTCCCTCGAGCCAGGCGAGCTGTCGGACGCCCCGCATGGTGGACAGGTACACCTTGCGGAAGACCCCGCCGATGCCCGGGGCCTGCCAGAGTCCGCGGTGCTCCATGGCGAACCGGAGCACCGGGCCGGGCATGAGCATCGTCTCCGCGGACAGCCCGTCGCCGGTGGCCGCTGCCTGTCGCTTCGAGAACCGCAGCCAGTGCAGGATCTCGTCGTGCACGGCGTCGTGCTGCAGGTCGTCGAACAGGGTCTCCTGGTTGACGCGCACGATCTCGTCGACCGTGGCCCGGTCGTCGGTGGTGCGGAAGCGCTGCCCGGCCGCCGACGCGATGGTGGACGCGGCCTCGATCGCGGAGGCGTCGACGAGCGTTGCGTCGTAGGGCCTGCGTGAGGTGCGCCGTGCGAGGAAGCCGGCCAGGGCCTCCCGGTCGTCCGCGGTGACCACGTGCGGACGCAACGTCACCGTGCCCAGCCGGTGCAGGCGGTCGTCCGCACCAGCGTCGAGCCGACCGAAGTCCATCTCGGCGTGGTCGAGCCGTTCCTGCACGGTGAACCCGTGCGCTCGTGCCACCACGTCGAGCCCGGCCAGGAACACCCCGGCGCAGACGTGCCCGAACGGGATGCCGAACGACTCCGCCGGCAACCCCCGTCGCAGGTCGTAGAACACGGTCGCGGTGCGGTCGTCCTCGACGCGCACGACGATCGGTTGCGAGTTGTGCGGCGACGGGTAGTGCCGCGCGTCCTCGATCATGCCCGTCCACGGTGATGCCATCGTTCCCCCTCGGTGGTCCCTGGCGACGATCATACGAACCCCCGGCGTGCCCCATGCCGGTCAGGGCATGCACTGTGGACAACCGGTGCGTAGCCTGCTCCTCGTGATGACCATCCGCACCGGCACCGACCTCGCAGCGGTCGAGGACGTCGTCGACGCCGTGACGGCGCACGGCGAGCGGTACCTGGACCGGGTGTTCACCCTGCGGGAGCGCACCGACACCGGCGACGACCCGGAGCGCCTCGCTGCCCGGTTCGCGGGCAAGGAGGCCGTGGTGAAACTGCTCCGGCCGGCTCCGGACCAGGCGATCCCGCTGCGTGACGTCGCCGTCGTGCTCGACGCCGGCGGCGCCCCCACGGTCGAGCTGTCCGGGGCGGCCGCGGCCCTGGCGGAGTCGATCGGGTGCGGTCCGATCGCGGTCTCGTTGGCACACGAACGGGGGCTCGCGGTGGCGACGGCGGTGGCCCTCTCTGAGCGCTGACCCGGCGCTCCGGACAGGGGTGCGGTTTCCCGCACCCGCACGGCGGTTTCCCGAGGGCCGTTCCTCTTTACGGTTGCAGTCATGGAACAGGACCCGAACCCCTCCAGCACCACCGCGACGATCGCCGACCCGGCCACCGACCGGGCCGTCCGTCGCGCCCTCGCCGAGCACGGCCGGCTGACGGTCGACGCGTGGGACGTCGCGTCGATCGCCGACCTCTACGCTCTCGGCCTGACCTCGCACGCCACCGTCAACGTGATGCTCGCGGTGGAGTCGGACCTCGACGTCGAGTTCCCCGACTCGGTGCTGAACCGGTCCACCTTCGCGAGCGTCGAGTCGATCGTCGCCGCGGCGGAGCTCGCCTCGTGACCCTGGTCCTGCCGGCACCGTCGGTCGTCGACCGCTTCGCCGAGCGTGCGAGCGCGGTGGCCGAGGTCGCCGCACAGTTCGCCGACGAGGTCGACCGCGACGCCCGACCCCCGCGCGAGGCCATCGCCGCGATGCGGGAGTACGGCCTGCTCGCGGCAGCGGTGCCGACCGAGCACGGTGGCGAGGGTGCCTCCGTGGCGGAGCTCTCCGCGATCGCGACCGAACTCGGCCGGGCCTGTGCCGCGACCGGCATGGTGTTCGCGATGCACCAGGGCCAGGTCATGGCGCTCTGGCGGCACGGCGGCGACGGTGCCGGCGTGCTCGAGACGATCGAGGCCGTCCGGGGCGGGGCACTCGTCGCGTCGGCCACCACCGAGCGTGGCGTCGGCGGCGACGCCCGGCGGTCCACCTGCTCCATCGAGCCGACCGACGACGGCCGGATCCGCCTGCGCAAGGACGCGCCGGTGATCTCGTACGCCACCGAGGCCGACGCGGTGTTCGTCACCGCACGCCGCGACCCCGACGCCCCCGCGTCGGACCAGCGGCTGCTCATCTGCCGCACCGACACGATGGTCCTGTCGCAGACGTCCACCTGGGACACCATGGGGCTCCGCGGGACGTGCAGCAACGGGTGGATCCTCGACACCGAGACGACGACCGACCGGGTGTTCCGCGACGACTACGCCGCGATCTCCGCCCAGACCGTCCTGCCGGTGTCGCACGTGCTCTGGGCCTCGGTCTGGCTCGGCATCGCGGTCTCGTCCGCCGAACGTGCCCGCAGCGCCGTCCGGAAGCAGGCCCGCGCCGCCGTCGGGACGACCCCGCCCGGTGCCCTCCGGCTCGCCGAGCTCCTGGTCGACCTGCAGGCCCTCGCCGACTCGGTGCGCCACGCCGCCGAACGGTTCGACGCCGCCGCCGACGACCCGGACGTGCTGGCCTCGAGCGCGTACGCCCTCGCCGCGAACGCCCTGAAGATCGGTGCGTCCGAACGCGTCACCGACATCGTCACGAAGGCGCTGCGCATCGTCGGGATCGCGGGCTACGCCGCCTCGGGTCCGATGAGCATCGCCCGACACCTCCGAGACGCCCACGGGGCCGCCGTCATGGTGAGCAACGACCGTCTCCTCAAGAACGACGCCGACCTGGCCATCATGACGGGAGTGATCCTGTGACGATCACGGACACCACCACGCACACCACCACGCACACCACCGACACCACCACCGCGGACACCGCCGCCGACGCCGCCGCGCTCGACGCCGCCCGCGCAGCCCTCCGCGCCCGCCTGCTCACCGACGGCGTCCTCCTCGACCTCGGCACGCCCGGGCTCTACGGCCGCACCGGGGTCTTCGAGCGCGTGTACGCCGCAGTCGACGCCGCAGCGGTCCGCAGCCAGCAGCACCTCGGCGCCGAGGTCCTGCGCTTCCCGCCGGTCGAGCCGCTCGCGTCCTTCGAGCGCACCGACTACATCGCGTCGTTCCCGGACCTCGCCGCGTCGATCTCCGGGTTCACCGGCGACGACCGCACCCACCGCGCACTGCTCGCCGCCCGCGAGCGCGGTGAGCGCTGGGAGGGGTTCCTCGAGCCGGCCGACCTCATGCTCACCCCCGCGGTCTGCCACCCGGTCTACGGCCTGATCGGCGACACCGTGCCACAGCAGGGCCGGTTCTTCGACGTCCTCGGCGACTCCTTCCGCCGCGAGCCCTCGCTCGACCCGATGCGTCTGCAGGCCTTCCACATGCACGAGTTCGTGCACGTCGGCACCCCCGCGTCCGCAGCGGCCCACCGGGACGGCAGCATCCCAGTGATGCGCGCGCTGCTCGAGTCGTTCGGGCTCGAGATCGACGTCGTCCCCGCCAACGACCCCTTCTTCGGCCGCGTCGGGCAGATGCTCGCCCGCAACCAGGTCGAGCAGGCGCTCAAGTTCGAGTTCGTGACGAAGGTCTACGGCCCCGACCACGACGCCACCGCGATCAGCTCCGCGAACCTGCACGAGGACCACTTCGGCACCTCGTTCGGCCTCCGCACCGACGACGGACAGGTCGCGCACAGCGCCTGCATCGCGTTCGGCCTGGAGCGCATCACCATCGCCCTGTTCGCCGCCCACGGCACGGACCTCGACGCCTGGCCGGCGTCCGCCCGCGCCGCCCTCGCCCTGTGACCACGCTGCACGGCTGGTCCGGATCGCCGGCGATCCGCGCCGCGGTCCAGCTCCCCGCCGCCGCGCGCGCCGGCGTCGTGATCTGCCCGCCGCTCGGGCAGGAGGGCGTCATCGCGTACCGCACGCTCCGTCTGCTGGCCGACCGCCTGGAGGCCCGTGGCATCGCCTCGGTGCGCTACGACCCGTCCGGACGTGGTGACGGCGCACCCGACACCGCGCCCGACGCGCAGGTCCGGTCCGCACGCCACGCCGCCGCCGTGCTCCGCACGACGGGGGTGCAGCACGTCGCCTTCGTCGGGCTGGCCTCGGCGGCCCTCGTCGCGGCGAACGCGGCCGCGGACACCGACGGCCTCGTCGTCTGGGACGCCCCGGCATCGGGCAAGGGCTGGCTCCGCCGGCAGCGCGCCCTCGCGACCATCACGATCGGCGCCGACCGCGTGGTCGACGGCGTCGAGAGCCTGATCGGGTTCGACGTCGAGCCCGACGAGGCCGCCGCACTCGCGGACCTCGCCTTCGCCCCGCGCACCGGGCCCACCGTCGCGCTCGTCCGTCCGGGTGCCCGGTCGCCGAAGCCCCTCGGTGGCGTCGAGGTGACCGAGGTCACCGGCAGCGCCGAGCTCCTCGACGGCACGAGCATCCACGCCCGCATCCCCGGAGCCGCCGTCGACACCGTCGTGGCCTGGCTCGACACCTGGGCGCCCGAGACGGCGGTGCCCGTCCGCACGCCCGTCCTCGACGAGGTCCTCGACGTCGACGGCCGCGTGTCGGAGCGGATCGTCCACCTCGGCGATCAGGGCCTGTTCGGGATCGAGACCGTCTCGTCCGCCCAGCACCACGACGCCCCCGTCGTCGTGCTCCACAGCGGCGGCGCCGAGCACCGCGTGGGGGCCACCGACTACCAGGTCGAACTCGCCCGCGCCCTCGCCCGCGACGGCGCCCGGGTCGTCCGGGTCGACCGTCGTGCCACCGGCGAGAGCACCGGCGTGCACGAGGACGAGCGGAGCTTCCTGTTCGCGCAGGAGTGGGTGGAGGACCAGTCCGCCGTCGTCACCGCACTCGCCACACCCTCGGACCGGCTCGTGCTCGTCGGCATGTGCGCCGGCGCCTGGGTCGCGGGCCGCGCCGTCGAGGAGGCCCCGCGCCTGGTCGTCGAGATCAGCCCGAACGACTACCGGCGTGTCCCGGCCGAGCCCGGCTCGTACGCCGACGGGGTCCGGGCGATCGACGCCCCGTCGCCCGCGCGGATGTGGGTACGCGAGCGGTACAACCGCTTCGTGCCGAAGGCCGTCCGCGACCGCATCGCCCGCCGCGACCGGATGGGCGGCGTCGTCGGCCACGTCCGCCCGCTCGTCGAGCACGGCACCGACGTCGTCGTGATCGTCGCTCCCGAGGACGCCGCCCTGTTCGACCGGCTCGGTGGGCAGAAGGCCGTCCGGCGCTGGCCCGGTGACGACCGTCGCGGCTCGGTGTCCGTCGTCCGCGTCGAGGACGGCGACCACGCGCTGTTCTCCCCGACGATGCGCGAGGCCGTCGTCGCCGAGGTGCGCTCCCGCGTCGCGGCGACGTTCCCCGTCCACACCTGACGCGCCCGCCCAGGCGGACAGTCCGTGCGGGTGCATGTTCCGACGATCCACGTGTCGAACGACTCGTGGAGTGTCGCCCGATGCACGCGCATCCGATGCGGGTGCATGTTCCGACGATCCACGTGTCGAACGACTCGTGGGGTGTCGCCCGATGCACGCGCATCCACTTCGGGTCAGACGAGGCCGAGCTCCCGCGCGACGGCGTCGGGACGCTCGACGTGGGCGAAGTGCCCGCAGTCGTCGAGCAGCACCGTCCGGACCTGCGGCACGAGCGCCCGCAGCGCCTCGAGGTCCGAGACGCGGGCGAACACGTCGTCGCGCCCGGCGATCGCCGTCACCGGGCAGGTGATCGCACGCCACCGGTCGACGTCGTACGCCGCCGCCGACCGTGCCGCCTCGGTGAACTGCTCCGGCCGGAGCTCCTCGACGAAGGCCTCGAGCACGCTCCGGTCCAGGCGTCGCACGTACGTGAACACCGGCGCCGCGACGAGCGGCAACAGACCGATCCGGGCGATCCCCCGGAGCAGCGGACGAGCGACCCCACCGGTCACCGTGAGGCCCGCACGCAGCAGGGTGAACGCCGGCAGGGTGCCGAGCGCCCGCACCGGGTGCCGAGCCGCACCGGCGGTCGCGACCGTGGTGCCGGACACCAGGGCGAGCGACCGCACCCGCTCGGGCGCCACCACCGCCAGGTGCAACCCGACGAACGCGCCCATGGAGTGCCCGACCACGTCGACCGCGCCGAGGCCCAGCGCAACGAGGACCGCCGACACGGCACCCGTGACGGCGTCGAGCCCGAGCGGACCGTCGGGAGCCGGCGAGGACCCCCAGCCGGGCAGGTCGACGAGCACCAGCCCGCGGTCCCCGATCCCGTCCGCGGCGCGCAGCAACGGCGTCCACGTCGACCAGGAGCCGGCGACGCCGTGCAGCAGCAGGAGCGGGTCCGGGCCGGCGCGGTGGTGCACCACGACGGGCCCGGTCGGGGCCTCCACGACCGTGCGGGTCAGCCCCCAGGCGCCGGGCGTGACGCGCACCGGGTACGGGGCGTACGCATCAGCGGTGACCCCGCGACCACGTGGGTCGGTGTCGATCGCGTGCACCGGGCCTCCTGTCCGACCGTCGACGCCGACGCGTCCGTCAGGAGGGATTCGGAACGCTAGCCGACAGGGACGGGTGCCGAGCAGGCGGCGAGCCGGTCGAGGGCCGCCTTGTACTCGGCGACGTCCCGCTGCAGGCCGGGCTCGGTGATGATCGAGGCCTTGATGCGGCCCTGCACGTCGATGACGAAGGTCGCGCGGGTGGCGAAGCCCTTGTTCTCGAGGAACACGCCGTACTCCTTCGAGACCGCGCCGTGCGGCCAGAAGTCGGCGAGCAGCTCGAAGTCGTAGCCGTTGGTCTCGGCGAACGAGCGGAGCGTGGCCTTCGAGTCGACCGAGACGCCGAGCAGCTCGATGCGCTGGTCCTGGAACATCGTGATGTTGTCCTGCAGGGTGCAGAGCTCGTTCGTGCACCCGGACGAGAACGCCAGCGGGAAGAAGACGAGTGCGACCGGGCGGTTGCCGCGGAAGTCGCTGAGTCGGACGTGCTCACCGAACTGGTTCGGGAGCTCGAAGTCCGGCGCGAGTGAGCCGATCTCCAGTGCCATCGCTACGTGTGCTTCTTCCTCGGGCGTGGGGTGTGCCCGTCGGGTCCGTGCGCCGCGGATCGCGTGTGCACGATCGGCCATGCTACGCCGACGACACGCGAATGCAAGCACCCGTCCACCTGCACGTCACCATCAGCATCAGCGTCGGTCCTGGGGCCTAGAGTGGACGGGGCCCCAGCCGGTCGCGACCCGACCACCGGAGCCACCATGTCCACCACCACGAGAACGAACGAGGTCAAGGGTGACGGTGAACGACCAGGACCCGTACAGCGCCGGGGCGAACGACCAGGATCCGCAGGAGACCGCCGAATGGCGTGAGTCCCTCGACGGGCTGGTCCAGACCCACGGACACCAGCGCGGTCGCGAGATCATGCTGAGCCTGCTCAAGCGGTCCAAGGAACTGCACCTCGGTGTGCCGATGGTCCCGACGACGGACTACGTGAACACCATCGCGCCGGAGAACGAGCCGGAGTTCCCCGGCGACGAAGAGCTGGAGCGCCGGTACCGCCGCTGGATCCGCTGGAACGCGGCCATCACGGTGCACCGCGCACAGCGTCCCGGCATCGGGGTCGGCGGGCACATCTCGACGTACGCGTCGAGCGCCGCGATGTACGAGGTCGGCTACAACCACTTCTTCCGCGCGCAGGACCACCCCTCCGGTGGCGACCAGGTCTTCTTCCAGGGCCACGCCTCCCCCGGCATGTACGCCCGCGCGTACATGGAAGGTCGCCTCTCCGAGGACCAGCTCGACGGGTTCCGGCAGGAGAAGTCGCACGCCGGCGGCGGCCTGTCGTCGTACCCGCACCCGCGCCTCATGCCGCACTTCTGGCAGTTCCCGACCGTGTCGATGGGCATCGGCCCGATCAACGCGATCTACCAGGCGCAGCAGGCCAAGTACCTGTCGAACCGCGGCATCAAGGACGCCATGGACCAGCAGGTCTGGGCGTTCCTGGGCGACGGCGAGATGGACGAGGTCGAGTCCCGCGGGCAGCTCCAGGTCGCCGCGAACGACGGCCTCGACAACCTGAACTTCGTCATCAACTGCAACCTGCAGCGACTCGACGGTCCGGTCCGTGGCAACGGCAAGATCATCCAGGAGCTCGAGGCGTTCTTCCGCGGTGCCGGCTGGAACGTCATCAAGGTCGTCTGGGGCCGCGAGTGGGACGACCTGCTCGCCCGCGACACCGAGGGCGCGCTCCTCAACCTGATGAACCAGACGCCGGACGGCGACTACCAGACGTACAAGGCCGAGAACGGTGCCTACGTGCGCGAGAACTTCTTCGGGCGCGACCCGAAGGCGCTCGAGCTCGTCAAGGACTACACCGACGACCAGATCTGGAACCTCAAGCGCGGTGGCCACGACTACCGCAAGGTCTACGCCGCGTTCAAGGCCGCGACCGAGCACAAGGGCCAGCCGACCGTCATCCTGGCGAAGACGGTCAAGGGCTACGGCCTCGGCCCGAGCTTCGAGGGGCGCAACGCGACCCACCAGATGAAGAAGCTCACGCTCGACAACCTCAAGCAGTTCCGCGACGAGATGCGCATCCCGATCTCCGACGCGCAGCTGGAAGAGAACCCCTACACACCGCCGTACTACCACCCGGGCAACGACGACGAGGCGATCCAGTACATGCACGAGCGTCGTCGCGCGCTCGGTGGCTACGTGCCGGAACGTCGCACGAAGTACACGCAGTTCACGCTGCCGGACGACTCGAAGTACCAGGTCGTCAAGAAGGGTTCCGGCAAGCAGGAGGTCGCCACCACCATGGCGTTCGCACGCCTGCTGAAGGATCTGCTGCGCTCGCCCGACTTCGGCGACCGCGTGGTCCCGATCATCCCGGACGAAGCACGCACGTTCGGCATGGACGCCTACTTCCCGTCGGCGAAGATCTACAACCCGAACGGCCAGCACTACACGTCGGTCGACCGCGAGCTCCTCTTGGCCTACAAGGAGAGCCCGCAGGGCCAGATCATCCACGTCGGCATCAACGAGGCGGGTGCCCTCGCGGCGTTCACCGCGGTCGGCACCTCGTACTCGACGCAGGGCGAGCCGCTCATCCCGGTCTACGTCTTCTACTCGATGTTCGGGTTCCAGCGCACCGGCGACGCCATCTGGGCCGCCGGCGACCAGATGACCCGTGGCTTCATGATCGGCGCGACCGCCGGCCGCACCACGCTGACGGGCGAAGGCCTGCAGCACGCGGACGGTCACTCGCCGCTCCTCGCCACGACGAACCCGGCCGTCGTCTCGTACGACCCGGCGTACGGCTACGAGATCGGCCACATCGTCAAGGCCGGCCTCGACCGCATGTACGGCACGAACGAGGACGGCTCGCCGAAGCACGCCGACCCGAACGTCATGTACTACCTGACGGTCTACAACGAGCCGCTGGTGCAGCCGGCCGAGCCCGAGGGCGTCGACGTCGAGGGCATCCTCAAGGGGATGTACCTGCTCAAGGCGAGCGAGCACGACGGCCCGAAGGCCCAGCTGCTCGCGTCCGGTGTCGCCGTGCCGTGGATCCTCGAGGCGCAGCAGCTCCTCGCCGAGGACTGGGGCGTGTCGGCCGACGTGTGGAGCGTCACGAGCTGGGGTGAGCTGTACCGCGACGGTGTGGCCGCCGAGCAGCAGGCGTTCCTCAACCCGAACGAGCCGGCCCGCACGCCGTTCGTCACCGAGCGTCTGCTCGGCACCGAGGGCCCGGTCGTCGCCGTGAGCGACTTCATGCACCTGGTGCAGGAGCAGATCCGCCCGTTCGTGCCGACCGACTACGCCACCCTCGGCGCCGACGGCTTCGGCTTCTCGGACACCCGTCCGGCCGCTCGCCGCTTCTTCCACATCGACGGCCCGTCGGTCGTCGTGCGGACGCTGCAGCAGCTCGCCCGCCAGGGCAAGGTCGACGGCGCGCTCGTCCAGCAGGCGATCGACAAGTACCGCCTGCACGACGTGACCGCCGGCACCACCGGCAGCGCGGGCGGCGAGAGCTGATCAACCCGTGACGACGGTCCGCCCGGACCACGAGAGCCAGGAGAGCGCGCGCGAGCGTGCGCTCTCCTGGCTCCGTCAGGTGTCCGGAGAACTCTCCACCGCCACGATCAAGCGGCTCGAGGACACGCTCCCCTGGTACAGCGAGATGCCACCGGGGCGCCGCTCCGCCGTGGGCCTCGTCGCCCAGGCCGGCATCACCTCGTTCATCAGCTGGCTCGAGGGCACCGCGTCGACGCCGTGGATCGCTGCGGCCGACGTCTTCGGGTCCGCCCCGCGGGAACTCCTGCGCTCGGTGAGCCTGCAGCAGACCCTGCAGCTCATCCGCGTCGTGGTGACCGTGGTCGAGGAACGCGCCGCCGACGACGAGATGCTGCAGGAGGCGATCCTCAAGTACTCCCGCGACATCGCGTTCGCCGCCGCCGACGTCTACGCTCGCGCGGCCGAGGCCCGCGGTCTGTGGGATGCCCGGCTCGAAGCGCTCGTGGTCGACTCGATCCTCTCCGGCGAGTACGACGACGAACTGCCGTCCCGCATCGCCGCCCTCGGGTGGCACGGCCACGGCGAGGTCGCGGTGCTCGTCGGCACCGCACCGAAGCAGCTCGAGGTCGACCAGGTCCGGCGCACCGCACGGCACATGGACGCCGACGTGCTCGTCGGGGTCCAGGGATCGCGGCTCGTCGTGGTGATCGGCCGCGCCACCCCGCGCGACGACGTCCCCGAGGGCGAGGAGCCCGTCTCCTTCACGACCATCGCGCAGGCCCTCGAACCGCTGTTCGGCGAGGGGCACCTGGTGCTCGGCAACGAGGTCCCCGGGGTCGTCGACGCGTCGACCAGCGCGAAGGCCGCCCTCGCCGGGTTCGCCGTCGCACGTGCCTGGCGCGGCGTGCCCCGCCCGGCCCTGGCCGACGACCTGCTGCCCGAACGTGCCCTGGCCGGCGACCCGCTCGCCCGGTCGGCCCTGGTGCAGCGCATCTACGTCCCGCTCAAGGACCAGTCCACCGAGCTCCTGCAGACGCTGTGGTGCTACCTGGACACCGGGCGTTCGCTCGAGGCCACGGCGCGTGAGCTCTTCGTGCACCCGAACACCGTGCGCTACCGCCTGCGCCGGGTCGCCGACATCATCGGGTGGGACGCCACGCACGCCCGGGACGCCCTGATCGTGCAGTCGGCGCTCATCCTCGGCGCGATGTCCGAGTCCGCGACCGGCCGCCGCCGCATCACGCCCCGGCGCTAGAGCGCTCCGGACGCTAGAGCGCTCCGGACGGTAGAGAACCGACAATGTCCCGCGGGGATTCGTGTGGGAAGTCCACACGGGCCCCGCGGGGCGAGAACGCGAGGATTGTCCGGTGATCGTCGTCGTCGCGCCCGGACAGGGCTCCCAGACCCCCGGCTTCCTCGCCCCCTGGCTCGAGGACGCCACCGTTCGTGAACGAGTCGGGCAGTGGTCGGAGTCGATCGGCGTCGACCTCGCCGAGCACGGCACGAACTCCGACGCGGACACCATCAAGGACACCGCGCTCGCACAGCCCCTCATCGTCGCCGCCGGCCTGGTGACCGCCGACGCACTGCTCGCCGAGGGCCGTCGTGCCCTGGTGGGCGGGGTCGCCGGACACTCGGTGGGCGAGTTCACCGCCGCCGCGGTTGCCGGGATCCTCGAGCCGACCGACGCCGTCGCCCTGGTCGCCGAGCGCGGCCGAGCCATGGCGGACGCCGCAGCGCTCGAGCCGACCTCGATGGCCGCCGTCCTCGGTGGTGACGCCGACGCGGTCGCCGCAGCCCTCGCCGAGCACGGCCTCGTGCCCGCGAACCACAACGGTGGCGGCCAGACCGTCGTCGCCGGTGCCGCAGACGCCATCGCGGCCCTCGCCGCCGACCCGCCCGCCAAGGCCCGGGTGATCCCGCTCGCCGTGGCCGGTGCGTTCCACACCCGCTACATGGCCCCCGCCGTCGAGCGGGTCGCCCCGGTCGCGGCCGCCGCCACCGTGCAGGACCCGACCCTGCCGATCTGGACCAACGCCGACGGCTCCCGCGTCGACGACGGGCGCCGCTTCGTCGACCTCATGGTCCAGCAGATCGCGAGCCCCGTGCACTGGGACGCGGTCATGGAGTCCTTCTCCGCCGCCGGCGTGACCGGCATCATCGAGCTCGCACCCGCCGGTGCCCTCGTCGGCCTGGCGAAGCGCGGCCTCCGCGGCACGCCGACCGTCGCCATCAAGACCCCCGACGACCTGCCTGCAGCGATCGACCTGCTGCAGCGCGCGGGCCAGGAAGCAGACGCAACCGCATGACCGACCCGACCACCCCGACGGACGCCCCCACGGGCCTCCCGACCGGATCCGCGCGCCCGCTGCTCCAGCAGCGCCGCGGCCACGAGTTCACCCGGATCCTGGCGTTCGGCGCCGCCCGCGGCGAGAACGTCGTGCCGAACGACGACCTCGTCGGCCCGATCGACTCGTCCGACGAGTGGATCCGCCAGCGCACCGGCATCATCACCCGCAAGCGCGCGGGCAAGGACGTCGAGGCCGTCGACCTCGCCGAGGCCGCCGCACGCGAGGCAATCGAGAAGGCCGGCATCGAGCCGTCCCAGATCGGCGTCGTGCTCGTGAGCACCGTCACGCACACCGTGGCGACCCCGTCGATGGCGTCGCTGCTCGCCGAGCGCATCGGCGCCACCCCGGCCGCCGCGTACGACATCAGCGCCGCCTGTGCCGGGTACGCCTACGGCATCGCCCAGGCCGACTCGTTCATCAAGTCCGGACTCGCCGACCACGTGCTGGTCGTCGGGGCCGAGAAGCTCAGCGACGTCGTCGACCCGACCGACCGCTCGATCTCGTTCCTGCTCGGGGACGGTGCCGGCGCCGCCGTGATCGGCCCGAGCGACTTCCCGGGCATCGCCCCCACCATCTGGGGTTCCGACGGCTCGAAGTGGGACGCCATCGGCATGACCGCGACCTACAACGAGTGGGAGGCCGGCGCACCGCGTCCGACCATGCGCCAGGCCGGGCAGACGGTGTTCCGCTGGGCCGTCTGGGAGATGGTCAAGGTCGCCCGCCAGGCGCTCGAGACCGCCGGCGTCCGCCCCGAGGACCTCGCCGCGTTCGTGCCGCACCAGGCGAACATCCGCATCATCGACGAGTTCGCCAAGCAGCTCGGCCTGCCCGAGACGGTGACGATCGCCCGCGACATCACCACCACCGGCAACACCTCCGCCGCGAGCATCCCGCTCGCCACGCACCGCCTGCTCGAGGAGCACCCGGACCTGTCGGGCGGCCTCGCCCTGCAGATCGGCTTCGGCGCCGGACTCGTGTTCGGTGCCCAGGTGGTCGTCCTCCCCTGATCCCCGTCCGGTCGCGCAACCGCACGCCCGGTCCCCATCCCGACGAGCCTCCGCGCACCCGGACCCCGCGTGCCCTAGGCTGGTCAACGGTCAAACGACACCCCCCTTCAAGGAGAACACTCATGGCCCTGTCCAACGAAGAAGTCCTCGCCGGCCTGGCCGAGCTGATCAACGACGAGACCGGTATCGCCACCGACACCGTCGCCGCCGACAAGTCCTTCACGGACGACCTCGACATCGACTCCATCTCGATGATGACCATCGTGGTCAACGCCGAGGAGAAGTTCGACGTGAAGATCCCGGACGAAGAGGTCAAGAACCTCAAGACCGTGGGCAACGCGGTCGACTACATCGTCAAGGCCCAGGCCTGACACGAGCTTCCTGAGCGCCGCGGCCCGCGGACCCCTGCGGGCCGTGGCGCTCATCTTGTTCACCCCAACGAAAGAACACGTCGTCCCATGACCAAGAAGACCGTCGTCGTCACCGGGATCGGTGCGATCTCACCCCTCGCCGCGACCGCCCCGGACACCTGGGACGCGCTGCTCGCCGGCAAGTCCGGCATCACCCGCATCGAGGACCCCCGCTACGCCGAGCTCGAGCTCCCCGTGGAGTTCGCCGGCCAGGCGCGCCGGTTCCTCACCGACCAGCTCACCCGCCCCGAGTCGAAGCGCCTCGACCCCTCGTCGCAGCTGTCGCTCGTCGCGGCGCGCGAGGCCTGGGCCGACGCCGGCATCGACGACGAATCGGTCGTGCCCGAGCGCCTCATCGTCGACTGGGCGACCGGCATCGGCGGCGTGAACACGCTGCTCGACGCCTGGGACACCCTGCGCGAGAAGGGTCCGCGTCGCGTCCTGCCGATGACGGTCCCGATGCTCATGGCGAACGGACCCGCGGCCGCCATCGAGATGGAGTTCGGCGCCCGTGGTGGTGCCCGCACCTACCTGTCCGCCTGCGCGTCGTCGACCGAGTCGCTGGCCGAGGCGTACCGGCACATCGCCGACGGCGACGCCGACATCGTCATCACCGGTGGCGCCGAGGCCGCGCTGCACCCGCTCCCGCTGGCCGCGTTCGCCGCCATGCAGGCCCTGTCGCGCCGGAACGACTCCCCCGAGACCGCGTCGCGTCCGTACGACGTGACGCGTGACGGCTTCGTGCTCGGTGACGGCGCAGCGGCGCTCATCCTCGAGTCGAAGGAGCACGCGGAGGCCCGCGGCGCGACGATCTACGCCGAGGTCGCCGGCTCCGGCATCACCTCGGATGCCTTCCACATCACGGCGCCGGACCCCGAGGGCAGCGCCGCCGCCCGTGCGGTCCTGCAGGCCCTCGAGCACGCCGACGCGAGCATCGAGGACGTCGTGCACGTCAACGCGCACGCCACCTCGACCCCCGTCGGTGACGTCGCCGAGTACCACGCGATGCGTCGGGTCTTCGGCGACCACCTGGACGACGTCGTGGTGTCCGCGACCAAGGCCTCGACGGGCCACCTGCTCGGTGGTGCCGGTGCGATCGAGGCGGTCTTCACCGTCCTCGCGCTGCACAACCGCGTCGCCCCGCCGACGATCAACCTGCACGACCAGGACCCGGAGATCGTCATGGACGTGGCCCGCGAGCCGCGCGCACTGCCCGAGGGTGACCTGCTCGCGGTCAGCAACTCGTTCGGCTTCGGCGGCCACAACGCCGTGGTCGCGTTCCGCAGCGTCTGATCCGTCCCACCCTGCCAGGAGGCCCGTCCCGCGTCGTCGGGGCGGGCTTCCGTCGTTCCGGTGCCGGTTGGAGTCCCGGCAACACGCCGTCGTGTCGCTGCGGCGCCCCGGAAACGACGAGACGCCGCCGTATTCGGCGGCGTCCCGAGTCTTCGGCGGCGTCAGGACAGCACGCCGGCGTGTTGCGCACCCGACGTCGGCGTCCGGCGCACCCGAGACGCCGGCGTGTTGCGAGTTGGGTCAGCCGACGCGGTGCAGCCAGACGACCGGGTTGCCCTCGGCCGCGTGGCGGAAGGGCTCCAGCTCGTCGTCCCAGGCCTGCCCGAGGGCGAGTCGGAGCTCACGGTGCAGCTCGAGGGCGTTGCTGCCGGCGACCTCCATCGCGTAGCGCACCCGGTCCTCGGGGATGACCATGTTGCCCGTGACGTCGGTCTGCGCGTAGAACACCCCGAGGTCGGGCGTGTGCATCCAGCGACCGCCGTCCGAGGCGCTCGTCGGCTCCTCGGTGACCTCGTACCGCAGGTGTTCCCAGCCGCGCAGGGCCGACGCAATCGCGGCACCGGCGCCCACCGCACCGGTCCACGTGTACTCGGTCCGGCGCGCACCGTCCTGTGCGGGCTGGTCGAGCCACGAGAAGTTCACGGCGCGCTTCATCGCGCGACCTGCTGCCCATTCGACGTGCGGGCAGAGCGCGCGGGGTGAGGAGTGCACGTAGAGCACTCCTGTCGTCGTTCCGTTCACGGTTCCTCCGATACGTCAGGTGCGACTTCCCCATCGACCTGGTGCGGAGGATCCTGACCCGAGGGGCCACGGAACCATCGGTATGCGATTGTGATGTCCCGAGGGGACACGCCCATTATGCAGCGCTGCGGCTGGGAACGGCAAGGAACCGACCCCGATCAGTGCAGGACGGCACCGTCCGCGTCGACCGGGTGTCGCTCCCCCGCCGTGATCGGCACCGGGACGCGGTTGTCCTCCGGTGGGATCGGGCACGCGTACTGGTACGAGAACGCGCACGGCGGCAGGACCAGCCGGTTCCAGTCGAGCGCGACCGTGGCCTCCGTGCCGGGGTCGTCGAGGTACAGGAACCGACCCATCGAGTAGGTGCTGCCCGGGTCGTCCTCCGGTAGGGCGCTCGTGGCGTCCTGCACGATGAGCTGCAGCCGCGGGGCTCCGCGGTGGGCAGCGGACCGGACGGCGACGAACCGCACCGTGGCACCACCCACGACGGTCTCGACGTGTCCGGCGACCGGCAGGGCGTCGCCGGCGGCGTCGCGGACGCTGCCACGGGCCTCCAGGTCGTCTCCCACCAGCGGGACGTACGTGCCGGACGTCACCCAGTCGCCGGACCACGCGAAGCGGGCGATCTGTGCGAAGCGGGCGATCGCCTCGGACGACGGGTCCCAGACGCGCAGGGTGTCACCGCTGACGGTGCCGGCGAAGCCGTCCGGCAGCGCGACGGTCGACGGCACGACGGCGGTGTCCCCGGCCACCAGGACCGTGCCGTCGACCGGGACGCCGTCGACGACGACACCGTCGGAGGCCTCGGCCGTCACGGTGAGTCCGCCGACGGCCGGGGCCCACGTCCCGGGGACCGGCCAGACCGGCTGCGGGTGGTCGACGTGCTGGGCGTTCACGAGGGCGAGCGGCCCACGGGCACTGCGCGCCCAGCGGTCACGGTCGTGGACGTGCTCGGCGAAGGCGGCGATTACCGCGTCGTCGGGTGCGCCGGTGCCGCTCGTCACGCCTGCTCCTGGCGGGGGTAGATGACCTTCTGCACGATGATGATGACCGACGCCGCGACGGGCAGCGCCACGAGTGCGCCGAGCACGCCGCCGATCGTGCCGCCCGCGACCGCCGCGATGACCACGAGCGCGCCGGGCACCTGGACCGCACGCGACATGATGCGCGGGGAGATCAGGTAGGCCTCGACCTGCATGTAGACGAGGTAGTAGATGGCGGCGGCGAGGGCGGTGGCCGGCGACGCGAAGAAGCAGAGCAGCGAGATGACGATCGCGGCGGCGAGCGTGCCGACGAGCGGGATGAGCGAGCCGAGGAACGCGAACGACGCGAGCAGCACGGGCAGCGGGGCCCCGATGATGAGCAGGAAGATGAAGCTCAGGATGCCGTTGATCAGCGCCTGCGACACCTGCCCGACGACGTAGCGGCCGACGGCCTGCGTGATCTGCTCGCTCACGTCGATGAAGTTCTGGCGGCGCGACGCCGGCACGAACCGGTAGGTCGCACGCTTCATGCCCCGCATCGACGCGAGGAAGTAGAGCATCAGGATGATGACGATGAGCGCCCCGGTGACGCCGGACAGGATGCCGCTGCCGACCGCCAGGATCCCGCCGCCGACGCTGAGCAGGTTGCCCGGCTTCTCGACGAAGGACTGCAGCGACTGCAGGGCGTGGTCGATGTCGAACGACCCGGCGAACTGCTTCGACAGGTCCTGCACCCACTGCTGCTGCGAGATGTCCTGCACGATGTCGGGGAAGTTCTGGATCAGGTTGGACGCCTGCTCCACCAGGATCGGCACCACGGCGAACACGATGCCGGCGAAGGCCCCGAGGACCGCGACCACGACGATCGTGATGGCGGACCAGCGCGGGATGATCCGCTCCAGGAACGACACGAGCGGGTCGATGCCGAGTGCCAGGAACAGCGCGACCCCGATGTAGACCAGCACCGTGCTGAGCTCGTTGATGATCGCACCGGCGAGCAGCGCGACGAGCACCCCGATGGCGCCCATGAACCCGAGGCGGAAGGCGTTCACGCGCACGCCGGTACCGCCACGGGTCACCTCGAAGGTGACGTTCGGTGTCGGTGCGTGGTCGTCCTGCGACGTGTCGCGCTTCCTTGGCATGTGCACGTAGGGCGGGCGGGACTCGAACCCGCGGATCGTTCGGTTATGAGCCGACTGCCTTGACCAGCTTGGCTACCGCCCCTCGCCGGAGACCCTCAGGCCACCGGCTCACCACGATACAGCGACTCGAACGTCGACAGCGTGCGGTTGATGTCGTGTGCCTCGATCATGGCCAGGCTTCGTTCCCGCATCGCGACGTACTCCGACTCGGGCGCGGTGAGCACCGTCGTGAGCTTCGCCGCCAGGTCGTCCACGTCGCCCGGGGTGAACAGGTACCCGTTGCCGTCGATCAGGTGCGGGAGCGCCATCGAGTCGGCGGCGACGACGGGCAGCCCCGAGGCCATCCCCTCGAGTGACGAGATGCTCTGCAGTTCCGCCGTCGACGGCATCGCGAACACCGTCGCGTTGGTCAGGGCCTCCTGCTTGCGCTCGTCGGAGACGAAGCCCAGGAACCGCACGCGGTCCTCGAGCCCGAGCTCCTTCGCCAACGCGGTGAGCTTCGGGATCATCTCGCCGTCGCCGACGATGGTCAGCGTCGCGGACAGCTCGGCGGGCAGCAGCGCCACCGCGCGGACGAGCACGTCGAGGTTCTTCTCGGGGGCCACACGACCCACGAACACGATGTCGTTGTTGACCGGGCGTCCCTCGCGCGCCACGTACCGGGACGCGTCGATGCCGCACGAGATCGCGAGGACCTGCTGGCCGGCGATGGCCTTCCGCAGGTAGTCGGCGGCCAGGTTCGTCGGCGTCGTGATGGTGTCGGCCAGCCGGTAGGTCTTGGCGGCGTCGCTCCACGCGATCTTCAGCGCGAGGGGCAGCGTCCACTTGCCGAACGGTGTGTACTCGAGCAGGTTCTCCGGCATGAAGTGGTTCGTCGCGATGACCCGGATGCCGCGGTCGTTCGCCTCGTGCACGATGCCGCGGCCGATGACCACGTGTGACTGGATGTGGAGCACGTCGGGCTTGACGGCGTCGAGGATCGGGCCGGTCCACTTCCGGACGCTCCACGGCCAGACGAAGCGCAGCCACGGGTGCAGCGGCCACTTGTACGACTTCAGGCGGTGCACGACGAGCGTGACGCCGTGGTGCTCCTCGTCGAAGGTGCCGTAGTGGCGGCTCGAGGCCGGGGCCACGACGTGCACCTCGTGCCCGCGCTCGGCCAGGCCGACGGCGAGCTGCTCAGCGAAGGTGGCGGCGCCGTTGACGTCGGGGGCGAAGGTGTCCGCTGCGATCAGCACGCGCAACGGTCGGTGACCGCCCGTCGCTTCCGTCGGTCCGGCGGTGGCGGTGGTGGCGTCTCCTGACACGGCTGAGTTCGTCCTCTCGTGGGCGATGGCTGGTCGGCAGTGACGCTATCGCACCAGGATCGACGGTCGCGTCAGCCGCGCGGATGAGGGCGGCGACCACCGGGTGCGCGGCGCGTGCACCGCCGCGTGCGCGCCGGTGCACGCTCCGGCCGGCGTCAGGCCCGGGTCTGCGGGTGGTGCTTGGCGAGCAGGAACACCCCGGTGATGGCGATGCCCGCGGCCACCACGAACCCCGCGACCGCGAACCACGGCGCCCCCGAGGCCTCGCCGAGCACGATCACGCCGATGCCGACCGCGACGATCGGGTCGATCACCGTCAACCCCGCGATCACGAGGTCGGCCGAGCCGCTCGAGTACGCGTTCTGCACGAAGTACCCACCCAGCGACGCCGCCACGACCACCCCGACGATGGCGAGCACGGTCAGCCAGTCGAAGGTGCCGTTCACGAACCGGTTCAGCACCACCTTGGCCAGCGTCGCCACGAACCCGTAGAGCACCCCCGCCCCGACGATGTAGTACAGCGCACTGCGGTGCTTGGCGACCAGGCGGAAGGACACCAGCACGAGCACCAGCACGACGGCCAGGATCACCAGCACGGTGACGAGCTGCTGACGGGTGATCGCGCTCTCGTGCCCGACGAACGCGGCGATCCCGACGAAGATGCCGACACCGATGATGCACGTCCACACGGCCCGCCGGGCACGGCGACCGAGTGGCACACCGGACGACCGCGACGAGAACCACGTCGTGATGACGAGGGCGACGGCACCCAGGGGCTGCACGACGATCAGGGGCGCGAACGTGATGCTGATGAGCTGGAGCACCACCGCGATGCCGAGCATGAGCGTGCCGAGCACCCAGTAGCCGCTCGAGACGAGCCCGACGACGTGCCGGACGCTCAGCCCCTTCGACTGCCGACCGAGACGCGCCTCGACCCGCTGGACCCCGCGGCTCTGGAACTGCGCCCCGAGCGACAGGAACACCGCACCGATCAGCGCCACCGGGATCATCAGCGCCTGGAACGGCGTGAGGTTGCTCACGGCGTCGGGCAGCTGGAGGTCCGTCGTCACGCGTCGAGGCTACCGTCCCCCGCCGGATAACCTGGGTGAATGGCCGTTCTCCCGATCCGCATCACCGGCGAACCCGTCCTGCACGAGCGTGCAGCCGAGGTCACCGCGTTCGATGACGACCTCCGCACCCTCGTCGCCGACATGCTCGAGACCATGGACCTGGCACCGGGCGTCGGCCTGGCCGGACCGCAGGTGGGCGTCGGCAAGCGCCTGTTCGTGTACTCCTACACCGACGACGACGACGTCCTGCACCGGGGCGCCGCCGTGAACCCCGTCCTGTGGATCACGCCCCCGGTCCCCGAGTCCGTCGAGGAGCTCGACGAGGACGAGGAGTCCGAGGGCTGCCTGTCGATCCCGGGCGAGCGGTTCCCGCTCCGCCGCTCCGAGGGCGCCCTGCTGCGGGCCTTCGACGAGCACGGCACCCCGTTCGAGGTCGAGGCGCACGGCTGGCTGGCCCGGATCTTCCAGCACGAGTACGACCACCTGGACGGCTGGCTCTACGCCGACCGCCTGGTGCACCCCTACGGCAAGCAGGTCGCCAAGGCGATCCGCAAGAGCAGCTGGGGCGGCCCCGGCCAGTCCTGGTTGCCGGGTCGCGACCACCCCGAGGGCTGACGCCCGTCGACGTCGGCACCCGGTGCCGTCCAGCCCGTCGCTGGTCCGGCGGGCGGCCTGGAGGCCCGGCTCAGCCCCGGTAGGCAGCCAGTGCGTCCCGCAGGCGGTCGGTTTCAGGGTGCCCTGGGCAGTACCGCAGGAGCCCGGCGGCCACGTGCGCACCGCGCGCGTCGGCGACCGCCGACGTCCACGGCGCCGAGCCGCGGACCGCGCACGTGCTCGCGAGCTCGACGAGGGTCGCGTCGCCGCGCGCCGCCGCCACCGCGGCCTGCTGCTGGCTCGACGGCACCGACCCGGTCAGGCGCTTCGCCGAGCAGTCGGCGCGCTCGGCCTCCCACACCGCCGAGTAGGTGGTGTAGGTCTCGCTGTCCGATCCGTCGGCGGCGCAGACGAACGCGAAGACCACGGGCGACGCGCCCGAGCCCAGGCCGGTGTCCGAGCTCGTCGGGTCCTCGGACGCGTCGGTGTCCGGGCCGACGCTGCTGCAGCCGGTGAGTACCGCCGTCACGGCGACGACGACGCCCAGGAGCGTGAGTCGAGGCGAACGGGAACGGTGCACCTGTGAACGCTAACAGCAAGCGCTGCGGACGACCCGCACGGCGGCTCCTGCGATGATGGTCCGGCATCGCCCTGTCCTGGAGGTCCTCATCCCCCGCCTGCACTCCCGCCCCGTCCGTGCGACGGCCCTCGTGGTCGTCGCCCTGGCTGCTGTGTTCGTCGCCTACTGGCACCTCGGCCGTCCGACCATCGTGAACGACGAGTTCGTGTACCTCCGCGCGAGCTGGGCCTACGTGCACGGGAACTTCTCGCTCAACCTCGAGCACCCGCCGCTCGCGAAGTACGTGTACGGCGTGGCGCAGCTCCTGGTGGGACAGGGGCCGCTCGGACCGAGGCTGGTGGCTGCGACCGCGATGCTCGGCACGGGTGTCGTCCTGTTCCTCTGGCTGCGACGCGAGGTCGGCTTCTGGACCGGCCTGACCGCGGCGGCGATGTGGTGGCTGACGCCGCGTGGCTCGGGCTCGTCCTGGGCGGAAGCCGGGTCGGTCATCGGTGTCCGTATCGACCGGTTCGCGATGCTCGAACCCCTCATGGTCTTCTTCGCCGTCGCCTCGCTCGCCGCGGCCTGGCGCTGGATGCGGACCGGCAACCGGTGGTGGGTGGCCGCAGCGGGTGCGCTGCTCGCACTGTCCGTCACCTCGAAGGTGTCGACGGCAGTGCTCGTCCTCGCCGTGGGAGCACTCCCCTTGCTGTTCCGTCGGTGGCGCGACCTGGGGGTCGGTGCGCTGTACGGCGGCGTCGCGTTCGTGGTCGTGTTCGTGGTCGTCTACCTGCCGGTCGGGCTCTTCGAGGCCATCGGGCAGATGCTCCGGTTCCAGGCGCAGCAGAACGCCCACGGGCACCCGACGACCATCCTCGGGACGATCTACCCGGCGGCACCGTGGTGGGCGAACTTCGCGTTCCTCGCCGACGGCACGGGCTGGTTGCTGCTCACCGTCCTGACCATCGGTGTGGTCGCCGCGCTCGTCGTCCGACCGGACCGCCTGGTCGCGTACCTCGGCATCGCCCTCGGTGTCTTCCTCGTCTTCTACGTCATCGTCGCGAACGTCTCGCTGCCGTACTACTACGACGCGTGGATGCCGTTCATCATCGCGTTGGCGGCGATCGGGTACGGGCGACTGGCGACCGTCCGGCCGCCCGTCGGACGCATTGCGGCGGCAGTGCTCGTCGCCGCGCTGCTCATCCCCGTCGCACGGCTGGGCGTCGCCGTCGTGCAGACCCGTCCGAGCGGCATCGCGATGTTGACGGAGGCGCTCGAGGTCCGTGGCAAGGACGACGAGAACGTCCTGTTCGCCCGGTTCAGCGCGAACACCTGGCGCATCTACTTCGGCGACCGTGGCACGCAGAAGCCGCAGCTCGGACCGTTCGACGCGGTGGTGGTCGGCCACGACGACCGGCGCCCCATGCCGAAGCAGGTCCGCACGTTCCTGGCGGAGTACGACGACCAGCTCGAGCACTTCCGGCTCGACTACCTCGACGTCTACGTCACGAAGACCGGCGTGATCAACGACAACAACCGGGACGGCACCCTCAGCATCGAGCCCGAAGAGCCCGACGACCGCTGACCCGCACACGCCGGCGTCCCGCGCAGACGCCGGTGTCCCGCGCAGACGCCGGTGTCTCGCGCAGACGCCGGTGTCCCGCTAGGACGCACCCGAACGGGCGAGACACCGCCGAATCCGGAGGCGTCTCGAGCACGGGGCGGCGTGCATCGAAGACGCCGGCGTCTTCCCAACCGCCCGCAACGCAAACGGTCCCCACCCCCGAGGGGATGAGGACCTGTCGCTCCCCGAGTTGGACTCGAACCAACAACCTGCCGGTTAACAGCCGGCTGCTCTGCCAATTGAGCTATCGAGGATCACTGTCCGCTGGCGAATGACGTGCGAACAACGGGTAACAGCATAGCAGGACGCTGAGGCCCTCCACCGCATCGGACACGCCGCCCGGGCGCGCCGCGCTTCGAGGTCCCCGTGTCAGTACCCGGCGACCGGGTCGACGACGCCGACGAAGCCCTCGCCGTCGCCCCCGAGGAACGCCGCGGCGTTGAGCCGGACGCGCTCGGCGAGCAGCGGTGCGACCATCTCCGGGGTGTCGGCCTGGTGCGGGGTGATGACCGCGCCGGGCTCCGACCAGAGCGGGTGCCCGTCGGGCAGCGGCTCGGGGTCGGTGACGTCGAGGCCGACCGCGGCGATCTCCCCCGCGCGCAGGGCGGCGACCAGAGCATCGGTGTCCACGAGTCCGCCGCGGGCGATGTTCACGAGCCGGGCGGACGGCTTCATGATGCGGAACTGCTGCTCGCCGAAGAGCTTCGCGGTGCCCGAGGTCATCGCCGCCGCGATCATCACGACGTCGGCGTCGGGCAGGACCCGGTCGAGCTCGTCGGTGGTGACGGTGCGCGCGGCTCCGGGCACGGGCTCGGGCGAGCGGCGCACGACCGTGACGTCGACGTCGAACGGCGCGAGCAGCCGGAGGTACTCGAGGGCGATCCCGCCGGCACCGATCACGACGACGTTCCGCCCGTACAGCGAGACGCCCTCGGGCTCGGTCGCCCACGACGACGCACGAGCGCGCTTCTGCAGGACCCGGAGCGTGCCGAGGGTCAACGCGAGCGCGTGCTCGGCGACCGGCTCCGCGTAGGCGCCCTTGGCCGAGGTGAACAGCACGCGGTCGCCGTGCTCCTGGATCAGGTGCGCGAAGGCGTCGACGCCGGCGAACGGCAGCTGCACCCAGCCCACCCCCGGCGCCGAGGACAGCGCGTCGGCGAGGCCGGCCGGGTCGCGGGGGTCGAGCCAGACGACCCCGCGGGTGTCGGCGTCGAGCGGCGCGACGGTGCCGCCGGCCTCGGTCACGGCGTCCACGTGCAGGTCCGTCGGTTCCGGCAGCACGGCGACCGGCCCGGGCTGCGGGGCGTCGATCGGCAGCGGTGCACCCGACGTGGGGACGACGGCGCGGTGGCCGCGAGGGCCCTGGGAAGTGGCACTCACGCGTTCTCCTGACGGTCGGTGCGCGGGCCGGTGCCGGCGGCGAGCGGACGGCGCGGCGCCGACGAACGGCGGGCCGCGGTCGGTGCCGGACGACGCTTCACGCCGCGGGCCGCGGTCGAGGCGAGGGTCTTGACGTAGGGGTCGACGGGGTTGTCGAGGACCTCGTCGAAGGTGCCGAGCCCGACGAGCCGGGCATCGGCCATCACGGCGACGCGGTCGGCGAGGGCGCGGGCCTCGCGCAGGTCGCTGGACACGACGACGGCGGAGAACTGCCGGCCGCGCTGCAGGGTCGCCAGGGCCTCGAGCACGGACTGCCGCACGAGTACGTCGACGCCACGCGCCGGTTCGTCCGCGACCAGGAGCTGGGGCTCGAGCACGAGCGCCTTCGCCAGGGCGACACGCTGACGCTGCCCGCTCGAGAGCTCCCAGGTGTTCAGGCGCATCGCCCCGAGCGGCAGGTGCACCGCGTCGAGCAGCCGGGCCACGATGAGCCCGGCCTCGCGCCGGTCGAAACGGCGGTCGCGGGCGTAGATCGGTTCGGCGACGGCCTCGCCGACGGTCAGGTCCGGGCTGAGCCGGTCGGCGCCGTCCTGCGGCAGGTACCCGATCCGGCCGCTCAGCCGTTCGAGCTTGCGCGACGAAGGGCGGAGGCCCCGGGTCTTCTGGCCGAGCACGGTCAGCTCGCCGCCGACGATGTGCCGACGGAGGGCGCCCTCGCCCTCACCGTGGGATCCGAGCTGGCCGGCGATGGCGGCGGCGAAGGTCGACTTGCCCGATCCCGACTCACCGAGCAGGGCGAGGATCTCCCCCTGCCGGACCGTGAGGCTCACGCCGTCGACGGCCCGGATGGACTCACCCCCGCGTCCGCCCCGGTACTCGATCGACACGTCGTCCGCGACGACCGCCGGTCCGTTGACCGCGATCATGGGTCCCCTTCCACGCCGCCCCCTGGCGGCGGTTCGCGACGGGCCGCCCTGGCAGGTCCGTCGTGCGTGCAGCAGTGGAGACGACCGCCCTGGAGGCCCGGCGTGCGTCGACGACGCTGGCCGGGCCTCCAGAGCGGGTCACGTCGGGTCAGGACCCGACGTTCTCCAGTCGCTCCAGCGTACGCCGTCGCTCCGCCTGCTCGGCTGGGTCCGGCACCGGCAGCGACGCGAGGAGCCGCTGCGTGTAGGGGTGCTGCGGCGCGCCGAGGACCTGCGCCGTCGTGCCCGTCTCGACCAGGTCACCGCGGTACAGCACCGCGATCCGGTCGGACAGCGCGCCGACGACCGCGAGGTCGTGGCTGATGAACAGCGAGGCGAAGCCGAGGTCCTGCTGGAGCTCGAGGAAGAGCTCGAGCACACGGGCCTGCACGGAGACGTCGAGCGCACTCGTCGGCTCGTCGGCGATGAGCAGCTTCGGCCGGAGCGCGAGCGACCGGGCGAGCGATGCGCGCTGGCGCTGCCCGCCGGAGAGCTCGTGCGGGTAGCGGTCGCCGTACGCGGCCGGCAGCTGCACGGCCTCGAGCAGCTCGTCCACCCGCTTGCGCGCGGCACGGGGGCTCGAGACCTCCTTGTGCACGACCAGCGGCTCGGCGACGCACTCGGCGATCGTCAGCAGCGGGTTGAACGAGGTCGCCGGGTCCTGGAACACGAACCCGATGTCCTTGCGCAGGTGCTTGAAGTCGCGTTCGCGGTACCCGAGCATCTCGGCGCCGAGCACCGTGAGCGAGCCGCCGGTGACCTTCGTCAGGCCCGCCATGGCCCGGCCGATGGTGGTCTTGCCCGAGCCGGACTCCCCCACCAGGCCGAGGACCTCGCCCGGACGGATCGCCAGGTCGACGCCCTTGACGGCCTTGAACGCCGGCGAACCGAGCCGCCCGGGGTACTCGATCTCGAGCCCCTTCGCCTCCACCAGCGGGGTGACGTCCTCGGAGATCGCGGCGCGCCGGGCCACCCCGGTGGACGCCTCGAGCCGGGGCACCGCCGCGAGCAGCCGCTTGGTGTAGTCGGCCTGCGGCGTCGCGAACAGTGCCGTCGCCGTGGCCTCTTCGACGATCTCGCCCTGGTACATCACGGCGACGCGGTCGGCCAGGTCGGCGACCACGCCCATGTTGTGCGTGATGACGACGATCGCGGTGCCGAACTCGTCGCGGCAGCGGCGCAGCAGGTCGAGGATCTCGGCCTGCACCGTCACGTCGAGTGCCGTGGTGGGCTCGTCCGCGATGATGACGCTCGGCTCGAGGGCCAGTGCGCTCGCGATGACCACGCGCTGCTTCTGCCCACCCGAGAACTGGTGCGGGTAGTGGTCGACGCGGGTCTCGGGGTCCGGGATGCCGACGCGACCGAGGTAGTCGATGGCCTTCGCCCGTGCTTCCTTCTTGGACACGCCGCCGTGGGCACGGAGCCCCTCGGCGATCTGCCACCCGACGGTGAAGACCGGGTTGAGCGCGGTCGACGGCTCCTGGAACACCATCGCGCCGGCCGTCCCGCGGAGCTCGCGGAGCTTCTGCGAGCCGACCGACACGACGTCGGTGCCGTCGAGCAGCACCGCGCCGCCGAGTGTCGCCGTCTCCGGCATGAGCCGCAGCATGCTGCGGGCCGTGACGGACTTGCCGGAGCCGGACTCGCCGACCAGGGCGAGGACCTCGCCGGGACGGACGTCGAGGCTGACGCCCTTGACCGCGTCGACGGCGCCGCCGTCGGTCGCGAAGGTGACGGTCAGGTCGTCGACGACGACGACCGGCTCGGTGGTGGTGTCGCCCGGTTGCAGGCGGGTGGTCGGGGTCATGCGCCCGTCCCTTCCGTGTCGTTCCCGGCGGTGCGCGGTGCCTCGGCGTCGCGCGTGTCGCGGGGTGCCGCGGCGTCGCGCGTCTCGCGCGTCTCGCGCGTGGACACGAGCTGCTTCAGGCGTCGGCGTGCACGCAGGCGGGGGTCGGAGATGTCGTTCAGGCTCTCGCCGATGAAGGTCACACCGAGCACGAGCACCACGATCGCGACACCCGGGTAGACACCGGTCCACCAGACGCCGCTCGCGACGTCCGAGAGCGCGCGGCTCAGGTCGTAGCCCCACTCGGCGCCGGACGTCGGGCCGATGCCGAACCCGAGGAAGCCGAGGCCGGCCAGGGTCAGGATCGCGTCGCTCGCGTTGAGCGTCAGGATGAGCGGCAGCGAACGGGTCGAGTTCCGCAGGACGTGCCGCGTCATGATGCGCCACGGGTTCGTGCCCATCACGCGCGCCGACTCGACGAACGCGTCGTTCTTCAGCCGGACGGCCTCGGCACGCACCACGCGGAAGTACTGCGGCACGTAGACGACGGTGATCGAGATCGCCGCCGCGATGATGCCGCCCGAGTAGCTCGAGTTGCCGCCGGAGATGACGATGGACACGATGATCGCGAGCAGCAGCGACGGGAACGCGTAGATGGCGTCGGCCACGACCACCAGGACGCGGTCGAGCCAGCCGCCCAGGTACCCGGAGACCATGCCGAGCAGGACACCGACGATGATCGAGACGATCACGGCGACGATGACGACGAGCACGGCCGTGCGGGCGCCGTAGAGCACGCGGCTGAACACGTCGAAGCCGCCGACCGTGGTGCCCCAGATGTGCTCGGCACTCGGGGCGCCGGTGCGCGGGAAGCTCTGGCCGTCCGCGCCCTGCAGCTGGCCGAAGCCGTACGGGGCGAGGAGCGGGGCGAACACCGCGACGAGCAGGTAGAGGGCGCAGATGACCACGCCGACGATGAGCATGGCGCGCTGCCAGCCGGTGCTCCGGCGCAGCTGGACCACCACGGGGAGCCGCTTCCAGAGCGGCTCGTGGCGGTCGACGAGGGTGGTGTCGGCCATCGTCAGAACCTCACTCTCGGGTCGATCAGGGCGGCGACGACGTCGACGATGAAGTTGGTCACCGCGACGATCACCGCCAGCATCGCGACGATGCCCTGCACCGCGACGAAGTCACGGGCCGACAGGTACTGGTTGAGCTCGAAGCCCAGACCGCGCCACCCGAAGGTCGTCTCGGTGAGCACCGAGCCGCCCAGCAGCATCGCGATCTGCAGCCCCATCACGGTGATGATCGGCACGAGGGCCGGACGGAACGCGTGGGTACGCACCAAGCGCGACTCGCGCACACCGCGGGACCGGGCGGCGTCGACGTACTCGGAGCCGAGCGACCCGATCATGTTCGCGCGCACCAGGCGCAGGAAGATGCCGGCGGTGAGCAGGCCGAGCGTCAGCGCGGGCAGGACGGCGTGCTGGAGCACGTCGCCGATGACCTGGGCGTTGCCGGTGCGGAGCGCGTCGATGATGTAGATGCCGCTCGCGCCGGGGATGCCGTCGAGGATGAGCGACACCCGGGTCGAGGCACGGTCGCCGAGGGGCAGCCAGCCGAGCCACACCGAGAAGACGAGCTTGAGCAGCAGACCACCGAAGAACACCGGCGTGGCGTACGTCAGGATCGCCAGCGCGCGGAGCAGCACGTCCGGCCACTTGTCACGCGTGTACGCGGCGAGCATGCCGAGCGGGATGCCGAGCACCAGCGCGACGACGAGCGCGTAGAACACGAGCTCCGCGGTCGCACCGCCGTACGTGACGATGATGTCGGTGATCGGACGGTTGTCCGTCGACGAGGTGCCGAAGTCACCGCGCAGGATGTTGCCGAGGTACTCGAAGTACTGCACGAGCACCGGCCGGTCGTACCCGGCTGCGTGCAGGCGTTCCTGCAGCTGGCTCGGCGTGAGTCGACCGCCGACCGACGCGGTGATCGGGTTCCCGATGACGCGCATCAGGAAGAACACGAGCGTCACCAGGATGAAGACGGTCGGGATGATGAGGAGGAACCTGACGAGGATGTACCGGCCGAGTCCGCCGCCACTGTTCTTGGCACTGCGTTGTGCCTGTGGCTTGGTGGGATCGGTGCCGTTCACGTCCTGCGTCGCCTCGGGAGTGCTGAGGGTCACGGGGTGTGTGCCTTTCGTCGCCGTTGCACAGGCACGCGGGCGCTCCTCGTGGGAACGCCCGCGGCCTGCACGTGGGGCTTGGTGCTACTTGCTCAGGGTGGCGTACCGGAACTTGAACGAGGCGTCGAGGGTCAGGCCCTTGACGTCCTTGCCGGCGACCGCGACGGACTTGCCCTGCAGCAGCGGCAGCGTCGAGATCTGGGTGGCCTCGCGCTCCTGGGCCTGCTCGATCAGGTCAGCACGCTTGTCCGGGTCGGACTCGGCCTGCTCCTTCGCGATGAGGTCCTGGATCTCCGGGTCGTCGTAGTGGTTCTGGACGAAGTTCTCCTTGGTGAAGAACGGCGACAGGTAGTTGTCGGCGTCGGAGAAGTCCGGGAACCAGCCGAGCTGGTACACGGGGTAGGCGTCCTTGGTGCGCTCCTGGGCGTAGGTCGTGTAGACCGTCGACTGGATGTTGACGGTGAACAGACCGGAGTCCTCGAGCTGCTGCTTGAGCAGGGCGTACTCGTCGTCCGATGCCGAACCGTAGTGGTCGGGCGCGTACTGGATGTCGAGCTGCACCTTGCCCTTGACGCCGGCGTCCGACAGCGTCTTCTTCGCCTTGGACACGTCCGCGCCGCCGTCGCCGTCGCCGTACATCTCCTTGAACGGCTGGACCGCGCCGGTCAGGCCGTCCGGGACCATCGAGTACAGCGGGGTGAAGGTGTCGTTGTAGACCTCCTTCGCGAGCTGGGCACGGTCGACCACGTCGGCGGCGGCCTGACGCACAGCCAGGGCCTTCGCCTCGTCGGCGTCGTCCTGCCCGGTGCCGAACGGCTGCGTCTTGAAGTTGAAGACCACGTAGCGGATCTCGCCGCCGGGGCCGTCGGTGACCTTGAGGGAGTCGTCCTTGCGCAGGTCCGAGATGTCGGTCGGCGTCAGGGAGCGGTACGCCACGTCGACGTCGCCCTTCTGCACGGCGAGCTTGAGGTCGGTCTCCTTGGTGTAGTAGCTGGCGGTGACCTCGTCGGTCTTCGCCTTGCCGAGCAGGCCGTCGTACTTCGGGTTCGTCTTGTACTGGATCGTGTCGTTCTCCTTGTAGGAGCTGATCTGGTACTGCCCGGCGAAGGCCTTGCCCTTGACGATGTCGTCGGCGCTGGTGAGCTTCGTCGCGCTGAAGACGTCCTCGTCGACGATCGGACCGGCGGGGCTCGAGAGCACCTGCGGCCAGGTCTGGTCGGCGTGGTCGAGGTTGAACACCACGGTGGTGTCGTCCGGGGTGTCGATGCTCTTGAGGTTGGCCAGCAGCGACTGCGGACCGTTCTCGTTGTTGATCTTCAGCTCGCGGTCGAACGAGAACTTCACGTCGCTCGACGTGAGCTTGTTGCCGTTCGCGAACTCGAGCCCGTCCTTGAGGGTGACCTCGTAGGTGGTCGGGTTCGTGAACTCCGCCTTCGTGGCGATGTCCGGCTCGACGTCCGGGCTCCCAACGGGCGTGTTCATCAGGAACGGGAACACCTGGTTCTGCACGGCGAAGGAGCCGTTGTCGTAGGAACCGGCCGGGTCGAGGGACGTGATCTTGTCCGTCGTCCCGATGCTCAGGCCGTTCAGTTCGGTGTCACTCACGCTGCTGCTCGCGCAGCCGGTCAGCACCAGCGCCGTCGCTGCTGCACCGGCGCCGAGCGCGATGCCGCGCTTGCCCCACTTGGTCACGGATGCCATGTCCGCTGCCTCTCTGGTCATGATTGCAAGAGTCCTGAGCCGGAGGGTGGAACGTCTGTGTGCCCGGCCAGGAACGCTCATTGGTATCACCCTGTCACGGAACAGAACGAACCGGGGGCGATTTGTTTACACCGCTGTAATGCACGGGCCCGCCGCGTGATGCATGATTCCGCCGGAGTCGAGCGGCGCGTCACGCACGAAAGTTGCGTGGTGCAACCGGGGCGGTCCGGCGGTCGAGAGCGCCCGAACTGCCGTCCCAGGTGACGCCACGCAACGGTTCGTGCGACCTCGCCTCCCCCCGCCTGGCCTGGAGGCCCGCCCCGCGTCTGCCGCGCCCCACGCACCCCGCCGACCGGTCACGACTCCCCGCCCGCCCCACCCCGAGCGGTCACGTCCCGTCGGCCGAACCCCTGCCAACCGACGACCCGCGACCATTCGAGGCCCGACAGACGGCACGTCCTGACCACCCACGCACCCCCACGTACGAACTGGCGCTCGCAGCCCCGCCGCACGACAGTTCGCGCGACCTCGGCGACACGCAC
>NZ_MJGT01000058.1:121225-121439 GCF_001864975.1 Curtobacterium sp. MMLR14_002
CGCCCCACGCACCCCGCCGATCGGTCACGACTCCCCGCCCGCCCCACCCCGAGCGGTCACGTCCCGTCGGTCGGACCCCGGCCAACCGACACCCTGCGACCACTCGACGCCCCGCGCTCGGCACGTCCCGACCACGCACGGACCGCCGAGGTCGAAGCAACCGCCGCTCGCAGCCCCGCCGCACGACAGTCCGTGCGACCTCGGCGACACGCAC
>NZ_MJGT01000058.1:122264-136305 GCF_001864975.1 Curtobacterium sp. MMLR14_002
CGCCCCACGCACCCCGCCGACCGGTCACGACTCCCCGCCCGCCCCAACCCGAGCGGTCACGTCCCGTCGGCCGGACCCCGGCCAACCGTCGATCCGCGACCACTCGAGGCCCGACAGACGGCACGTCCTGACCACTCACGGAGCGCCGAGGTCGCACCAACTGCCGCTCGCGGGACTGCCGTGCGACAGTTCGCGCGACCTCGGCGAAGCACACGCGGCGCGTCGTGCGACCTCGGCAACACGCACGCGGCGCGTCGCGCGACCGGGGCGACCCCGCGGTCCCGCGGGAAGAGCGCTAGGACGCCTCGGCGTCGGCGCGCAACCGCATCCGCTGCCCGTCGATGTCGACGAGCTGCCGCTGGATCTCGGCGCGACGCTCGGCCTGCTCGTGCGGATCGGCGCGCTGCAGCTGCCCGAGCAACGAGGCCTTGCGGGCGAGCAGGTCGCGCTCGACCAGGGCAACGACGATGCTCCGGCAGTAGGCCGCCAGGTCCTCCGCGTTGCGCGCGGGGATGGGCGCGAGGGCGAGTTCGTGCGTCAGGGTGCGGAGGGGCGCCGGCACGTCGGCGAGCAGCCGGTCGAGCCAGTCCCCCGCGCCGATCACGTCGACGTTGGCGACCACGGCGTCCCGCACGGCGGCGAGCATCGGCGTCGAGAACGTGGCCGACGCGGCGAGCCCGAGCATCGGTGCGCCGACGGACGTGGGCTGCTGCACCATCGCCATCACGGCGTCGCGCTCCATGCGGCTGATCGGGTCGTTCGGCAGCGAGCGGATGCCGGCGACGGGCTCGTCGGGGGTGTCGGCCCCGTCGGTGCCGTTCCCGTTGCGGCCGTCGCGCCCGGCGCCTGCGGACCGGTCGTCCTGCCCGGCGGAGCCCGCACGGCGCCTGGCCGTCTCGACCGACCGACGGACCTCGGGGATCTCCATGCCGAGCCAGCCGGCGAGTTCGCGGACGTAGCCCTGTGTCAGCGAGCGGTCGCGGATGCCGGCGAGCACGGGCGCGGCCGCACGCAGGGCACCGACGCGCCCCTCGACGGTCTCGAGATCGTGGCCGTCGAGCGTGCGGCGGATCATGAACTCGAACATCGGGCGCTTGTTCGTGACCAGGCGGCGGATGGCGTCGTCACCGCGGGCGAGCCGGAGGTCGCACGGGTCGAGCCCGCCGGGTGCCACGGCGACGTAGGTCTGCGCCGCGAACCGCTGTTCTTCTGCGAAGGCACGCGAGGCTGCGCGCTGCCCGGCCTCGTCGGGGTCGAACGTGAAGACGACCTCGCCGTTGGCGTTCGGGTCGGCGCCGGCCAGGTCGCCGAGCATCGGGCGGAGCACCTTGATGTGGTCGACGCCGAACGACGTGCCGCAGGTGGCGACCGCGGTCGTGACGCCCGCGACGTGACACGCCATCACGTCGGTGTAGCCCTCGACGATGACGACCTGCTTCTGCTTCGAGATGTCGCGGCGGGCCAGGTCGAGCCCGTAGAGCACCTGGCTCTTGTGGTAGATCGGGGTCTCGGGCGTGTTGAGGTACTTGGGGCCCTTGTCGTCCTCGAGCAGGCGGCGCGCCCCGAACCCGATGGTCGCCCCGGTGACGTCGCGGATCGGCCACATCAGGCGCCCGCGGAACCGGTCGTACGGCGAGCGGTCACCCTGGCTGACGAGGCCGGCGGACACGAGCTCTTCCATCGTGAAGCCGCGCCCGCGCAGGTGGTCCTTGAGCATGTCGTAGGACTTCGGGGCGAAGCCGACGCCGAAGTGCTGGGCGGCCGAGGGGTCGAACCCGCGCTCCCCCAGGAACCGGCGGGCGGGGTCGGCGGCGGCCGTGGTGAGCTGCCCCGTGAAGTACTCGAGCGCGGCTTCGTTCGCCGCGATCAGCCGGGCACGGGTGTTGTAGTCGGTGCGCGGCCCGTCGCCCTCTTCGTAGTGCAGGGTGAAGCCGATCTTCGCGGCCATGCGCTCGACGGCCTCGGCGAAGGTGGTGTGGTCCTGCGCCATGATGAAGCTGAAGACGTCGCCGTCCTCGCCGCAGCCGAAGCAGTGGTAGCGGCCGACCTGGGGCCGGACGTGGAACGACGGGGAACGCTCGTCGTGGAAGGGGCACAGGCCCTTCATCGACCCGACGCCCGCGTGCTTCAGCGTGACGTAGTCGCCCACGACGTCGGCGATGTTGACACGCGAGCGGACCTCGTCGATGTCGTTCCGCGCGATCCTGCCAGCCACCCCTCGATCCTAGTTCGTGGGACCGACGTCGGCGGACCGGTCAGACGGCGATGTGGACCGGGTCACGGTCACCCACCACCAGACGTCGGTGCCACGCGAGCGCGCCCTGGTCGGTCAGGCTCGCGACCTGGTCGACGACGGCGCGCAGTCGGCCGGTGTCGTCGTCCGCAGCGTGCCAGTCGGCGGCGAAGCCCGGCTCGAGGTCGGACGCACCGGTCGCCGCCAGCGCGTCGAGCAGTTCGGTGAGCACGCGGCGCTGGTCCTCGTACACGGGCTGACGGTCGCCCTGGGTCATCACGAAGGCCGCGACGATGCCCTTGAGCACCGCGATCTCGCCGATGATCTCGGGCGGGGTGACGACCGACGCGGCGAACCGCACGAGCGACCCCGAGGCGTAGGACTCGCGGGTGGCCGTCGTGGCGGTGCGCGCGAAGCGTCCGATCAGCTGCGACGTCAGGTTCTTGAGGCGTGCGGCGTCACGGCGGGAGCCGTCGTACGCGGTCATCCAGAGCGGCAGCGCACGCAGGCGGTCGAACGCCTCGAGCAGCTCGTCGCGGCTCAGGTCGTCGCCGACCCAGGCGTGCATGGCGGTCACGATGTCGTTCTCACCGACGCGGTCGCCCAGGGCCGCGACGTCGATGAACCCGGCGACGACGGCGTCCTCGAAGTCGTGCACCGAGTACGCGATGTCATCGGCGAGGTCCATCACCTGCGCCTCGATGCACCGCTGGCGACGCGGGGCGCCGGCTCGGAGCCACTCGAAGGCGTCGTGGTCGTCGTCGTAGAAGCCGAACTTGGTGCGCCCGGACGACGACTCCGACACCCCCTGCGCAGCGGGCCACGGGTACTTGCAGCTGGCGTCCAACGACGCACGGGTCAGGTTGAGTCCGAACGGACGGTCGACGTCGGCGCCGGGCCGGACGCCGTAGACCTTCGGCTCGAGCCGCGTCAGCAACCGGAGCGTCTGCGCGTTGCCCTCGAAGCCACCGATGCCGGTCGCCCAGGCGTTCACCGCGGTCTCGCCGTTGTGCCCGAACGGCGGGTGCCCGATGTCGTGCGCCAGGCACGCGGTGTCGACCACGTCGGGGTCGAGTCCGAGCGAGTCGGCGAGCTCGCGGCCGACCTGCGCGACCTCGAGCGAGTGCGTCAGCCGGTTGCGGGCGAAGTCGAGCCCCGCGGTCGGGCTGAGCACCTGGGTCTTCGCGGCCAGGCGCCGGAGCGCACTGGAGTGCAGCAGTCGGGCGCGGTCACGGGCGAAGTCCGAGCGGCGGTTGCCGTGCTCTTCGGGGAGCCAGCGCTCCGCGTCCGCCGGACCGTACGAGGCGGTGGCGTTCATCCGCCGCTGTGGTGCAGCTCGGCGGCGGCCAGGACCTTGCGGAACTCGGAGTCGACGTCGCGGCTCTCGAGCCAGCGGTCGGGCAGGGCGGTGCGCTTCGGGTGCCCGGCACGACCGCGCGGCCCCTCGGCGTCGGCACCCGGGTACGGGGCGTCGTGGTCGAGCTGGCCGAGGAAGTCGTCGATCTCCTGCAGGCTCGACGCCATCGCCAGGCCGGCCCGGACGTCGCTGCCGATCGGGTACCCCTTGAAGTACCAGGCCACGTGCTTGCGGATGTCGCGGCACGCGTGCTCCTCGTCGCCGAAGAACTCGACGAGCAGCTCGGCGTGCCGGCGGAACCCGTCGGCGACCTCGCCCAGGGACGGCATGTACCGCAGTCCCTCGCCGCGGAACGCCGCGGCCAGGTCACCGAACAACCACGGGCGGCCGAGGCAGCCACGCCCGACGACCACGCCGTCGGCGCCGGTCTCTTCGATCATCCGGAGCGCGTCGGCGGCCGACCAGATGTCGCCGTTGCCGAGGATCGGGATGTCGGTGACGGTCTCCTTCAGCGTGGCGATCGCGGACCAGTCGGCGTGCCCGGAGTAGTGCTCGTTCGCGGTGCGGGCGTGCAGCGAGACCGCGGCGACCCCGGCGTCACGCGCGATGCGGGCGGCGTCGAGGTAGGTCAGGTGGTCCTCGTCGATGCCCTTGCGCATCTTCACCGTGACGGGGACGTCGCCGGCGGCGCGCACGGTCTTGGTGACGAGTTCGCGGAACAGGTCGAGTTTCCAGGGCAGGGCCGCGCCGCCGCCCTTGCGGGTGACCTTGGGCACCGGGCACCCGAAGTTCAGGTCGATGTGGTCGGCACGGTCCTCGCCGACCAGGATCGACGCCGCTTCGGCCACGGTGTTCGGCTCGACGCCGTACAGCTGGATCGACCGCGGGGTCTCGGACTCGTGGTGCTGGATGAGCTGCATCGACACGGGGGTCCGTTCGACCAGCGCACGCGAGGTGATCATCTCGCACACGTAGAGCCCGGCGCCGTACTCGCGGCACAGCCGGCGGTACGCCATGTTCGTGATCCCGGCCATCGGCGCGAGCACGACCGGCACGTCGACCTCGATCGGGCCGATGCGCAGGGGGCCGCCGACTCGCGAGGCGGGTGCTTGTGTGATCGTCATACCTGTCCCATCTTCCCACGTCGGTGCGCGCCGGTAGCGTTCTCCACATGACGACCGACGCCAGCTCCCGGTTCGACGCCGACGCCCAGGCCCGTGGCCTGCCGGTCGAGGTGGTCGAACGCCCGGCCGCGGACTCCCTGCACGAGGCCGCCGGACTGCTCGGCATCGAGCCCGGCGACATCGTCAAGACCCTGGTGGTGAAGCGCCACGACGGCGGGTTCCTGCTCGCCCTGGTGCCCGGCGGCCGCAGCATCGCCTGGAAGAAGCTCCGCACGGCCGTCGGCGTCAACAAGCTCTCGATGCCCGACGCCGCCACGGCGCTCGAGGCGTCCGGCTACGAGCGCGGCACCATCACGCCGATCGGTGCCACGGGCGACCTGCCGGTGTACGCCGACGAGCGCATCGTCGGCCGCCGCGTCGCCCTGGGTGCGGGCCGGCACGGGGCGAGCGCCTTCGTCGACGCCGACGCGCTCGTCGCCGCCTACGGCGCGACCGTCGCCGACATCACCGACGAGGAACCGCAGCGCGACTGACGCAGCCGTCAGTCCGGCACCTCGGACCAGTCGCCCTCGGCCCCGGCGAACGAGCCGGCGTCGATCAGGCACGCATCGCCCTCGCAGACCGGCGCACCGCCGGGCGTGACGAGCGTCAGCAACGCGGGACGGGCCTCCAGGCCGGGAACGCCGGAAGCGGCGGAGAAGCCGCGCACGCCCGGCAGCCCCGTGAGCGCGTCCGGCACGGACGGTACCGACGTCACGGCCTGGAGGCGCACCGCGCCCTGGTCGCTGATGGTCATGTCCGTCATCGGGTCACCGCCACATCGGCGCTCGCGTCGTCCGCAGCGCGCTCGGCCGCCGAGGCGACCTCCTCCGGCGTGGTCTCGCGGAGCGCGACCACCTGGCGGAGCACCTGCTCGAACGCCGTGGGGTCCTGGGCGCCGGAGACGCCGTACTTGCCGTCGATCACGAAGAACGGCACGCCGTTGATCCCGTACGCCTGTGCCTGGGCCTGGTCGGCGCGGACCGCGGCGAGCTGGGCGTCGTCGCGCAGGGTGCTGAGGACCTCGTCGCGGTCGAGACCGATCTCCGCCGCCAGGTCGGCGAGCGAGGACTCCTGTCCGACGTGCTCGCCGCGCTCGAAGTAGGCGGTGAACAGGCGCTCGACCATCTCGAGCTGCTTGCCGTGCTGCTTGGCGAGGTGGATGACTTGGTGGGCCTTCACCGTGTTGGTGTGGTGCATGGCCTCGAAGTCGTAGTCGAGACCGACGCCCGCGGCGATGGCGCTGACCTGGTCGAGCATCTGCTGCGCCTGGTCGACGGGCATGCCCTTGTGGCCGGAGAGGAACTCGGCCTCGGTGCCCTCGAAGTCGACGGGGGTGTCGGGGCTCAGCTCGAAGGAGTGGTACTCGACCTCGACGGGACGGCCCTCGGTCGAGGCGCCGAACGCGGCGACGCCGGCCTCGAACTTGCGCTTGCCGATGTAGCACCAGGGGCAGGCGATGTCCGACCAGACATCGACCTTCACGGAGTCGTTCATGCTGACCCCAACGCGCTCGTGCGACGCGCATTCCCGTCACCGGCAGCAGAACACCGGTGTTCGCAGGCCGAACACCCGATTGCGGGTGTGCAACGCACGAACACCGGTGTCTTGCGGAGTCGCGGAACCCCTACGCGCCGAGCAACCGCTGCGCGAGGTACCCCTGCAGCTGGTCGAGCGAGACGCGCTCCTGGCTCATGGTGTCGCGCTCGCGCACCGTGACGGCCTTGTCCTCGAGCGTGTCGAAGTCGACCGTGATGCAGAACGGCGTGCCGATCTCGTCGTGGCGACGGTAGCGACGGCCGATGGCACCGGCGTCGTCGAAGTCCACGTTCCAGTTCTTGCGCAGGTCGTCGGCCAGGCCGCGGGCGACGGGCGAGAGCTGCTCGTTCCGCGACAGCGGCAGGACGGCGGCCTTCACCGGGGCCAGGCGCGGGTCGAGGCGCAGGACGGTGCGCTTGTCGACGCCGCCCTTCGCGTTCGGGGCCTCGTCCTCGTGGTACGAGTCGAGCAGGAACGCCATGAGTGCACGGGTCAGACCGAACGACGGCTCGATGACGTACGGCACGTACTTCTCGTTGGCTGCCTGGTCGAAGAACCGGAGGTCCTGGCCGGACGCCTCGATGTGGTTGTTCAGGTCGAAGTCGGTGCGGTTCGCGACGCCCATCAGCTCGCCCCACTCCGAGCCGGTGAAGCCGAAGCGGTACTCGATGTCGGCGGTGGCGTCGGAGTAGTGCGCCCGCTCGCCGTCCGGGACGTCGAAGCGACGCAGGTTCTCGGGGTCGATGCCGAGGTCGGTGTAGAACGCGACCGAGTCGGCGATCCACTGCTCGTAGTGCTCCTGGGCCGAGGCCGGCGGCACGAAGTACTCGATCTCCATCTGCTCGAACTCGCGCGTGCGGAAGATGAAGTTGCCGGGCGTGATCTCGTTGCGGAACGCCTTGCCGACCTGCCCGATGCCGAACGGAGGCTTCATGCGGCTCGTCGTGACGACCTGCGCGAAGTCGACGAAGATGCCCTGGGCGGTCTCGGGGCGCAGGAAGTTCAGGCCCTCTTCCGACTCGACCGGGCCGAGGTAGGTCTTGAGCATCCCGGAGAACTCGCGGGGCTCGGTCCACTCGCCGCGGGTGCCGCAGTTCGGGCAGGCGATCTCGGCCATGCGGCCTTCGGGGTCGCGGCCCTTCTTGGCGACGAACGCCTCGATCAGGTGGTCCTCGCGGAACCGGTGGTGGCAGTGCAGGCACTCCACCAGCGGGTCGGTGAAGGTCGCGACGTGGCCGGAGGCCTCCCACACCTTGCGGGGCAGGATCACCGCGGAGTCGAGGCCGACCATGTCCCCGCGACCGCGGACGAACCGCTGCCACCACTGGCGCTTGATGTTCTCCTTGAGCTCCACACCGAGGGGCCCGTAGTCCCATGCGGAGCGGGAGCCTCCGTAGATCTCACCCGACTGGAAGACGAAGCCGCGGCGCTTGGCCAGGGCGATGACGCTGTCGAGACGGGAGGGCTGTGCCAAAGGGTGCTCCAGAGGTCGCCGAGCTGGGTGCTCGGTGCGGAAACGGTCCGGGCAAGACTACCGGCGATCCCGGCCCGGGAGGCCCGCCCCGGATCCGCCCTCCACGCTCACCTCGCCGACGTGGTCGGCCCCACCCCGCCCAGCGCGGCCACGACGTCGGTCACGTCGGACTCGTCGTTCCACAGGTGGAACGCGATGCGCAGTCGCCCGGCACGCCCCGAGGCGGTGACGCCTGCGGCGGCGAGGGCCCGGAGGGCCGCCCCGTCGGCGTCCGCGAACGTCACGATCGCCTGCCCGTCGCCCTGCCGAGGCGACCCGAGGGCGTCGCACAGCCGATCCGCGAGACCGGTGGCGTGCCTCCAGACCGCCTGCTGGTCGAGCGCGACCGCGTGCTCGAGCGCGGCCACGGCACCGGGCCACGCCTGCCAGGCCGGCGAGACGTCGAAGCGGCGCGCGTCGTCAGCCAGGTGCATGGCGGGGCCGTAGCAGGAGGACCACACGTCCGCTCCCGCGTACCAGCCGGCCTGCACCGGGCGGAACCGGCCGAGGGCGGTGTCGGAGAGCGTCATGAACGCGACGCCGCGCGGAGCGCAGAGCCACTTGTAGGTGTGCGTGAGCGTCACGTCGAACGGCGCGGCGTCGACGGGCAGGACGCCGGCGGCCTGCGTGAGGTCGCAGAGGGTCAGGGCGCCGACACGTCGGGCGGCGGCCACGACCGGGTCGGGGTCGGTGACCACGCCGGTGGCGGACTGCACCGCGGACCACGCGACGAGGGCGGTGTCTGGCCCGACCGAGGCGGCGAGCCGGTCCAGCGGGACGCTCCGGACCCGGACGCCGCGGTGAGCCTGGGCGAGGAACGGGAAGACGACCGAGCTGAAGTCGCCGTCGGGGACGACCACCTCGGCGCCGTCCGGCAGCGCGTCGGCGACGACCGCGGCCATCACCGAGGTCTGCGAGCCCGTCGCCACGCGCTCCACCGGGACGCCGACCAGCGCGGCGAAGAGCGCACGCCCCTGCTCGACCAGCGCGCCGTACCGGGCGGGCGACGTCTCGGCCCGCGACCACGCGTCGAGGTCGGCGCGCTGGGCGGCGAGGGTGCCGCGGGTCGGCAGGCCCGCGGTGCACGCCGCCAGGTAGCCGCGGCCGGCGGGGAAGGAGTCCATGCGGACAGCGTCTCGGTTCCCGACCCATCACACCAGGGCCGATCCGTTGTGCCACCGATAACATCGGATGATGGACGAGATCGATCCCCAGTTGCTCCGGGTCCTCCGCGCCGTGGCCGACGGCGGGTCGATCACCCGCGCCGCCGCCGCACTCGGGTCGAGCCAGCCGGCCGTCAGCCAGCTGCTGGCCCGGGCCGAGCAGCGTCTCGGCCACGCGCTGGTCCTGCGGGGCGGACGGGGTGCGACCCTCACGCACGCGGGGCAGGTGCTCGCCGACCATGCCCTGCACGTCCAGGCCGCGCTGACCGCGGCGCGCGAGGACCTCGACGCCGTCGGCGGGCTCAGCCGTGGCCGGGTGCGACTCGCCGGGTTCCCGAGCGCGTCCTCCGCCCTGGTGCCCGCCGTGCTGGCCCGGATGGCGGCGACGGCGCCCGGCGTGACGACCTCGTACGTCGAGGTCGAGCCGCCCGAGGCACTCGACCTGCTGCGCGGTGGCGAGGTCGACGTCGCCCTCACCTTCACCTACGTCGGCGACGAGTTCGGGACCACCCCGGACCCGGGCCTCGTCACCCGGGCGCTCGGTCGCGACCCGCTCGCGCTGGTGACGCCGGTCGAGCCAGGAGGCTCTGAGCGACTCCGCCCCGCCGGCTCCACCGTCGTGGACCTCGCGTCCCACCACGACGCCCGGTGGATCGGGGGCTGCCCCCGTTGCCGTGGGCACCTGCTCGCCTCGTGCGCGAGCGCGGGGTTCACGCCGGACATCGTGCTCGAGACGGACAACGCCGCCGCGGTGGTGGGGCTTGTCGCCGCCGGGCTCGGGGTGGCGCTGCTCCCCCGGCTGGCACTCGCGACGACGGTCATCCCCGCCGGTGTCGCGATCGACCCCGTGGACGACGAGTTGGCCCGGCGTGTCGAGGTGGTCGTCGCCCGTGGTGCCGACCGGGTGCCGAGCGTCCGTGCGGCGATCGACGCGGTGCGCTCGGCTGCCCACCTGCTCGAGGGGCCGCTGCCGGGCTGAGGGGCCGGGGCGTGGGCTCGGGCTTGGGTTCGGGCTTGGGTTCGGGCTTGGGCTTGGGCTTGGGCTCGGGCTTGGGCTAGGCCGTCGGGGTGTCGACCGCGCCGCCGTAGCGTCGGTCGCGGCTGGCGTACTCCTCGATCGCGCCCCACAGGTCGGTGCGACGGAAGTCCGGCCAGAGCCGGTCGAGGAACACCATCTCGGCGTAGGCGGACTGCCACAGCAGGAAGTTGCTCGTGCGCTGCTCCCCCGAGCTCCGGAGGAACAGGTCGACGTCGGGCATCTCGGGCACGTACAGCCGCTTCGCCAGGGCCTTCTCGGTGACCTGGCTCGGCTTCAAGCGCCCGGCTGCGACGTCCTCGGCCATGCCCCGCACGGCGTCGACGATCTCGTTCCGGCCGCCGTAGTTCACGCACATCGTCAGCGTGAGGACGTCGTTGCCCGCGGTCATCCGCTCGGCGGTCTCGAGCTCGTCGATGACGCTCCGCCACAGCCGCGGACGCCGGCCGGCCCACCGCACCTTGACGCCCCACTGGTGCAGCTGGTCACGGCGACGGCGGATGACGTCGCGGTTGAAGCCCATCAGGAACCGGACCTCTTCCGGGGAGCGCTTCCAGTTCTCGGTCGAGAACGCGTACGCCGACACGTGCCCGACGCCGATCTGGATCGCGCCGGCGACGACGTCGAGCAGTGAGGCCTCGCCCGCTTTGTGCCCCTCGATCCGGGTCAAGCCGCGGCCGTTCGCCCACCGGCCGTTGCCGTCCATGACGATGGCCACGTGCTCCGGCACGAACCGGGCCGGGATCGCCGGGGGCGTCTCGCCGGTCCAGTCGATCGGGCGGAACGGTTCGACGTCGTCGGGGCGGCGGGGGCTCATGCGGTGGGGGCTCCTTCGACAGCGGGATCAGGGTCGGGCTCGGGCACGGCGGGTGCCGGGGTCGAGGCCACCGCGCGCGCCGTCGCCTCGGGTCCGCCGTGGGTCTGCGGCACCGGCATCGGGTGTTCGGAGCGGTCGACGTGCGGCAGGGACCGGAGCGATCGTTCCAGGTGCCACTGGGCGTAGGCCGCGACCACGCCGGAGGCCCGCGAACGCGTCCGCTCGTCGGTGGCGTCGACCGTCGCCCAGTCGCCAGCGAGCAGGGAGCCGAGCACCCCGAGCGTCGCCGGGTCGAGCCGCGGGGTCCCCGGGGGTGCCGCACGGTCGGCGACGACACCACCGAGCTGCACCACGAACGCCGAGTGCGGGCCGGGCTCCCCCGTCACCGCACAGTCGCTGAACGAGGGCGCCCACCCCGCGATGCTCATCGCGCGGAGCAGGTACGAGTCGAGGGTCGCGCTGGACTGGTGTTCACCGCGCGACAACGAGCGCAGCGCCCCCACGAGCAACAGGTACTGCTGCAGCCCGGCGTCGGCCTCGCTCAGTCGGTCGGCCGTCTCGACCATGGCGCTGGCCGCGGTGTACGCGCCGTAGTCGGCGACGATCTGGGCTCCGTACGCACCGAGAGACTCCGCCTGCGTGACGATGTCGAGCGACCGGCCCTCGTAGAACTGGGCGTCCACGACCATGAACGGTTCGAGCCGGCTGCCGAACTTCGACGCCGTCCGCCGCACGCCCTTGGCCACGGCGCGGATCTTGCCGTGCTGCCGCGAGAGCATCGTGACGATGCGGTCGGCTTCACCGAGCTTGTGGGTGCGCAACACGACGCACTCGTCCCGGTACAGCGGCATGCCTCCAGTATCCCCCGCCCCGCCGACAGCCGCGTGCGGTGCGGGCGGCGGGGCGGAGGCGCTGCGACAAGACGCCGTCGTCTTCGCCGGACGCCGCGCACTCGTCAAGACGCCGCGACTTTCGGAGGCGCCTCGGCAACACGACGGCGTCTTGCGTCAGGCAGTGAACGTGCGCACAGACGGGAGGCGCGGTGCGGGACGGACCCGCGCCACGCCTCCTGGGCTGGTTGCGTCTCAGGCGGAGACGAGCTCCGGCGCGTCGGCACCGGCCGCGGCACCCGCGCGCACCGCGCGGTTCACCGCGGACACGATCGCCTTGAGCGACGCCGTCGAGATGTCGGCGTCGATGCCGACGCCCCACAGGCGCACGCCGTCGACGTCGAGCTCGACGTAGGACGCGGCCTTCGCGTCACCGGAGGCGCTCATCGTGTGCTCCGAGTAGTCGTACAGCGTGACCTGGACGCCCTGCTCGGCGAGCACCTTCAGGAACGCGTCGATGGGACCGGTGCCGACGGCCTCGGCCGTGACCGCACCCTCGTCGACCCGGAGTGCCACGGACAGCGAGGTCGTCCCCTCGAAGTCGCTCGACGTCGCCGTCTTGGTGAGCTCGTACCGGCCCCACTTCTCGTCGTCGATCGACGCGGGCAGGTACTCGTCCTGGAACACGTCCCAGATGCGCTGCGACGAGAACTCGCCACCCTCGGTGTCGGTGTGCCGCTGCACGACTCCGGAGAACTCGATTTGCAGCTTGCGGGGCAGGTCGAGGGCGTGGTCGGTCTTGAGCAGGTAGGCCACGCCGCCCTTGCCGGACTGCGAGTTGACACGGATGACGGCCTCGTACGACCGGCCGATGTCCTTCGGGTCGACGGGCAGGTACGGCACCGCCCACTCGATCTCGTCGATGTCCTTGCCCGCGGCGGCGGCCTTGGCCTTCATCGCCTCGAAGCCCTTGTTGATGGCGTCCTGGTGCGAGCCACTGAACGCCGTGTACACGAGGTCGCCCGCCCACGGCTGGCGCTCGGGCACCGGCAGCTGGTTGCAGTACTCGACGGTGCGCTTCACCTGGTCGATGTCGGCGAACGAGATCTCCGGGTCGATCCCCTGCGTGAACAGGTTCATCCCGAGGGCGACCAGGTCCACGTTGCCGGTGCGCTCACCGTTGCCGAACAGGCAGCCCTCGATGCGGTCGGCACCGGCCATGTAGCCGAGCTCGGCGGCCGCCACCGCGGTGCCGCGGTCGTTGTGCGGGTGCAGCGACAGGATGACGTCCTCGCGGTGGGCGAGGCGGCGGGACATCCACTCGATCGAGTCGGCGTAGACGTTCGGCGTGGCCATCTCGACGGTCGCGGGCAGGTTGATGATGACCTTGCGCTCGGGCGTCGGCTCGAAGACCTCGAGGACGGCGTTGCAGATCTCCAGTGCGACCTCGAGTTCGGTGCCCGTGTAGGACTCCGGCGAGTACTCGTAGTAGATCGTCGTGTCGTGCTGCAGCGTGGCTTCGGCCGCCTTGCAGAGCTTCGCACCGGTGACCGCGATGTCCACCACGCCCTGCACGTCGGTGCGGAAGACGACCTCGCGCTGCACGATGCTCGTCGAGTTGTACAGGTGGACGATGGCCTGCTTCGCGCCGTCGATCGCCTCGTAGGTGCGCTGGATGAGGTGCTCGCGCGCCTGGGTCAGCACCTGGATGGTGACGTCGTCGGGGATCGCGCCCTCGTCGATCAGCGACCGGACGAAGTCGAAGTCGGTCTGCGAGGCGCTCGGGAACCCGACCTCGATCTCCTTGTAGCCCATCCGGACGAGGAGGTCGAACATCGCCCGCTTGCGCTCGGCGTCCATCGGGTCGATGAGGGCCTGGTTGCCGTCACGCAGGTCGACCGCACACCAGCGCGGTGCCTTGTCGATGCGCTTCGTGGGCCAGGTCCGGTCCGGCAGGTCGACGCTGATCTGCTCGTGGAACGGGACGTACTTGTGGATCGGCATCCCGGAGGGCTGCTGGGTGTTCTGCATCGTTCTTCGCTTTCGTCGCGTGTTCGTGAGCTGTTGTGGTGCGGCCACGACGGACTCCGCGACGAGGTGGGCCGGAGTGTCAGGCCTCGTCGCGGCAGCGAAGGAGGAGGAGTGCCGAGTACATCGAGACCCACGGTAGCACCGGAGCAGCGGGCTGGCGCAAGCGTGTGACGCGGGACTGCCCGGCGCCGTCGAACGGGGCGCCGAGTGGTCGAGACGTGCTGCGGGCCGGTCGCCGAGTGGTCACGTTGTGTCGCCCGGGCCGCGTCCAGACGACGGTTCGTGACACCTCGGCGGATGTGAGCGGCGTGGCGGGGCCGGGCAGGGCACGTCGGCGCGACCACACGACGGACGGGAGG
>NZ_MJGT01000059.1:0-87694 GCF_001864975.1 Curtobacterium sp. MMLR14_002
GCGTACCGGGTGTCGCCGTGCTCGTGGCGGTCGTGGGCTCGGCCGCGACGGCGGTCGCGGCGCCGATGCCGAATGCCGACGACGCGGTGACGATGGCGACGGCTGCGCCGATGGCAGCGACCCGTCGCGTGGTGGAGGTGCAGGGCTGGTTCATGGGATCCCCCTCGGATGCCGGTCGGGGCACCGGGAGGTGCCCTCATCCAGGAGATGTCTGCACCGACGAGATCCTGACGGATGCACAGGTCTCGATCCGGTCACGGCGTCGTCTCACGTGCGCGCTGGCTGGCGTGCGCGTCGGCTGGAGTGCGCCGGATGGCGTGCGTGCCGGCGGATCAGTCGCCGACGGCCGCCGCCGCGCGCTCGAGCGCGTCACGGAGTGCGCGGACCGCCGGGGACGACGACCCCGCGGACCGCACCACGGTGAAGATCGTGCGTCGGGGGCCCTCCGGCAGCTCGAGCAGCCGACAGGTCGTCGTCCGACCGGTCCACATCAGGTCCGGCATCAGGCTCACCGCGTTGCCCGACTCGACCAGACGGATCTGCGTCTGCAGGTCCGCGGTCTCGTACCGGACGTCGGGCTCGAAGCCCCAGCGCCGACAGACCTGCTCCGCGAAGTGCCGCGACGCGGTGCCGCGGGGCTCCATCACCCAGGGCATGGTGCGGGCGTCCTCGAGCGACGACACCGGGCGCAGAGCCGTGTCGAGCGGGGGCAGGGCGAGCCGGACGGCGTCGGTCGTCAGGTCGGAGCGGTCGAGCCCGGGCAGGTGCGGAGCGGCGTGGGCCGGGTACTGCTCCGCGATGACCATGTCGAAGTCACGAGCCCACGTCTCGTTCAGTGCGGTCTCCGGTTCCCGCTGGACCATCTCGACCCGGACGTCGGGGTGTTCCGTGGCCATCTCGTGCAGGGCGCTCGGCATCAAGGCGAGGGCCGCGGACTGGAACACCGCGACCCGCACACGCCCCTGCACGGACGACAGGGTCTCCTCCACCTGGGACTGCGCGTGCTCGAGGACGTCGAGCACCTGGCCCGCCGCGGCCACCAGCACCTCGGCCTGCGGGGTGAGCTGCAGCCGTCGCCCGGCCTTGCGGAGGAGCTGCACGCCGGCCTCCCGCTCCAGGGCGCTCAGCTGCTGCGAGACCGCCGACGGGGTGAAGTTCACGGCCTCGGCGACGGCCGCGATCGTGCCGCGAATGGACAGCTCACGGAGGAGCACGAGACGGCGGACGTCGAGCATGGTCCGACGCTAGCCGGATCAGGACCGGAACGGTAGCGGAACTGAACGGTATCCATCAGGAACGCTCACTTCCGCTACCGCATCCCCGACCTCCACACTGAACCCATGACGACGCTGCACGAGGACTCCGCCATCGACCACGACGCCCTGGCGGACCAGTCCGTCGCGCTCGTCCGACAGTGGCTCGCCGAGGCCGAGACCTACCCGGTCGACGGCTCGGCGAAGCAGCTCGCCGGCGTGCTCGCCGATCCCGCCGGACTCGACTTCGCCGTCGGGTTCGTCGACGGGGTCGTGCGACCGGAAGACCTCGCCGTCGCCGCACGCAAGCTCCGCCAGATCGCCCCGGACGCCCCCGGGTTCCTGCCCGCCGCGCTCCGCGGACTCGTCCGGCTCGGCGGCGGCATGGCCCCGGTGCTGCCGAACGTCGTCGTCCCCATCGCCCGACGGGTCCTCCGGAACATGGTCGGCCACCTGATCGTCGACGCCACCGACTCCAAGCTCGGCCCGGCCATCGCCGGCATCAAGCGCGACGGCGTCCGCCTCAACGTCAACCTGCTCGGCGAGGCCGTCCTGGGGGAGCGCGAAGCCGCCCGCCGACTCGAGGGCACGCACAAGCTCCTGGCCCGCGACGACGTCGACTACGTCTCCATCAAGGTGTCCTCGACCGTGCACCCGCACTCGCCGTGGGCGTTCGGCCACGCGGTGGACGACATCGTCGAGCAGCTCCGACCGCTCTTCCAGCGTGCCGCAGCCGCCACCCCGGCCAAGTTCATCAACCTCGACATGGAGGAGTACAAGGACCTCGACCTCACCATCGCGGTCTTCACGAAGCTCCTCGACGAGCCCGAGTTCCTCAACCTCGAAGCCGGCATCGTGCTGCAGGCGTACCTGCCCGACGCGCTCGCCGCGATGCAGGAGCTGCAGGAGTGGTCCGCCGCCCGCCGTGCCCGCGGTGGTGCCGGCATCAAGGTCCGTCTGGTCAAGGGCGCGAACCTGCCGATGGAGCAGGTCGAGGCCTCGGTGCACGGCTGGCCGCTCGCCACCTGGCACACCAAGCAGGACTCGGACACCAACTACAAGCGCGTGCTCGACTGGGCGCTCACCCCGTCGCGCGTCGAGAACGTCCGCGTCGGTGTCGCCGGGCACAACCTGTTCGACGTCGCGCACGCCTGGCTGCTCGCCGGTGAACGCGGCGTGCGGGACGGCATCGAGTTCGAGATGCTGCTCGGCATGGCGCAGGGTCAGGCATCGGCCGTGAAGAACACCGTCGGTTCGCTCCTGCTCTACACGCCGGTCGTCCACCCGGGCGAGTTCGACGTCGCGATCGCCTACCTGATCCGTCGCCTCGAAGAGGGTGCGTCGCAGGACAACTTCATGTCCGCGGTCTTCTCCCTGGTGTCCTCGCCGCCGTTGTTCGCCCGCGAAGAGGAGCGCTTCCGCGCCTCCCTGGTGCCGCTCGCGACGCCCGAGGGTCTCGAAGCACCGGCCTCCCACCGTGTCGCCGACCGCTACGCCGCCGTCGGCCGCCCCGGCCCCGGCCACTTCGAGAACACCCCGGACAGCGACCCGTCGGTCGGCGCCGTCCGCGCCTGGGGCGACGCCATCACCGCACGGGTCGCCTCGTCGACGCTCGGCGTCCGCGCCGTCCAGGAGGCCCGGGTCGACTCCGCCACGGCGCTCGACACCGCGCTCGGTCGCGCCAAGGCCGCCGGTGCGGTCTGGGGGACCTGGTCCGGTGGTGCGCGTGGTGCCGTGCTGCACGCCGTCGGCGACGCACTCGAGGCGAACCGCGCCGCCCTCATCGAGGTCATGGCGTCGGAGACCGGCAAGACCATCGACCAGGCCGACCCCGAGGTGTCCGAGGCGATCGACTTCGCGCACTTCTACGGCACCCTGGCGTCCTCGCTCGACGACGTCGACGGTGCGACCTTCACGCCTGCGGCACTGACCCTGGTCGCGCCGCCGTGGAACTTCCCGGTCGCGATCCCCGCCGGATCGACCCTCGCCGCGCTGGCGGCCGGGTCTGCCGTCGTGCTGAAGCCCGCGCCGCCCGCCGAGCGCTCCGGCGCCGTGCTCGCCTCGATCATCGAGACCGCGCTCGACGCCCACGGGGCACCGGCCGACGTGCTCGCGTTCCTGCAGGTGTCCGAGAACGACCTCGGGCAGCAGCTCATCGCGTCCCCGATGGTCGACCAGGTCATCCTCACCGGTGCCTACGAGACGGCCGAGCTGTTCCGCTCGTTCCGCCCCGACCTGCCGCTGCTCGCCGAGACCTCGGGCAAGAACGCCGTGATCGTCACGCCGTCGTCCGACCTCGACCTCGCCGTGAAGGACGTCGTCGCGTCCGCGTTCGGGCACGCCGGCCAGAAGTGCTCGGCCGCGTCCCTCGTCGTCATGGTGGGCTCGGTCGCGAAGTCGAAGCGCTTCCGGAACCAGCTGCTCGACGCGGTGGCCTCGCTCACGGTGGGCTACCCGACCGACGCCGCAACGCAGATGGGTCCCGTCATCGAGCCGGCCTCGGGCAAGCTGCTCGACGGGCTGACGAAGCTCGGCGCGGGGGAGTCCTGGGCCGTCGAGCCGAAGCAGCTCGACGAGACCGGCAAGCTCTGGAGCCCGGGTGTCCGACAGGGCGTCCGCCGCGGCTCGGAGTTCCACCGCACCGAGTACTTCGGCCCGATCCTCGGCATGATGACCGCGAACTCGCTCGACGAGGCGATCGACATCGTGAACGAGGTCGACTACGGCCTGACCTCGGGCCTGCACTCGCTCGACCCGGCCGAGATCGGCACGTGGCTGTCGCGGATCCAGGCGGGCAACCTCTACGTCAACCGCGGCATCACGGGCGCCATCGTCCGCCGCCAGCCGTTCGGCGGGTGGAAGAAGTCGGCCGTGGGCGCCGGCACGAAGGCGGGTGGGCTGAACTACCTGCTCGGGCTCGGGTCCTGGACGCCGGCACCGGCGGTCGCTGCGTCCGGTGTCGCCGTGTCGGGTCCGGTCTCGGCGTTCGCCCGGGCTGCCGAGGTCGCTTCGCCGATGCTCGACCGTGCGCTGGCCTCCGACGAGCAGGCGTGGTCGACGCTGTTCGGCACCGCGACCGACGTCTCGGCGCTCTCCGCCGAGCGGAACATCGCCCGGTACCTGCCGTTCCCGTCGGTGCAGGTGCGGCTGGCCGCGGTTGCCGACTCGGACACGGACGCTGAGGCCTCGGTGGTCGAGCTCGTCCGCGTCGTCGCCGCAGCGCTCCGTGCCGGCACGACGATCGAGGTCTCCACGGCCGCGACGCTGCCGTCCTCCGTCGCCGCGGCGATCCGTTCGCTGCCGATCGTCCGCTCGCTGTCGCAGACGGTGTCCGACGAGGCCTTCGCCAGCTCGGTCGCCTCAGGGCCGTCGACCCGGGTGCGGCTCATCGGTGGTGACACCTCGGCGCTGTACTCGGCCGTCGGTGGTCGCCCGGACGTCGCGGTCTACGGCGGCCCCGTGACCGAGGCCGGGCGGCTCGAGATCCTGCCGTTCGTCCGCGAGCAGGCGGTGTCGATCACGGCGCACCGCTTCGGCACGCCGAACCACCTGACCGACGACCTGATCTGACCCCGGACTGCGGCGCTGGCGTTCGGAGCGTTGTGTACGGGGCTGTCCGGTCGCCGCACGCCCTCGGGTGCTTCGGAGGGACCGAGCGTTGCCTCGGGTGCGCGTCGCAACCACGGCGCGCAACCCCTGAGGAGCTCCACCATGACCGAGCCGTTCGCACGCCCGACCGCCCTGGCCCACGTCCGTGTCACCGTGACCGACATCCACCGGAGCAAGGCCTTCTACCAGCTGCTGCTCGGCACGGATCCGGCGATCGACTTCAGCGACCAGGTCGACGAGCCGGGTGTCCGCGAGGACCGCGAGCGTTTCTACGGCGGATCGGTGTTCCGGCTCGGTGACCAGGTGTTCGGACTCCGTCCGGTCGCTCCCGCAGGGCAGACGTTCGATCCGGACACCGTCGGCCTCGACCACGTGAGCTTCGTCGTGGGTTCGGTCGACGAGCTGCACGAAGCGGCCGCCCGACTCGATGCCGCGGGTGTCGAGCACGGCGAGGTCACCGACCTCGGCGACGCCGGCATGGTGATCCTGTCCGTGCAGGACCCCGACGACATCAACCTCGAGCTGGCTGCACTGAAGGGCTGAGGTCGTCAGTCGGCGACGGCGGCCTGCTGCGCGACCATCGAGCCGGTCACGAGCGCGCGGAGCTCGGTGGGCAGCGGGATCGGTCGGCGGGCGCCCTCGCGGTCGATGATGACGTGCACGAACTCACCGGTGGCGAGCAGGGCGCCGTCGGACTGGCGGAACAGGCCGAACTCCCACGACAGGCTCGTGGTGCCGAGGTGCTTCGAGCGCATCCCGACCTCGATGACGTCCGGCCAGACGGCGGACTCGACGAACCGGCAGCTCGACGACACCAGCACGGCGATCCACTCCGACGAGAACGGGTCGAGCCCGGCGGCCTCGCGGAACCAGTACGTCGACGCGTTGTCCATCGCCGAGTAGTAGATCGTGTTGTTGACGTGCCCGAACATGTCGTTGTCGTTCCACCTGGTGGGGTAGGAGCGGCGGAACGGGTACTCGTCGATGGTCATCGGTCTCCGATCGGTGGTGCGGGTGTGGCGTGCACCGCGTCGGGCCGCAGGACGTACTCGAACGCCGCACGTGCCCGGTCGGGATCAGGGGTCTCACCGGAGATGAACTCGGCGTAGGTGAACGACTCGGAGATCCGGACGAGCAGCCGTGCGAGCTCCTCAGCCGACAACGGTGCCGGATCGAACGTACCCGACGACTCCTGCTGCTCGATGAGAGCGGTCACCCGGGCGACGAAGCGGCTCTGCACGTCGCTGTCCGAGGTGGTGAGCAGACGCATCGCCCGAGCGGGTTCGCGCGTCAGGAACGCCCGGAAGTACGGGGCGTCGATCAGGTCGGCGGTGAACCGGTCGAGCACGACGACGAGCCGGGCTGCTCCGGTCGCCCCGATCTCGTCGGCGGCGTGGGTGGCCCCGTCGAGGGTCGGGACTGCGAGGGACCACAGGATCTCGGACAGCAACCGGTCACGGTTGCCGACCCAGCGGAACAGCGACGTGCGGTCGACGCCGAGTGCGGCAGCCAACGCCCCCATGTCGATCCGCGAGCCGGCGATGAAGGTGTGACGGGCCTCCCGGAAGGCGCGCAGCGCAGAGTCTGATGTGTACACGCGATCCTCTCTTGCAACGTTTTCGAGAATGATGCATCGTGGTTCCCATGTCAACGACGATGCCCGCGACGCCCCTGCTCGAATCGGACTTCTACGGCTTCCAGCAACAGCTCACCGAGCAGGAGCGCGCGTCGCTCGGGCAGCTCCGGCAGTACCTCGAGCGCGAGGTCGCGCCCATCGCCGACGCGTACTGGGCGCGCGCCGAGTTCCCGATGCAGGTCATCGCGCCCCTCGCCGAGCTCGGCATGTACGGGCCGGGCGTCCCGCTCGTGCGGCAGTTCGAGAACTCGGCCGTGTACCGCGGCTGGGCGGCCCTCGAACTCGGACGCGTGGACGCGAGCGTCGCCACCTTCATCGGCGTGCAGTCCGGCCTGGCGATGAACTCGATCGCGGTCGCCGGCAGTGACGAACAGCAGCGCGAGTGGCTGCCCCGCATGGCTGCGGGTGAGATCGTCGGGGCGTTCGGGCTCACCGAGCCGTACTCGGGCAGCGACTCGGCGAAGGGACTACGCACCACCGCCCGGCGCGAGGGCGACGAGTGGGTGCTCGACGGCGAGAAGCGCTGGATCGGCAACGCCACCTTCGCCGACGTCGTCGTGATCTGGGCGAAGGACGTCGCCGACGGTCAGGTCAAGGGCTTCCTCGTCACCACCGACACCGCGGGCTTCACCGCGACGAAGATCGAGGACAAGATCGCGCTGCGCGGCGTGCAGAACGCCGACATCGTCATGCAGGACGTCCGGGTGCCCGAGTCGCGCCGGCTGCAGAACGCGACGTCGTTCCGCTCGACCGCCGAGGTGCTCCGACTGACCCGCACCGAGGTCGCCTGGCAGGCCGTCGGCATCGCGGTCGGGGCGTACGAGGCCGCGCTCGCCTACGCCCGCGAGCGGATCCAGTTCGGCAAGCCGATCGCCGCACACCAGCTCGTGCAGGACCTGCTCGTCAAGTCGCTGTCGAACATCACGGCCTCGATCGCACTCTGCACGCAGGCCTCGGCCATGCAGGACGCCGGGGTCGGTGGCGACGAGCACTCCGCGATGGCCAAGGCGTTCGCCACCGCGAAGATGCGGGAGACCGTCGCCTGGTGCCGCGAAGTACAGGGCGGCAACGGCATCGTGCTCGACAAGGGCGTGGCCCGGTTCTTCGCCGACGCCGAGGCGATCTACTCGTACGAGGGCACGCGCGAGGTCAACACCCTGATCGTCGGACGGGCGATCACCGGGCAGGCCGCGTTCGTCTAGTGGCCCGCCCGGCTTGCGCCGGCTCGCCGGGCGCGTGCGCTACCCGAGCAGCGCCGGCCGCTCCCACTCCTGGTCGAGCACGTGCTGCCCCAGGAACGCGAACACCGTCTCGTACCAGACCACGGCGTGCTGCGGAGCGAGCACCCAGTGGTTCTCGTCCGGGAAGTACAGGAACCGGTGCGGCATCGAGCCGTCCGGTGCCGCGTGGTGCTCCGCGAGCTCGGACCAGAGCCGCAGCCCCTCGCCGATCGGCACCCGGTAGTCCTTGTCGCCGTGGATGACGAGCATCGGTGACGTGATGCCACCCACGAACCGGTGCGGGTCGTTCGCCGCGATCCCGTCGGCGTCGAAGATCGACGACCAGTACTGCGACGAGTCCGTCGTGCCGTTGAACTGGTCGAGCGCCCACAGGCTCGCGTGGGTGACGATCGCGCGGAACCGGTCGGTGTGCCCGGCGACCCAGTTCGCCATGTACCCGCCGAACGACCCGCCCATCGCTGCGGTCCGGGTCGCGTCGATGTCCGCCCGCGCCTCGACCACGTCGGTGATCGCCATCAGGTCGGTGTACGGCGCCTGCCCCCAGGCGTTCCAGCCGCGGTTCACGAAGTCGAGCCCGTAGCCGGTGGACAGCGCGGGGTCCGGCAGCAGCACGGCGTAGCCCCGGGCTGCGAGCAGCATCGGGTTCCAGCGCCAGGACCACTGGTTCCACGAGTTGAGCGGTCCGCCGTGGATCCACAGGACGAGCGGGTGCGGCCCGTCGCCCTCGGGCACGACCAGCCAGCCGCGCACGCGGGCGCCGTCGGCTGCGGTCGTCTCGACCTCTTCCAGGTGGGCGGGCACGTCCGGCAGGGGCGCCGGCGTCGCCAACGGGGTCACCGTGCCGTCCGTCGCGATCCGCACCGGGTGCAGCGGGGCCGCCCAGGAGGCCCGGAGCGCCACGACCACGCCCGCCGCCGCCACGCGCAGGTTCGAGTACGCCCAGTCGTCGTGCGTCAGCTGCTCGACGGCGCCGCCGTCGAGGGGGATGCGGAAGATCGGCGCGCGGCCGTCCTGGTCGGCGACCGCCAGGAGCGCTCGGTCGCCGTGCTCGAACACGAGCTCGCTCGGCCAGCGGTCCCAGTCGGTCGCGATGCGGCGGGCGTCGGAGCCGTCGATGCCGGCGACCCAGACCTCCTGCTGGTTCGCGCCGGCCGGGGTGGAGCGGACGGTGCGGAACCAGGCGATCGTCCTGCCGTCGTGGCTGAGCGCCGGCATCTCGTGGTCGACGTCGACGTCGTCGAACAGCACCGTGCGGTGGCCGCTGGACAGGTCGATGGTGACGAGCGTCGAGCGGTCCCCACGAGACTCCCGGACGCCGACGGAGACCAGCAGGACCGAGCCGTCGGGCGTGAGCGCCCCGCTGACGTGGTCGAGCGAGCGTCCGGGGGCCGGTGTGCGGTCGACGGGCTGGACGGGCTCGGCGCTGGCGCCGACGGCGTCGCTGCCGGTGTCGCTGTCGCTGTCGACCGTGTCGAGCGTCAGCACGTGCGTCTGGGCCGGCCCGAGGTCGTGGTCCCAGTACCGGACCGGGTAGGTCTCGTGCAGGATCGCGCGGACCTGCTTGTCCTTCCGGCTCTTCCGGAGCTCCGCGTCGGCCTCGAGCACGGTCGCGGGGTCGGAACCGGCCCCCGGCAGCAGGTCGGCGGTCAGCGCCACGACGTCCGACGAGGCCGCGGTGGCCAGGACCCCACCGACGCCGCCGGCCAGGCGGGTGAGCGGACGGGCCTCGCCACCGTTCGCGGGCAGCACCCAGAGCTGGGCTGTCTCGAGGTCGGTGGCGTCGGCATCGGGCCGGGCGGAGACGAAGAGCAGGTCGCCGGTGCGGGTGAAGGCGATGCCGCCCTCGCCCTTGGCGGAGCGCGTGAGGCGGACCGGGCGTGCGGCGGGTGTGCCGGCGTCGTCCGTGTCCTCGGCCGGGGCTGCTGGTACCTGCCAGATCGATCGGCTGTACCCGGTGCCGTCCGGGTCGAGCGCACTGACCGTCAGCGCGACGCGGGTGCCGTCGGGGCTGATGTCGATGCCGTCGACGCGGGGGAGCGCGACGTACTGGTCGAGGTCGGAGAACGGGGTGCTCATGCGTGCACGCTCGCCAGGTCCTCGGCCCAGAAGGCGGCGACCTGCTCGGCGACCGCGGTGCCCTGGGCGTGGCCGGCCTCGGCCGACGGTGCCTGCGTGGCGAGCGAGAGCGAGTTCGTGCCGAAGGCCTGCTGGGACGCGCTGTCCGCTACGACGACCTCGACCGACGAACCACCGGCGCGCAGGGCCTCGACGGCGACGTCGAGCCACGGCCCGCACGGGGACGGGCCCTCGGGGCCGCAGGCGATGACGAGCACGCGCTCGTACCCGGCGGCGGCGTCGGCGTTGGTGCCCGAGCGGACACCACCGTCGACGTACGGGCGGCCGTCGATGGCGACCGGCGTCCAGACGAAGGGCACCGAGCAGCTGGCCGCGACCGCACGGGGGAGCGGCACGCCGTCGGCCGCCGTCAGCAGGCGGAAGGTGCCGTCGGTGGCGTCGACCGCGGTGACGGCGAGCGGCTTCTCCGGCCACTCGGTGGACGGGAGCGTCTCGCCGAAGGTCGCCGTCCGCTCGTCGTCGCTCTGCCCGCCGACGACCTGCTGGGCGGCCTGACCGAGTCGAGCCCGGGCGTCCTGCTCGCCGGTCGCGCCCTGCAGTGCCGCGCCGATGTGCTGCTGCACGGCCTCGACGTCGATGGGCGCCGGCTCTTCGTAGGTGGTCGGCGCCGGGGTGTGCTGCTGGTCGTAGGCCTGCTGGACGGCACCGTTCCGGACGAACGCGCCGACGACGCTGCCGGCGCTGGTGCCGACGACGAGGTCGGCGGCGTCGAGGTCGACGCCGGCTTCCTGCAGGGCGACGAGGACGCCGACTTCCCACGCGATGCCGGCGACACCTCCGCCACCGAGGACGAGGGCTCTGGATCCGGGAACGGGCGTGCTGACGTCGGTCATGGGTCCTGCTTACCAGCTGCGTGCGACGGGCCGGTGGAGGCCGGTGCGTCCTGTGGAGAACCCGCCTGTGGACAACTCCGTCCGCGTCGGTGGCGTGACCTAGCGTCGTGGTCATGGGGCAACAGCGTTCAGGACGGGTCGGCACGGTCGTGTGGCCGATCGTGGTGGCTGCTGCGCCCACCGCGGCGTTCCAGCTGCCGAACCTGTTCGTCACGCCGGCGGTCCGACTGTCGCTCGTCGCGTTCGGGCTCGTCGTGCTCGTCGGCGCCGTGACCGTGCAGGTGGTCCGGACCCGGCGCAGCGACGCCGCCCGGTCGGTGGCCGAGGACAACGCCACCGCGGCGGAGCTCGAGCAGTCGACGGCGGTCCGGTACGCGTTCGGCCAGATCGCCACCCGGCTCGTCCGGTTCACCGAGCTGCCCCGGTCCGATCGCCACGGCGAACTCTCGGTCGTCGCCGACCGCGTCGCCGTGGCCCTGGCGTTCTACCTGCTGCCGAAGGTGCCCGACGTCCGCGCCAACGTGTACCAGCTGTCCACCGATCTGCGTGCGCTCGAGCCGATCGGTCACGGTGGGGCCGGCGACACCGCCGGGGTCTTCCGCGCCGGCACGCCCTACGGTGACCGCAACCTCGAGTGGGTGTTGGGCGGGGGATCACCCCGGATCGTCGGTGACCGCTCGGCCGACGTCGACGTCGACCAGGACCTGCCGGGCTTCGAGCCGCGGTACACCTCGTACGTCTCGGTGGTGATCCGGTCCGACCAGTACTCGTTCGGCATGCTCACCGTCGACTCCCCGGTCCCCGACGCCTTCACCGAACTCGACGCCAAGAACATCGCGATGATGGCGTCGTTCATGGCCGTCGCGTTCTCGCTGACCTACTCGTTCCCCGAGCGCGACCGCAATCCAAGGAAAGGCCCGTGATGCTCACACGCTCTGTCGGACGCTCGACGTACGATGCCCCCATGACGACCGTGAACCCTGCTCCGCCGTCGTTCGGGCGTGCCCGGATCTCCTCGCCGAACTGGAACGACACCACCACCGACGCCGACTACGAAGACCTCGACGTCATCGCCGCCAACATCGAACGCGAGCGCGTTGCAGCCCGGCTCCGGGTCACCGCAGCCATCGCCGCGCGTCTGGGTCGCTGACCCCTCCCGCATCGTCCACGACGAACGGCTCCCACGCATGCGTGGGAGCCGTTCGTTTTAGCCGGAGCCGGAGCCGGAGCCGGAGCCGGAGCCCGAGCCGGACCCGGTGTCGCAGCTACGGCGCCTCGGTCACGTCGATGAGCACCTTGCCGACCGTGTCCTGCTCGACCGCGTCGTGCGCCTGGGCGGTCTGCTCGAGCGTGAAGCGGGTGAGCGGGAGCCCGGCGTCCTCGCCGACCGGCAGCACACCGTCGTGCAGCGCCTCGGTGACGTCCTCGGCCGCCGCGGACAGCGCCTCGTCGCCGATCGTGTAGAGCAGCAGGAACTGGTAGCGGGCGTTCACGCTCATGTTCGGGCGGATCGGCAGGCTCGCCTCGTCGCCGCCGTTGTTCGCGTAGATCGACACGACACCGTGGTTCGCCAGGACGTCGGCGACCAGCGCGGCGTTCTGCGGGATCGACACCTCGACGACGATGTCGACACCGTCGGGCGCGATCGCCCGGATGCGCTCGGCGGCGTCCTCCTCGCGGTAGTTCACGACGTGGTGGGCGCCGGCCGCCGTGGCGAGGGCTGCCTTCGCGTCCGAGCTGATCGTCGTGATGACGGTCGCTCCGGCCCAGCGGGCGAGCTGGATCGCGGCGTGCCCCACGGCACCGGCGCCACCGGCGACGAGCACGGTGAAGCCGTCGAGGGCTCCGGGCCCTAGGCGTGCGGGGCCGTCCTCGTGGGTGGTGAGGGCCCGGTGCGCCGTCATCGCGGGGACGCCGAGCGAGGCGCCGACGTCGAACGAGGCACCGTCGGGCAGCGGGACCACACGCGACTCGGGCGCGACCGTGTACTCCTGTGCCGTGCCGGTCGGCCGTGACGCCGCCGCCATGAAGAGCCACACGCGGTCACCGACGGTCAGCCCTTCGACTCCGGGGCCGACGGCGTCGACGACACCGGCGCCGTCCTGGTTCGGCGTGATCTCGGGGAAGGGCAGTCCGTCGCCGTACGTGCCGCCGGCACGGGCCTTCCAGTCGGTCGGGTTGACGCCGGAGACGACGACGCGGACGCGGACCTCACCGGCACCGGGCTCCGGGATCTCCCGCTCGACGAGTTCGAGGACGCTGCTGGCACCGGGCTTCGTGTAGACGATCGATCGCATGTCCCCAGGCAACCACTCGTCGCCGTCGGGGATTCCGAGTGCGGGGTCGCTCAGCGCGCGTCGTACCCCTCGCGCGCCTCGGCGACGTCGGGCATGTGCGAGGTGGCCCAGTCCTCCAGCGGCACGAGCACCGTGCGCAGCGATCGCCCGAGGTCGGTCAGTTCGTACTCCACGTGCGGCGGGATCTCGGGGAAGACCGTCCGTGTCACCATGCCGTCGCGCTCGAGGGCCCGCAGCGTCTGGGTGAGCATCTTCTGCGAGACCCCCTGCACCCGGGCCGCCACCGCCGAGTACCGTGCGGGACCGTCGGCGAGGGCGCCGATCGTCAGCACGCTCCACCGGTCGCCGATGCGGTCGAGCAGCTGCCGGCTGGGGCAGTCCGCCGCGTAGGGGCTGTACTCGAGTGCTGACATGGAGTCCTCCGTCACGCACCGCCAGGTGCCTACTTACTCAAAGAGAGTAACTCTTGTACGGTGACTGTCAACGTCACCGACGCCCAGCACGTCCACGAAGGGAACACCATGACCAACATCGTCGTCTTCGGAGGCACCGGCTACGCCGGCTCCGCCATCACCCACGAGGCACTCTCCCGCGGCATCACCGTCACCGCGGTCGCCCGCGACACGAGCAAGCTCGAGCCGGCCGAGGGCCTCACCCTGGCGCAGGGTGACGCGTTCGACGCCGACTTCGTGTCCGAGGTCACGAAGGGTGCCGACGTCGTCATCGTCTCGCTCCACGCCGTGCAGGCCGACGGCAGCGAGCTGAAGGACAAGTTCCAGCACTTCGTCGACGCCGCCGCTGCGGCCGGTGCGCGGCTCGGCATCGTCGGCGGTGCCGGCTCGATGCGCGTGTCCGAGGACGGCCCCCGCCTCTTCGACACCGACGGCTTCCCGGACGCCTTCAAGGGCGAGGCGAAGAGCCACGCGCAGATCCTCGACGCCCTCCGTGCGTCGGACACCGACGTCGACTGGTTCTACGTGAGCCCCGCCGCGGCCTTCGGCGGCTACAACCCGGGCGAGCGTCGCGGCACCTACCGCGCCTCGGACGAGGTCCTGCTCGCCGACGCCGAGGGCAACTCGGACATCTCCGGTGCCGACTACGCGATCGCGTTCGTAGACGAGATCGTCACCCCGGCGCACCACCAGACGCGTTTCGGCGTCGCCTACTGAGGCGCTGCCCCTCGCGGGACACCGGTGTTCACGCAACACACCGCGGGATCCCGCGGCGTCGAGCGTGAACACCAGTGTTTTGCGCACCGCCCGGCGTGACCAAGGGGCGGACGGGAGGCGTGGGACGGGGCCGCCACGGGCCTCCAGGCCGGCGGGCGGTCACCGCCAGGGCCCCGCGTCAGTGCGCGACGATCGCCGGCACCGGCAGATGGTGGCGCATCCGCACCGCCAGGTGCAGGCCGCCCCGGCGGGCGAGCACGAGCGCGATCACGGCGGCGGCCGCAGCCGGCACGCCTCCGGCGACCATCATCCCCACGTGCGCACCGAAGTGGTCGACGATCTGCCCCATCAGGGGCCCGCCGATCGCCTGTCCACCGAGCAGCACGAGGACGTAGAGCGACATCACCCGGCCGCGGATCGCCACGTTCGACGACAGCTGCACGAGCGAGTTCGACGCGGTCTGGAACAGCAGCTGCGACATCCCGACAGCAACCAGCGCGACGGTGAACGGTGCGATCGCCGGGATCGACCCCGAGACGACGAGCAGCACGCCCGTCCAGAACACCCCGCCGACGATGGTGCGGAGCCGGACGACGGCCCTCCGGGTGGAGAGCAGCGCACCGACCAGGGCGCCGATCGCCACGGCGGAGTTGAACACCCCGTAGCCGCCGGCGCCGACGTCGTACACCTGTGACGCGAAGGCGGACAGCAGCACGGGCATCGTCAGCGCGAACACCGAGAAGAACGCGACGAGGATCACCGGCACGATGATCGTCGGCTTGTGCACGGCGTAGCGGAGGCCCTCCACGAGCTGCCCCTTGCCGCGGGGTGCCGGTGGTGTGCGGTGCAGTTCGGAGACCTTCAGGAACCCGAGCGTCACGACGACGGCGACGCAGGCGATCGCGTTCACACCGAACGACCACCCCGCGCCGACCGCCACGAGCAGGGCCCCGGACAGCGCCGGACCGATCATGCCGCCCAGCTGGAACACCGACGAGTTCACGCTGATGGCGTTCCGCAGGTGCTTGTGCCCGACGATCTCGGTGACGAACACCTGGCGTGCCGGGTTGTCGATCACGGTGACCATGCCGACCAGGAACGCGATCACCCAGATGTGCCACGCCTCGACGACGCCGGCGAGTGTCAGGACGGCGAGCAGCGCGGACAGCACCGCGAAGGCGCCCTGCGTGATCATCATGAGCGCGCGCTTCGAGAACCGGTCGACCAGGACGCCGCCGAGCAGCCCGAACAGCAGCATCGGCGCGAACTGACAGGCGACCGTGATGCCGACCTGCGCGACCGACCCGGTCAGCTGCAGCACGAGCCAGTCCTGCGCGATGCGCTGCATCCAGCCGGCGGTCATCGCCACCAGGTTGGTCGCCGTGAACAGCCGGAAGTTCGGCACGGACAGGGCGATGAGCGTGTGGCGCCACGGTGGTCGCGTGGCCTGGATCGGGAGCGGTTCGGTGGGCGGGGGGAGGGTCGTCGGTGACGCGCTCACGGTGCGGGGTTCTCCGGACGTCGGTGTGGATCTGGTACCTCAACGAAACTACGTGGCGCCGGCTCATTCGATACCCCTATGGTGGCTATCACTCCATTGCGATGTCGAATGAGGTCGCACCGACGGAAGGCGCGACGTGCTCGATCCGGTCCTGTTGCAGACGTTCCTGGCCGTGGCGGAGACCGGTAGCTTCACGCAGGCCGGGACCCGGCTCGGCATCAGCCAGCCGACGGTGTCGCAGCACGTCCGGCGCCTGGAGACCGCGGTGGCGCGCACCCTGGTCGCCCGGGACACCCGCGGCGTCGCCCTGACCGACAACGGGGACGCGATGGCCGGGTTCGCACGGACGATCCTCGCCGCGCACGCCACCGCCGACGCCTACTTCTCCGGCGCGGCCACCCGTGGGCGGCTGCGCTTCGGGGCGGCGGACGACCTCGCCATCACCCAGCTGCCGCGGATCCTGCGGGACTTCCGACGGCTGCACCCGCAGGTGAACCTCGAGCTCACGGTGAACCAGTCGGCCCCGCTGCTCCGCCGGGTGCACGCCGGCCAGCTTGACCTGGTGTTCATCAAGCAGACGGCGGGGGAGTCCGCCGAGGGCACCCGGGTCGCGACCGACCAGATGGTGTGGATGGCGCAGGACGGCATCGCCCTGGAACCCGGCGAACCCGTCCCGCTCATCGCGTACCAGGCGCCGAGCATCAGCCGGCAGATGGCGATCGACGCCCTGGAGGCCGCCGGCCGCACCTGGCGGATCACCTGCAACACCCGTGACGTCAACGGCGTGCTCGCCGCGGTGCGCGCGGGCATCGGCGTCGCGGTGTTCCCGCACTCGCTGATCCCGGCCGACCTGGTGAAGGTGTCGCAGCGGCTCGGGCTGCCGGACCTGCCGGCGGTGGACTACGTCCTCATCGCGAACCCGACGGTGCAGCGGGAGCCGATCGACGCACTGACGAACGCGATCCTGTCCCGCGGAGTCGTCCGCGCCGTCTGAGCGCGTGCATCGGCGGCGAGACGCCGGCGTGTTCGGGCTGGTGTCCGCAGCAAGACGCCGGCGTGTTGTCTCGACACCGCCGAGCCGTCGAGACGCCGCGACTTTCGGAGGCGTCTCGACGTCGACGCGGCGTCCTGCCGAGACGACGGCGTCTGAGCGCTCGCCGCGCTACGGGGCGAGCGTCGGGGTCGTGCCGGTGCCGGTGACGTCCGGCAGCGTCACGCCCGCGAGCGGCAGCAGCGCCGCCGCGACCGCCCACAGCAGCACGATCGTGCCGACGCCACCGAGCACGGCGCCGAGCAGCGCGACCGGCCGCTGCCACGTGGCCGTCCGGTCGCGGAGCGTCACGATCGAGAGGACCAGCGCGAGCAGTCCGAGCACCACGCCGACGCCGTGCACGGTCGCGGGAGCGGTGAACCACCAGGCCGCCAGACCGATCGTCGCGATCCCGGCGACGGCGCCGAGCACTGCGCCGGCGGTCGCACCGAGCGCACGGCGTGGCTCCGGCAGGGCGGCTGCGGCCACGGGCTGGTCGAGCAGTTCGGTCGGGAGGCCCGCCTCGCCCCCGCCGGCACCCTGCGGCACCGGGGTGGGTGCGACCAGGGCCGTGGTCGCCCGGGCTTTCGGGGTCGCGACGGCGGTGCCGCCGGAAGCGGCGGTGGTCGGCGCCGCGTGCAGCACGGCGTCGAACGACCCCGCGGCTGCGGGAGCGGGTGCTGGTGCTGGTGCGGCCGACCGTGCGGCGGCCTGCTGGTGGGCGAAGCGTCGGGGCGTCCGGTAGCCGATCGGGCCGACGGGCTCGGGTTCGGTGCCCTCGACGACCACGTGTTCGAGGCCGGGCACCGAGAACCGGGGCTGTCCGGCGACGGGCACCGCGGGTGCGGCGGTCGGCGGTGCCTCCGGCGAGGGGGTGGTGAGCGGTGCGACGAGTGGTGCGGCGTCCGCTGAGGCGGGTGCGGCGGCGACCGGGGAGACCGGCACCACGAGCCCGGAGGCGGGGACGACCGACGACGGCGGCACCGCGGGGGTCTCGAACGGCACGGTGTGCACGTTCGGTGACGTCGGGGCCGGGGGCAGCAGTTCCTGCTGCGGCGGGAAGTCGGGCACGGGGGCGTCGGCCTCGACCAGTGCGGCGATCGACGCGGGCTCGGACGTCGGTGCGTGCGCGGCGGGTGCCTGCTCAGCCGCGGCGTTCCCCGCCGGGGCGACCGTGGTCGGTGGGACCGGCGCCGCGTGGGCAGCGCGTGACGAGGCGGGGGTGGGGCGGGCCTCCCGGCCGGAGGAGTTCACGTGACCGGCGGCGGCGACCCGCTCGGGCGCGACCTCGTCGACGGGCGGCGCGGTCACCCAGGCCGGGACGGGCCGACGGGGCCGGTCCGATTCGGGCATGCGATGCGCTGCCACTGCGGCGCTCCTTCCGTCGACTGATCCATGCTCAGTTGTAGCGGCAACCGCTGTGTGGATCGCAGCCCCAGTTCGGGGTCGCCGGTACGTTCGGGTGATGACCGGAATCGAACACCGTCCCCTGGGCCCCTCGGGGCTCGTCGTCTCCACCGTCGGCCTCGGCTGCAACAACTTCGGGCGGCGGGGAACCGCGTCCGAGTCGCAGGAGGGCACCGACGCCGTCGTCGCCGCGGCCCTGGACGCCGGGGTGACGCTCTTCGACACCGCGGACATCTACGGCGGCGTGCCGGGCATGTCCGAGGAGATGCTCGGACGCTCGATCCGTGGCCGCCGCGACGAGATCGTCCTCGCCACGAAGTTCGGCATGGACATGCAGGGCGCGAACGGGCCGGACTGGGGGGTCCGCGGGTCCCGCCGGTACGTGCGGCTCGCGGTCGAGTCGTCGCTCCGCCGCCTCGGCACGGACTGGATCGACCTGTACCAGATGCACCGGCCCGACGAGGTGACGCCGATCGAGGAGACCCTGTCGGTCCTCGACGACCTGGTCCGCGAGGGCAAGATCCGGTACGTCGGTCACTCGAACTTCGCGGGGTGGCAGATCGCCGAGGCCGAACTCACGGCGTCGATCGCCGGGACCACCGCGTTCGTGTCCGCGCAGAACGAGTACAGCCCGCTCGCCCGGGACGCCGAGGCCGAGGTCCTGCCGGCGGTGCGGGCGTACGCGCTCGGCTTCCTGCCGTTCTTCCCGCTGTACAACGGGCTGCTCACCGGCAAGTACACGAAGGCGGGCGGCCCGGCCGACGGGCGGCTGACGACCTCGAAGCCGCAGGTGCTCGAGGATGCCCCGTGGGACGTGCTCGGCGACTACCAGCGGTTCTGCGACGACCGGGGTGTGACGATGCTGCAGGCGACGTTCGCGTGGCTCCTGGCGCAGCCGGGGCTGTCGAGCGTCATCGCGGGGGCGACGAAGCCGGAGCAGATCTCGCAGAACGTCGAGGCGGGCACGACGTGGACGCCGACCGAGGACGACATCGCCGACATGACGACGATCTTCGACCGAGCCTGAGCGGGCTTGCGCGCCCGGTCGGCTCGTTGCGCGCCCGGTTGTTTCGCGCTGAGCGACAGGTCACGGGCTGCGGAGCCCGTGGGGTGTCGCTCAGCGCGAAACGGCGTCGGGGGCGCGCGGCGGCGGTGCGGCGGACTAGCGCGTCGCGGCGGCCAGGGCGTCGCGCAGCTCGGCGGCGGTCATCCGCGGGCCGTAGCCGGGGGTGTCCCGCTGGATGCGCCAGCCCTCGGCGAGCGGTCCGGCGTCGACGACGTCGAAGCCGAACGCGTCGATGAGCTCGGCGACGGTCTGCTTGGCGGAGTCGTCGTCGCCGGCGATGACCAGGGCACGACGGTCGGGGGTGCCGGCGGGCGTCGCGTGGCCGGTCAGGTCGTCGGCGCCGATGTGGTTGAACGCCTTCACGACACGGGCACCGGGCAGGTGGTCCTGCAGCATCTCGGCCGTGGTCGTGGACTGGTCGTCGAGGGCGGCGATGTGGCCGTCGCGCTCCCAGTAGTAGTTGTTCGTGTCGATGACGACCTTGCCGACGAGGGGCTCGACGGGGATGGTCTCGATCGCGGCGAGTGGCACCGTCACGACGACGATCTCGCCCGCTGCGGCTGCCTCGTCGCGGGTCGCTGCGCGTGCGCCGTCGCCGAGTTCCGTGACCAGGTCGGTCAGGGTCTCCGGGCCGCGGGAGTTCGCGATGACGACCTGGTGGCCGTTCCGTACCGCGAGCCGAGCGAGCTGGGATCCGATGTTGCCAGCGCCGATGATTCCGATGGTTGTCATGGTGTCCCTGCAACGCTGCCCGCCGTCGTGCATTCCCCGGGAGGCGCGAACGCCCCGCCGGGAGCATGATGGCGGCATGGACCACGAGTTCCGCGACGAGACCGACCAGGACCGCTACGCGATGTACGTCGGTGGCGAGCTCGTGAGCGTGCTCGACTACCGGGTGAACGGTGACGCTGTTGCCTTCCCGCACACGTACACGGTCCCGAAGCACCGCGGCCACGGCTACGCGGCGCAACTCGTCGAGTACGCCGTCGCCGACGTCGAGTCGTCGACCACGAAGCGCATCGTCCCGATGTGCTGGTTCGTCGGCAAGTGGTTCGACGAACACCCCGAGAAAGCCGACCTGCTCATCCGCAGCGCCGCGGACTGAGCACCGAACGAAGGGGCTCCCGTGCCCACCATCACCCCGTTCCTCTGGTACGACGACCAGGCCGAACAAGCGGCCGAGTACTACGTCGGACTGTTCCCCGACAGTCACGTCGACAGCGTCAGCCGGATGCCCGACGGCCGTGCCCTCGTCGTCGAGTTCACGTTGCTCGGCGCCCCGTACCGCGCGATGAACGGCGGCCCCGGGCACCCGCACACCGACGCGGTCTCGTTCCAGATCGACGTGGACACGCAGGACGAGCTCGACCGGCTGTGGGACGCCCTGCTCGCCGACGGCGGGAGCCCGACGGCGTGCGGCTGGTTGACGGACCGCTGGGGTCTGGCGTGGCAGGTGACCCCGTCGATGCTGGGGGAGCTGATGAGCGGATCGGGTGATCCGGAGGCCAACGCCCGCGTGTTCGAGGCCATGATGCAGATGGTCAAGCTGGACATCCCCGCGCTGCAGGCTGCCGCGGCCGGTCGCTGACCCCACTCCACGCGGACCCGCCGGTAGTGTGACCGGACGAGAAGACCGCCGGCAGGCGCCGGCACAGACAGGCTGGAGCCACCATGGACCACCCGAGTTCGAGGGTCCGCAACAGCGACATCAGCCGGGCGTACACGGAGCTCGCCCGCATCACCCGTCGGGCGAGCATCCGTGCCCGCGGCTCCGACCAGGTGTTGAGCGTCGTCGACCAGTCCCTCGTCGACTTCGTCGTCCAGCACCCGGGCTGCATGGCCATCGACATCGCCCGCTACCTGCGCCTGAACCGTTCGACGATCTCGCGGCAGCTGTCCGGGCTCCTCGCGACCGGACTGGTGCGGACGACCGACGGCGGCAGCGGCAACGCGAAGCCGCTCGAGGCGACCGACGCCGGCCGCGCAGCGCTCGAGCGGTCGGTGCAGCTGCACCGGGACGCGCTCGACGAACGGCTCGCCGACTGGTCGGACGACGACATCGCACTGCTCGCCGGGCTGCTGGAGCGCCTCGGCGCCTCGGACGAGGCCGGGCTCCCGATGCCGGCACCCACCGAGTCGTGACGACGTCGTTCGTCCTGCTGTCCGACACACACCTGCCGAAGCGCGCGAAGGACCTGCCGCCCGGACTGTGGCACGACGTCGACGCGGCCGACCTCGTGGTGCACGCGGGGGACTGGGTCGACCTCGCCACCCTCGACGCCGTGCAGGCGCGGTCCAGCCGGTTCGAGGGCGTGCGGGGCAACAACGACGGTCCGGAGTTCGACGACCGGCTGCCGCTCGTCGCCCGGTTCGGTGTCGAGGACCTGCGCTTCGCCCTGGTGCACGAGACCGGGGCGTCGACCGGTCGGGAACGGCGGATGGACGCCGAGTACCCGGACACCGACGTGCTCGTCTTCGGCCACTCGCACATCCCGTGGGACACCGTGGCACCGTCGGGGATGCGCCTGCTGAACCCCGGTTCGCCGACCGACCGCCGTCGCCAGCCCGACCACACGTGGATGCTTGGCACGGTCAACGGCGCCGAGCTCTCCGTCGAACTGGTGCGGCTGCCCCCGGTCGCCCGCTAGCCCCGGTCGTCGGCCTGTGTCGGCATCCGGAAGAACGCGAGCTCCCACTCCGCCGAACGCCGGAACGCCCGCGCCATCCGCCCTCGCTCGTCGGGCGTCGCCGCACGGGCTGCCTCCTCGACGAGCCGGGTCGCCTCGGCACTCGACGCCGCGAACCCCGGGTCCCCGTACGCCGTGATCCAGTCCGCGAAAGCGTGCCCGTCCGGAGCGACCCCGAGCTGCGACCCGACCCAGGCGTAGACACGGAAGCACGGCAGCACCGCGGCGGCGAGCACCGCACGGGAGCCGGAGTCCGCCGCCTGCTGCAGGTGCGCGAGGTACCCGGCGCACGTGGGGTGCACGGGATCGTCGGCGTGCGAACCGGCCAGCCGACGGTGGTGCAGGTCGCGGGCCTCGTCGGCACACCCCTGCGCAGCAGCCGCCCAGAACGCAGCAGCATCGCCAGCACCAGCACCAGCACCAGCACCAGCACCCGAACCAGCACCCGAACCAGCACCGGGCGCACCGACCCCGAGTGCCGCCAGGTGCCGCTCGTACGCCCGCAGGTAGTGGACGTCCTGCGCCAGGTAGCCCGCGAACACCTCCGGATCGAGGGTCCCGTCCCGGAGTCCCACCAGGAACGCGCAGTCGATCGTCTCCTGCAGCACCGATGCCGCATCCGCCCACCACACGTCCGTGTACGACAGCGCCGGCAGGGCTGTCCGCGCCTGCGCCCCGTGGTCGACCGGGCCGTTGCCGCTCCCGACCGACAGAGCATCGGCTCCGCGGAGCGCCGCCGTCAGCCACTCCTTCGCCACCCCGACCGCGAGCTCCCAGTCGCCGTGCCGCGCGGCGAGCGTCGCGATCGCACTGGAGAGCGAGCACCCGGTGCCGTGCGTGTTCGTCGTCGCGACCCGGGGACCCGTGAACACCCGCACGGTGCCGTCCGGTGCCACGAGCACGTCGTCCGAGGTGGGTCCCTCGTCGTGGCCGCCCTTCGCCAGCACCAGGACGTCCCACCGCCCCGCCACGGCACGCGCGGCATCCAACGACGACGCCGACGACGACACCCCGGCCAGCTCCGCCAGCACCACGAGCTCGGCCCGGTTCGGCGTCACCAGGTCGGCGAGCGCGAACAGCGCCCCCATGGCCGCTGCCGCGTCCTCGTCGAGCAGCCGGTCCCCGCTCGTCGCCACCATCACCGGGTCGACGACGACCACCGGCGGCCGGTGCTCCCGCAGCCAGTCCGTCACGACCCGCACGACGTCGGCGGTGCCGAGCATCCCGATCTTCACCGCGTCGACCACGACGTCGTCCGACACCGCGTCGAGCTGCTCCCGCAGGAACCCGACGTCCGGCACGTGCACCGACCGCACCCCGTGCGTGTTCTGCGCGACGAGCGCCGTCACGACCCCCATCCCGTACCCGTCGTGCGCGGCGATCGCCTTGAGGTCCGCCTGCATCCCGGCCCCGCCCGTCGGGTCGGTCCCGGCGATGGTCAGCACCCGCGGGACGCTCATGCGTCCGCCCCGTGGTGCGTGGCGTCGGCCTGGAGGGACGGATCGCCAGCACCTGACGGCCTCGCCTCCGTCCCGTGGTCGGGTCCAGGGCCCCACGCGGCCACGTACGCCGCCGCGGCGGATCCGGGGTCGGCCGCGGCGCAGATGCCCGAGACGATCGCGACCCCCGCGGCACCGGCAGCCCGGAGCGGCGCGACGTCGTCGAGGGTCACCCCGCCGATCGCCACGCACGGCACGTCGGTCGCGGCGGCAAGCCGGGCGAACCCGTCGTGGCCCAGAGCCGGCGGGTGGTCGGCCTTCGTCGCGGTGGGGTGCACGACCCCGACGCCGAGCAGGTCCACGGTGCCGCGGGGCAGTCGCTCGACGGCAGCCAGGTGCGCGAGCGTGTTCGCGGTGAGGCCCACGTGGGCGTCCGCTCCGAGCAGGGCACGGGCGGCGGTGACGGGGACGTCGGACTGGCCGAGGTGCACGCCCGCGACCCGGTGTCCCGCGTGCCGTGCGGCGAGGGCGACGTCGAGCCGGTCGTCGACCACCACCGTCGCACGGTCCCCGACGGCGTCGGCGACCGCGGCGGTCAGGGCGAGCAGGTCACGCGCCGAGGCGTCCTTGTCCCGCACCTGCACGATCCGGACCCCGGCGTGCACGGCGGCACGGACGACCCCGAGCACCCCGATGCCGTGCCGGTCGGCCAGGGCACCGTCGGTCACCAGGTAGACGCCGAACCCGGCCGGCTGCAGGGCGCTCATGCCGACACCGCCCGGGCATCGACGGGAGCGGTCTCGACCGTGATGCGGGCCTCGCGGACGACGTCCTCCGGGGTCAGCGACGCCAACCGGTCGAGGAACAGCGGCTGGAAGGTCCCCGGTCCGCCAGCGTCCCGCGCCGCGAGCTCCGCGGCGATCGTGTGCACGGCGGTGGCGGCGACGGCAGCGGCACCCGCGTCCTCCGGCGCGACCGACGTGAACGCGGCGACGACCGCGCCGAGCGCACACCCGCCACCGGTGATCCGCGTGAGCAGGTCGGTCCCGTTCGCCACCCGGACCACACCGATGCCGGGCGCGACCAGCAGGTCGACCGCACCCGACACGGCCGCCGCGGCCACGAGCCTCCCGTCCGAAGCAGCGACGGACGCGACCCGGGCGTCCTCCGTGCCCACCGTGCTGTCGACCCCGCGGCCACCGGCCGAGTCGCCGAGCAGGGCGAGCACCTCGGACGCGTTGCCCCGCAGCACCGTCGGGTGCAGCGCGACCAGATCGCGCGCCAGGGCGGTGCGCACCGGCAGCGAGCCGACCGCCACCGGGTCGAGGACCCACGGGGTCCCCGCGGCACGGGCGGCGTGCACGGCCTCGAGCGCGGCGACCCGCGGTTCGGCGTGCGGGGTACCGGTGTTCACCAGCAGGGCATCGGCGACGCGGGCGAACGGCCCCGCCTCGGTCGGCACGTCGACCATCGCGGGCGAGGCCCCGAGTGCGAGCAGCGCGTTCGCCGTGACGTTCTGCACGACGGTGTTCGTGATGCACTGCACCAGCGGCGCCCGGGCACGCACGGCCTCGAGCAGTTCGGCGGTTCGGTGGGCCCAGGCAGGGGAGGGCGCAGCGGTTTCCATGGACGATCCCTTCGCGAGTACGAGCTCGAGCAGGTTCGACGGGTGTGATCTCAGCCGCTGGATGCGGCACCCCGTGTCTCGAGCGACACCGTACACGACGCCCGGTGACCACTTCGAGGCCCGCTCCGGGCACCGTGTGCCAGGGTTGGACCGTGCCAGATGCAACGCCCCCCGGGCCCCCACCCGGCCCCCGCGACCCCGGCGACGCGTGGGCGGTCGGCCCCGACGGCACCAAGGCGTGGGGACGCTTCGGCGCCGCCGGCCTGCTCGTCGACGACGGCGCCGGCCGCGTGCTCCTGCAGCACCGCGTCGAGTGGAGCCACCACGGCGGCACCTGGGGCATCCCCGGCGGCGCACGGCACCAGGGCGAAGCAGCCGTGACCGCCGCCCTCCGCGAGTCCGCCGAGGAAGCCGGCGTGCCCGACGACGCGATCGCCCTGCGCCACACGGCGCTGCTCGACCTGGGCTTCTGGACCTACACGACCGTCGTGGCACGCGCCTCCCGACCCTTCGAACCCGTCATCGCCGACCGCGAGAGCCTCGCCCTGTCGTGGATCCCGATCGACCAGGTCGACGACCTGCCCCTGCACCCCGGCTTCGGCAGGTCGTGGCCGGCGCTCCGCGCCACGATCGCGACCACCCCGCACGTCGTCGTCGACGCGGCGAACGTCGTGGGCAGCGTGCCCGACGGCTGGTGGAAGGACCGAGCCGGCGCCGCATCGCGCCTGCTCGCACAGGTGTCGGCGCTCGCCGCGGGCGGGGTGTCCGCGTCGTTGCTGGACCTGCCGTTCGCGCGGTGGTGGCCGCGGTGGACCGTGGTGCTCGAGGGGGAGGCCCGGGCCGCTGCGGACGTGGGCGGTGCTGGTGGAGACGGCGGTGCGGACCGCGCTGTCGGCGCTGACCGCGGCGCCGCCACCGGCGCTGTCGGCGTCGTCCGTGCTCCGGCTTCCGGCGACGACGCCATCGTCGAGTCCGCGCAGGCCGCGGTGCAGGCCGGCGACGGGCCGGTCGTCGTCGTGACGGCCGACCGCGAGCTCCGCGACCGCGTCGAGGCCCTCGGCGCGGTCGTCCACGGGCCGTCCTGGTTGCGCGACCAGCTGTAGCCGCCTGGACCGCCGTGTTCCGGATGGTGACCGAGCGGCCGTCGGTCGCTGCCGGTACGCTGGCCCTGACGTCAACGGAGACGCAACACGCAGGAGGTTCCCCTTGGAGCGCATCACCAGGGCCGACGACCGAGTCCACCGCCCCGCCGGGCCGTGGACCCCCACGGTGCACCGGCTGCTCGCCCACCTGCACGAGCAGGGGTTCGTCGCAGCCCCCGAACCGATCGCCCTCGGTGACACCCTCGAGACGGTCTCGTTCGTGCCCGGTGTCGCGGGCGAGTACCCCTGGACCGAGGACATCGCCAGCGAGGCCGCCCTCGTCACCAGCGCCCGACTGCTCCGCCAGTTCCACGACGCCGCCGCCAGCTTCCCGCGCAGCGCCACCGACGACCTCTGGTCCCAGGCCGACCGTGCCCCCGTCGAGACGATCGTGCACGGCGACTTCGCCCCCTACAACTGCGTGTACGACGGCATCGCCGCCGTCGGCCTGATCGACTTCGACACCGCCCACCCCGGGCCACGCGTCTGGGACGTCGCGAGTGCCGTCTACCGGTTCGCACCGTTCACCACCGGTGCCGTCGAGGGATCGACGGCCCCCGACCTCGACGAGCGGCTCGCACGGGCCGCCGAGTTCTGCCGCGCCTACGCCCTCGACGACCGCTCCCGCAGCGTCCTGGCCGAGACGATGATCGCGTCCCTCGTCGCCCTCGTCACGACGATCGAGCACGAGGCCGCCGCCGGCAACCCGAAGTTCGTCAGCGACCTGCAGCACGGCCACGCCGACCTGTACCGCGCCGACGTCGCCTACCTGGAGCAGCACGCCGACGCCGTCACCGCCGCCGTCGCGTGACCACCAGCCCCGCGCGGCTCCGCACGGCGCGCTTCGCGTCGCAGGGCATCGCGGTGCCCGGGCTGCGCCCCACCGAGGTCGTCGAGCGGATGCTGGCGGTGCAGGGGCAGGACCTCGGCCAGGTGCTCTGGGCCATTGGGGTCCGCGCTCCCGGATCGTCGCGGGACGACGTCCGCGAGGCCTTCGACCGCGGGGAACTCGTCCGCTCGTGGCCGATGCGCGGCACCCTGCACGCCTTGCGCCCCGACGACCTGCGACTGCTGCTCTCGCTCACCGCCGAACGGACGCTCCGCACGATCGCCCGGCGCGCCGCCGAGCTCGGCATCGACGACGCCCTGCTCGGCCGGGCCCGGGACGCGACGATCGCGGCCCTGGGCGGTGGTCGCGCGCTGGTCCGGGACGACCTGTTCGCGGCGTACCGCGCTGCCGGCATCGACCCGTCCGGAGGTCGCGGCTACCACCTGGTCCTGCAGCTCGCGCAGGAATGCCTCGTCGCCTGGGGGCCCACCGCCCGCGTCGGGCAGGGGCTCGTCCTGCTCGACGAGTGGGCACCCGCCACCGCTGACCCGCCGGACCGCGACGAAGCCCTCCGCCGGGTCCTGCTCGGGTACCTGCGTGGCCGTGGCCCCGCGACCGAGGCCGACGCCGCGAGCTGGACGAAGCTGCCGCTCGGTGACCTCCGCCGAGCGCGGGCCGCGGCGGGGAACGCGGTGGAGGACCTCGGCGACGGGGTCCTCGACCTCGCCGACCGGCCGGCAGCCGCGCGCGTCCCCACCGGGCACCTGCTCCCCGGCTTCGACGAGTACCTGCTCGGGTACGCCGACCGGTCCGCGCAGCTCGACCCCGCGCACGCCGACCGGGTCGTCCCCGGGGCCAACGGCATGTTCCTGCCGATGGCAGTCGTCCGCGGTCGCGTCGTCGGCACCTGGAAGCGCACCGAGCGCCGGGCCGGGCACCTCGTCACCGTCACACCCTTCGGTGCCCTCGACGCGGCATCGGTCCGCGCGCTCGAGGCGGCGGCCGCGCGGTACGCGGCGTTCCTCGGTGCGCCCGTCGCGACCACGGTGGTCTGACGCGACCACCTGCGGACCGTGTGCCGAGGCTGCCTGGCCGCACCGCTCCTCCAGACCGCACCCAGCAACCATGCGGCGGACTCCGACACTGCCTCCGGTAATGTCGCAGGGCCATGACGGACAGCCCGGCCGACGCCACCCCCTACGAAGTCCTCGGCGTCCCCGCGACGGCTGACGACGAAGCGCTCCGCCGTGCCTACCGGCGGGCCGCCCGCGAGACGCACCCCGACCTCGGCGGCGACGCCCAGCGCTTCCGCCAGGTCCAGCTCGCATGGGAGCGCATCGGCACGCCGGCAGCCCGGCGCGCGTACGACGTCGGGTCCCGCGCGTACGGCGCGTCCGGGGCGACCGCAGGCAGGGGTGACACCGGTCGCGACGCCTACGCACCCCCGGCAGCGCGTCGCGACACCCGCCCCCGGGCCCGGTCCCACGGACACCCCGGCGGTCGGTCGCGCGAGGTCTTCCTGCAGGCCGAACGCGAGTGGGTCGGCCTCGGCGACCCCATCGAGGACCCGTACGACCCCACGCTCATCCGCTCCGCGCCCCGGCACATCCGGCGCCTGCTCGCCGAGGCCCTGGCCGAAGAAGCGACCGCGCTGATCGTCTCCGACATGGGGATCGGCGTCACGGTGTGGCACGACCTCGACGCCGGAGCCGAGGGCAAGCTCGACCACGCCGTCCTCACCCCGAGCGGACTCTGGGCCGTCGAGTCCATCGACTGGGGCGCTCCGGTCCGCGTCGAGCACGGCGAGATCGTCGGCGAGACGCTCGCGCCGGGGGAGCGACCCGTCAAGGAACTCGTCCGTGCCGCCCGTGCCGTGCAGAAGCAGACCCGGGTGCGGTTCTCCGGGCGGCTGCTCGTCGTGCCGGACGCCGCCGTCACCGAGGACGTGCAGCTCGTCGGCTCCCCGAAGAAGCCCACCGCGCTCGTCGTCCGCCGGAGTGCGCTCGCCCAGGTGCTGAACGGCGTCTGGTCGCCGGCCGGTTCCGTCGACGTGTTCGAGATTCGCGACCGCCTGCAGCAGACCGTCCGCTTCGTCTGATGTCCGCGTCGCACGTCGTGGTCGAGATCGGCGGCTGGGAGCACCAGTGCTGCGGGCCGGCCGTCGAGATCGGTGACGTCGTCGAGTACGGCGTTGTGCCCGCCGACGGCGCGCGTCGGTTCGAGGAGGTCCGACACGACACGGTGCGGACGCAGACCATCCGCGGTCGGGTGGTGGAGTTGTACGCCGTCGGGATCGACGGTCGGGTCGCCGTCGAGCGGGTGCCGAGCGGCTCAGCGCTCTGCGGGTCCGACGAGGACGACGACGGGCACCTCGAAGCGCGCTGGACCGGCCAGCCGATCGCGGTCGAGTGGGCCGCCGACGAGGAGTTCGAGGTCGTCATCGACCCGTACGGCAAGCCGAAGCGTCAGTAGCCGCGGAGCTTCTCGAGGTCGCGGCGCTCCCGCTTGCTCGGCCGTCCGGCGCCGCGATCACGCATCGGGACGAAGCCGGCCTCTTCCTTCGACAGCCGCGGCGGGGTCTTGTCCTCGAAGTGCTTCGCCGCCTCGGGGGCGCTCGTCCGCTTCAGGATGATGCCGGTGACCATGACGATCCGGTCGAAGCCGTTCTGGCGCACCCGCACCTCGTCACCGGGGCCGATCGGCTGGGCCGGCTTCGCGCGCTCCCCGTTCACCCGGACGTGACCGGCCTTGCACGCGGCGGTGGCGGCCGACCGGGTCTTGGTGATCCGGACGGCCCAGATCCAGCTGTCGACCCGGGCCTTCTCCATGCCGATACTCTAGGCGGCCCGTACCCTGGGGTGGTGCATGCGGACGAACAGGCGGCGATCGCCCGGGCCCGTGCCCTCGGGGTGCTGCACGACGCCGCGATCGGGGACCGCCTGGTGGTCCGGGCGCACCACGGGGAGGGTGCGCAGGACGCGCTCGGCGACCTGGTCGCCCGGACGCCCGACGCCGTGACGATCGCCACCCGCCGCGGCCCGGTCGAGGTCCAGCTCGCCGACGTCATCGCCGCGAAGCCCGTCCCGCCGCCCCCGCCCGTGCGGCCTGCGCGGCGCTGACGCGCTCGGCTCGTCTGGTGCGAGGTTCCGTCCTCCGTGCGACCGCTCGTGGGGCGCACGGAGCACGGAACCTCGCACCACTCGCCCTGCACCTCGCACGGTGCGAGCCCACCCCGGCGAGCCGCAGGCCCCCGCGCCTCGCTCCCGACATACGCTCATCCCATGGCAGTCCTCGTCCCGCTCGGCACCGAGGACCGCACCGCCCGCCTCACCCTCCGCCGCCCGGACTCCTGGCGCCGCGAGGACTCAGCCCAGGCGGACCTGCGCGTCACCGGCGACGACGTCGTCCTCACCGTCCGATCCCGCCCCAGCGACCGCGCGATCGGCGACGAGAACACCGGGCTGCTCGAACGGCTGCCCGGCTCCGTCGAGGGCCTGCTGCTCGTCGGCTGCGACCCGTGGACCACCGCCGGCGCCCCGGCCCGGCTGGTCGAGTACGTCCGGCCCGACGAGCACGGCGACGTCGCCGGCACCCACCTGCTCTTCGTCACCGGTCGGCACCGCGTCGACCTGACGATCGAACGCCCGCTCGCCCGGCTGCTCGAGACCGACGACCTCGTGCTCGCCGTCCTCGAGAGCGTCCGCGCCACCGAGACGGTCCCGGTCCGCCCCGAGCGCGACCTCGAACCCCTGCCGGCCCCCGCTCCGTCGGTACCGCTCGACGGCCCCCGCCTCAGCACGGACGCGATCGGCACCCTTCGGAGCCTCGCCGGACGCCGGTGGAACCCCACGCTCCTCCGCACCGCGGCGGGCCGCGAACTCATCGAGGCGGGCCTCGTCGGCCGACTCGGCACGCTGCCGGAGTCGACCCAGACCCTCCTCGAACCCTGGCAGGGCGATGCCCAGCCGGTCACGCTGGAACAGCACCTGCCCGACGGGGGCGAGTCGCGCCTCCAGGCCTGGTCGCAGACCGTCGTCGACGGGACCGACGCGGCGGGCGCCGTGGTCGCGTCCGTCACGCCGGACCGGGCCGTCGCGCTGCTGGCCGGGAGGCTCGGCATCGGTCCGACGTGGACCTTCCCGTTCCGCACGGGGTCGCTCCCAGGGCACCTGCTCGGCCGCAGGCTGGCCGGCGGTCCGGACGCACCGGACCTGCCGGAGGCCCTCGTCGAGGCGGACCCGCGCCTCGCGCGGTTCTGGGCCGCGCCGTGGACCGTCTCGTACCTGCGTCGACCCGGCAAGCCGAAGCCGATCACGATCGTGCGGGCCGAGGGGCACGGGTTCGCGCGCGTGGGCGCGACGAAGGCCGGGGAGACCGCCTTCCGGACGGACTCCCCGGCCAATGTCTACCGGTCGGTGGTGCGGGCGCTGCTGGGCTGAGCGCGCCCGGGTTCTCCCGCTACGCGGCGGGGCCGGCGGTCAGGGTGATCGTGACCGTCTTCGCGGCACCGGTGCTGTCGGTGTACCGGACGCTCACCTTGTCGCCGACCGAGTGCGACTGGACGACCTTGGTCAGCTGATCCGAGCTCGTGACCGCGGTGCCGTCGATGCTCGTGATCGTGTCCCCGGCGGTCAGGCCGGCGCTCGCGGCGCCGGAGCCCTCGACCGTGCCGGCGACGGCGACGCCGCCCGTGGTGCCGGAGGTGTTGCTGACCTCGACCCCGAGGAACGCGGGCAGCCCGATGGTGATCGTGCTCGAGGACTCCCCGGCGAGGATCTTCTCGGCGATCGTCTTCGCGGTGGTGATCGGGATGGCGTAGCCGGTGACGTCGGCCGTGCCGGAGGACGCTGCCGTGGCCATGCCGACGACCTCGCCCTCGCTGTCGAGCACCGGTCCGCCGGAGTCGCCGGAGACGATGTCCGCCGAGATCTCGATCAGGCCGGTCAGGGACTCGGTGCCGGTGCCGGACTCGCTCTGCACCTGGATGTCCTGGTCGGTCGCGGTGACGGTGCCCTCGGCGGCGACGAGGTTGCCGGTGCCCTCCGCGTTGCCGACGTCCTTGACGGTGTCACCGGTGCTCGGCTCGCCGTCGTCGTCGAGCGTGACCGTGGACAGCCCCGAGGCGTTCTCGAGCTTCAGCACGGCGACGTCGTTCGTGGCGTCGGCCCCGACCACGTCGGCCTTGTACTCCTTGCCGGTGGTCTCGTCGGTGACGGTGATGCTCGTCGCGCCCTGGATCACGTGGTTGTTCGTCAGGATCGTGCCGTCGGAGGTCAGGACCATGCCGGTGCCGGCCGCCTGTGACGACTCGTCGTAGTTCAGGACGGTGTTGATGGTCACGACGCCCTTCTTGTCGGCGGCCGTCGCCGCGGTGGCGGGGGACTGTGTCGTGCCGGTGCCGGTGCTGCCGTCGCCGCTGGTGCCGCTGCCGCTGCCGTCGCCGGGCACGGTGAAGCCGTTCGTGCCGTCGCTGCTGCCGGTGCCGCCGGTCCCGTCGGTGCCGGATCCGGTGCCGGGCAGCGTGGTGGTGCCCTGCGACTGGCTCGACGTCGTGGTCGTCCCCTGCGAGGAGAGGCCGAGGGTGGTGCCGCCGGCCGCACCGACGATGGCGAGTGCAGCGATGCCGGAGCCGATCATCAGTCCCAGGCGACGCGGGCGCTTCGTCGTACCGGGGTGGTTCGCGGTCGCCGCCGAGTACGCCCAGGCGTGGTTCGCGCCGGCGAGGGCGGGGCTGCCGATCAGGTACGGGCCGCGGCCGTCCGGCGTGTAGGCGTAGGGGCCGGAGCCGTCCGGACCGTAGAGGTAGGGACCCGAGCCGTCGAACGCGTACGCCGGGCGCAGGGAGGCCGGGTCTGCGTGCGGCGCCTCCCAGTGCATCCCGGGAGCCTGCTGCTGCGCGGCGGGGGTGCCGTCCTCGTCGTGGTCGGCGGCTGCGGGGTTCGGGGTCTCGTTCATCGGTGCTCTCCGGTCGTCCCTCGACGGCCCGGTCGGGCGTCGATGGAGACCAGTACAGGGCGCTTCCCCATGACGAGCCTATGAACGAACCCTGCGCACGCTCCGGGCTTGCTCGGGGGACGCCGAGTGGGGCTCCGGCGTTAGGGTGGCCTTACTTCCATGCCTCCGTCGATGTCCACGCCCCCGGCTCCCAGCTCCGTCCCCCGACTCGTCGGTGCGACCGTGCTGGCGGTCGTCGTCCTCGCCGTGGCGTGTGCGCTGTCGATCGCGTACGGCTCGCGGCCGATCCCGCTCGGCACCGTCCTCGACACGGTGATGCACCCCGGGCGGAGCGACGAGGTCGGGCTCATCGTGCTCGGCAACCGCGTGCCCCGCACCGTCGTCGGACTGCTCGCCGGAACCGCGCTCGGGGTGGCCGGAGCGGTCATGCAGGGCGTGACGCGGAACCCGCTCGCCGACCCGAGCGTCCTCGGCATCAACTCCGGTGCGACCCTGGCCGTGGTGGCCGGGATCGCGGTCTTCGGCGTGAGCGGCACGGCCGCCTACCTGCCGTTCGCGTTCGTCGGGGCCGCCCTCGCCGCCGTGCTCGTGTACGGGATCGCGACCGTCGCCCGACGCGGCCTCTCTCCCGTCGGGCTCGCCCTCGCCGGAGCCGTGGTCGCCGCGGCGCTGTCGTCCGTCACCACTGCGGTGCTCGTGACCGACCAGAGCCTGCTCGACCAGCTGCGGTTCTGGCAGGTCGGTGCCCTCGCCGGCAAGGACCTCGGCACGGCGGGGATCATCACAGTGCCGGTGCTCGTCGGGCTGGTGATCGCGTTCGGTCTCGGTCGGTCGCTGAACACCCTCGCGCTCGGGGACGAACTCGCGGCGTCGCTCGGGCAGCGGGTCGTGCTCGTCCGCGCCGTGGGCGGTCTGGTCGCGGTGCTGCTGGCCGGGTCCGCGGTGGCCGCCGCCGGGCCGATCGCCTTCGTCGGTCTCGCCGTGCCGCACGCCGTCCGCCGGCTGAGTGGCCCCGACCACCGCTGGACCATCCTGCTGTCGGCGATCGTCGCCCCCGCACTGCTGCTCGTCGCCGACGTCATCGGCCGAGTCGTGGCGTACCCGGGGGAGCTGCAGGTCGGCATCGTCACGGCGTTGATCGGGGCGCCGGTGTTCATCGCGCTCGTGCGGTCGAGGGTGGTGCGGGGACTGTGAGGCAGTTGTTCGGCTCCGGCCGCCCGCGGTCCGGCGGTCTGCGCCGCTCGGCCGGCCTGCGTCGCTCGGCCGGCCTGCGTCGTGAGGTCGCGGTGCTCGTCGCCGTGGTGGCGGTCATCGTGGTGCTCGTCCTGGTCGGGCTCGGCGCCGGTTCGATCCCGCTCACCCCGGGCCAGGTGCTCGCCGCCCTGTTCGGCCAGGGGGACCGGATCTCGGACTTCGTCATCGGGCAGCTCCGCGGGCCGCGGGTGCTCGGTGCCGTCCTCGTCGGCGCCAGTCTCGGCGTCGCGGGCGCGATCGTGCAGAGCGTCGTGCGGAACCCGATCGCGAGCCCCGACGTCATCGGGATCACGTCGGGGGCCAGCGCCGCCGGACTCACCGCCATCGTGCTGTTCGGTGCCAGCGGTGGCACGCTCTTCTCGGTCGTGCTCGTCGGCGCCGTGGTGGTCTCGATCGTCATCGCCGGTCTTGCCTGGCGACGGGGGATCACCGGCAACCGGGTGATCCTCGTCGGGATCGGCGTCGCGGCCATCTGCCTGAGCATCACCGGCTGGATGCTCACGAGCGGCACCGTCACCCAGGCCGGCACCGCGCTGCTCTGGCTCTCGGGCAGCCTGAACGCCGTCGACCGCGACCTGGTCGGGGTGCTCGGCGTCGCGTTCGTCGTGCTCGGCGTGCTCGCGCTGCTGCAGTCCGCCCGTCTGCAGGTGCTGAGCCTCGGGGACGAGGTCGCCGCCGCACTCGGACTCCGGCCGGACCGGGCGAAGGTGCTCCTGCTCCTCACCGCCGTGTGCCTGACGGCCGCAGCCGTCGCCACCGCGGGGCCCGTCTCGTTCGTGGCGCTGATGTCTGCGCCGATCGCCCGACGCCTGGTCGGCGGTGGACGGGTGGCGCTCGCGCCTGCCGCTGCCGTCGGAGCCGCGATCACACTCGGCAGCGACCTGCTGGCACAGTTCGCCTTCCCCGGCACCGCGCTGCCGGTGGGCGTCGTGACGGGCGTCGTGGGGGCGCCGTACCTGCTCTGGTTGCTCGCGCGGGGACGGTGACGACGGGTCGCACGAGTCGATGGCTTCGGGTCCCACGGGTCGCTGACGCGGCTCGTGCGTTCGCGGATCGCGGAAGTCCCTCCACAGTCCCAGATCGGGGCTGCCGCTCGGGCCGTCGTTTCCGATACGCTGGTGGGCCAAGAGGAGGAGGTCCACCGATGCCAGATCCAGTGGTCCCGCAGCCGGGCGGTCAGAAGACCCCGGAGCAGCGGCTGGTCGACACCACGCTGACCTTCAGCATGGACATGGGCGCGGCGCTCACCGCCGAGTCCGGTGTCTCGACCGAAGAACGTGAAGCCGTCAACGCACTGCCCTCCGGGTCGGCGTTGCTCGTGGTCCGTCGCGGCCCCAACGTGGGTGCGCGGTTCCTCCTCGACTCCGACGTCACGACGGCCGGTCGACACCCCGACGCCGACATCTTCCTCGACGACGTCACCGTGTCGCGCAAGCACGCGCAGTTCCTGCGCCACGGCACGAGCTTCAGCGTCAAGGACAACGGTTCGCTGAACGGCACGTACTTCGACGGTGTCCGCATCGACGAAGCGCTGCTCACCGACGGGGCCGAGGTCCAGGTCGGCAAGTTCCGCCTGACGTTCTACGCATCTCGGGTCGACCTGGCGCGCCTGGCGAACGCGTAGTGGCCGCACGGTCCGCTGCGGCCCGGGCGGGGTCCGCGGCACCGGACCTGCTCACCATCGGGCAGGTCCTCGCTCGCCTCAAGCCCGAGTTCCCGGACCTGTCGAGCTCCAAGCTGCGGTTCCTCGAAGAGCGCGAGCTCGTCACCCCGATCCGCACGGCCAGTGGGTACCGCAAGTTCTCCGCTGCCGACCTCGAGCGGCTCCGGGTGATCCTCGGACTGCAGCGTGACCACTACCTGCCGCTCAAGGTCATCAAGGAGTACCTCGCCGACCTCGATGCCGGACGCGAACCCGTCCTGCCTGGCGGAGGCGACGCGCCGAAGCCGTCGATCCTCGGTCGTGAACGCCGATACACCCGCGACGAGACGGTCCGGGCAGCCGGAGCCTCCCCGATGCTCCTCGCCGATGCGGTCTCGGCTTCGCTGCTCCCGGCCACCGACACCTACGGTGACGACGGCGTCTCCGTGCTGAAGGCCCTGGTCGAACTGCAGCGCACGGGTATCGAGCCGCGACACCTCCGCACGCTGCGCAGCACCGCCGAGCGCGAGGTCGGTCTCATCGAGTCCGCCCTCATGCCGGTCTCCCGCCGGGGCGACGCGACCTCTCGCGCGAAGGCCACGGAGCTCGCGCGTGAGATCGCCGGGCACCTCGAGATCATCCGGTCGAACCTCATCCGCCAGGCCATCGGTCGTCTCGACGCATGACGCCGTCCGGTGCTCCGACAGGGCTTGTGTGTCAGTGGCCGAGGCGTATCCTCGACACGCCGGACGCGCCGGGTCGGATGTCCCGCGCGGGAGCGGTCGGAGTCGCTACCGTGGACCTCGGAACAACTCTCAACCCGTCGTTGAAGCTTCGGGTGGGAGCTCGATCGTCGTGGAAGGCAAGCTCATGAGTGGGAACGACACCCCTGGCACCGAGTCTGATGTGACCCGGTACGACCTCGGGCTGCTCTTCACCGATGGTCTGCCCGAGCACGACGAGCAGAACGGCTACCGCGGCACCGTCGCCGCACGGGCAGCCGGCATCTCGTACCGACAGCTCGACTACTGGGCCCGCACCGAACTCGTGCAGCCGACGATCCGCGGGGCCGCCGGCTCCGGATCGCAGCGCCTGTACGGGTTCCGCGACATCCTCGTGCTCAAGCTCGTGAAGCGCCTGCTCGACACCGGCATCTCGCTGCAGCAGATCCGCACCGCGGTCAACCAGCTCCGGGAGTCCGGCGTCTCCGACCTGGCGCAGACCACGCTGATGTCCGACGGCGCCTCGGTGTACCTGTGCACCTCCGACGACGAGGTCATCGACCTCGTGTCCCGCGGCCAGGGTGTCTTCGGCATCGCGGTCGGCAAGGTCCTGCGCGAGGTCGAGAGCTCCCTGGTCGAGCTCGACGCCACCGCGGCGGCCGACCCCTCCGACGAGCTCGCCGCTCGTCGCGCTTCCCGCGCTTCCTGACCTTTCGGGTTCCGGGCGAGCGGTCGCGAACCGTCGTGTGCGCGTCGCCGAGGGGTCACGAACTGTCGGCTGCGACGCTGCCTGCCGACAGTTGGTGACCGCTCGTCGGACGTGAGCGGTGTGTTGTGACCGCTGGGCGAGCCGGGGTCGGGTGTGTCTGTCGGGGCCGGGGTGGGCCTCCCGGCAGTCGGCGCGTGGTCATGAACCGTCGTGTGCGCGTCGCCGAGGGGTCACGAACTGTCGGCTGCGACGCTGCCGGCCGACAGTTGGTGACCCCTCGCCGGACGTGAGCGGTGTGTTGTGGCCCCTGGGCGAGCCGGGGTCGGGCGTGTCTGTCGGGGCCGGGGCGGGCCTCCCGGCAGTCGGCGCGTGGTCACGAACCGCCGTGTGCGCGTCGCCGAGGGGTCACGAAGTGTCGGCTGCGACGCTGCCTGCCGACAGTTGGTGACCGCTCGGCGGACGTGAGCGGTGTGTTGTAGCCGCTGGCCGAGCAGGGGCCGGGCGTGTCTGCCGGGGCCGGGGTGGGCCTCCCGGCAGTCGACGCGCGGTCACGAACCGTCGTGTGCGCGTCGCCGAGGTGTCACGAACTGTCGGCTGCGACGCTGCCGACCGACGGTTCGTGACACCTCGCCGGACGTGAGCGGCATGTCACGCGACCGCGCGAGCACCGACCTACGCGGCGCCACCCTCGGCGTACGGACCGATCTTGCCGGTGCGCATGATGCGCTCGAGCAGCTGGTCGAAGTTCTTCGCCATCTCCTGCGCGGACTCGCCGGGCCAGACGTGCAGCGGCTTCGCGGCACCCTGCGCCTGCTGCAGCGACGTGCGCTCCGGCAGTTGCGGGGAGAGCACGAGCGGGCCGAACATGTCGCGGAGTTCCTTGATGCGGAACTGGTGCTCGAGCGACTGCACCCGGGCACGGTTCACGATGATGCCGAGGGGCTGCAGGCGCGGGGAGAGTCCGCGGCGGATCTCCTCGATGGCGCGCAGCGCACGGTCGGCGGCGGCGACGGAGAACAGGCCGGGCTCGGTGACGACGGTGACACGGTCGGACGCGGCCCACGCGGTGCGGGTCAGGGCGTTCAGCGACGGCGCACAGTCGATGAGGACGAGCTCGTAGTCCTGCTCGACGTTGGCCAGGGCCTCTTCGAGCTTCCAGATGTCGCGGATCGACGGGTGCGGCCCGTCGAAGTTGATGGCGGAGGGCGACCCGACCATGACGTCGATCTTGCCCTGCGACCCCTTCGTCCAGCCCGAGGGGGCGATCGCCTGACGGACGATCTTCTCCTTCGGGTTCTCGAGGACGTCGGCGACGTTGAGGTGGCCGGCGAGGTTGATGTCGAGGCCCGTGGAGACGTCGGACTGCGGGTCCAGATCCACCACCAGCGTGCGCAGTCCCTTGGCGAACGCGGCCGAGGTCAGGCCGAGCGTCACCGTCGTCTTGCCGACACCACCCTTGAGGGAGCTCACGCTGAGTACATGCACGTTGAGCAACGTTACCGCCACTAGGGTTGTCTCACCTCAACCCGGGCTGAAAGGGACGTCGTGTTCACGAAGATCCTCGTTGCGAACCGTGGCGAGATCGCCATCCGCGCGTTCCGTGCCGCCTACGAGTTGGGGGCCCGTACGGTGGCCGTCTACCCGTACGAAGACCGGAACTCCCTGCACCGTCTCAAGGCCGACGAGGCCTACCTGATCGGGGAGCGGGGCCACCCGGTCCGGGCGTACCTGGACGTCTCCGAGATCATCCGCGTCGCCCGCGAGTCGGGGGCCGACGCGATCTACCCGGGGTACGGGTTCCTGTCCGAGAACCCCGAGCTCGCCGCGGCAGCAGCCGCGAACGGCATCACCTTCATCGGTCCGGGCGAGCACGTGCTCGAGATGGCCGGCAACAAGGTCACCGCGAAGGAGCACGCGATCGCGGCCGGCGTCCCGGTCCTCGCGAGCACCCCGGCGAGCCGCGACATCGACGAACTGATCGCCGGCGCCGACGCGATCGGGTTCCCGGTCTTCGCCAAGGCCGTCGCCGGTGGTGGTGGACGTGGCATGCGCCGGGTGGAGACGAAGCCCGAGCTGCGCGACGCCCTCGAAGCCGCCATGCGCGAGGCCGACAGTGCGTTCGGCGACCCGACGATGTTCCTCGAGCAGGCCGTCATCCGTCCGCGCCACATCGAGGTGCAGATCCTCGCCGACGCGACCGGCACCGACGCGGGCACGATCCACCTGTTCGAACGGGACTGCTCGGTGCAGCGGCGCAACCAGAAGGTCGTCGAGATCGCGCCGGCGCCGAACCTCGACCCCGCGATCGCGCAGGCACTGCACCGTGACGCCGTGGCCTTCGCCCGGTCGATCGGGTACGTGAACGCCGGCACCGTGGAGTTCCTGCTCGACACCGAGGGCGAGCGCGAGGGGCAGCACGTCTTCATCGAGATGAACCCGCGCATCCAGGTCGAGCACACGGTCACCGAAGAGGTCACCGACGTCGACCTGGTGCAGTCGCAGATGCGCATCGCGGCGGGGGGAACCCTCGCCGACCTCGGCCTGTCGCAGGACACCGTCGCCGTGCACGGCGCCGCGCTGCAGACCCGCATCACGACCGAGGACCCGACGCAGGGCTTCCGTCCGGACACCGGCCGGATCAGCACCTACCGCAGCCCCGGCGGCGCCGGCGTCCGGCTCGACGGCGGCACGGTCGCCACCGGCGCGCAGATCAGTCCGCACTTCGACTCGATGCTCGCGAAGATGACGTGCCGCGGTCGGGACTTCCCGGCGGCGGTGTCCCGTGCCAAGCGCGCCCTCGCCGAGTTCCGCATCCGCGGCGTCAGCACGAACATCCCGTTCCTGCAGGCCGTGCTCGAGGACCCGGACTTCGCCCGCGGCGACGTCTCGACGAAGTTCATCGAGGAACGCCCGCAGCTCTTCGGCGGCCACGTCTCGAAGGATCGCGGCACGAAGGTGCTCACCTGGCTCGCCGACGTCACGGTGAACAAGCCGAACGGGGAGCGGTCGCCGCTCGTCACCGACCCGGCCGACAAGCTCCCGGCCACCGACCTGACGGCGCCGGTGCCCGAGGGACAGCGCGACCGCCTGCTGGCCATGGGGCCGGCCGAGTGGTCGAAGGCCCTGCGCGCCCAGACGGCCCTCGCGGTGACCGAGACGACGATGCGCGACGCCCACCAGTCGCTCCTCGCCACACGGGTCCGCACGAAGGACCTCGTCGCCGTCGCGCCGCACGTCGCGCGGCTCACCCCGCAGCTGCTCAGCGTCGAGGCCTGGGGAGGTGCCACGTACGACGTGGCACTCCGGTTCCTCGGTGAAGACCCCTGGGAGCGCCTGTCCTCGCTGCGCGAAGCGATGCCGAACATCCCGATCCAGATGCTGCTGCGCGGCCGCAACACGGTCGGGTACACGCCGTACCCGACCGAGGTCACCGACGCCTTCGTCGACGAGGCCGCTCGGTCCGGCGTCGACGTCTTCCGCGTGTTCGACGCGCTGAACGACGTCAGCCAGCTGCGTCCCGCCCTGGAGGCCGTGCTCGCGACCGGCACGGCCGTCGCCGAGGCGGCGCTCTGCTACACCGCCGACCTCCTTGACCCCGCGGAGGACCTCTACACGCTCGACTACTACCTCCGCCTGGCGGAGCAGATGGTCGACGCCGGCGCGCACGTCATCGGCATCAAGGACATGGCCGGGCTCCTCCGCGCCGGTGCGGCCGAGAAGCTCGTCTCCGCGCTGCGCGAGCGCTTCGACCAGCCCGTGCACGTGCACACCCACGACACCGCTGGCGGCCAGCTCGCGACCCTGCTCGCCGCCTCGCGCGCCGGGGCGGACGCCGTCGACGTGGCCGCAGCACCCATGGCCGGCACGACCAGCCAGCCGAGCATGTCCGCCCTGGTCGCCGCGCTGGCCCACACCGAGCGCGACACCGGTCTGTCTCTCGACGCCGTCGGTGACCTCGAGCCGTACTGGGAGTCGGTCCGTCGCGTGTACGCCCCGTTCGAGTCCGGGCTCGCCGGTCCGACCGGGCGTGTCTACAAGCACGAGATCCCCGGCGGTCAGCTGTCGAACCTCCGGCAGCAGGCGATCGCCCTCGGCCTCGGTGACCGGTTCGAGCAGGTCGAGGACTGGTACGCCGAGGCGAACCGGATCCTCGGACGCCCCACGAAGGTCACGCCGTCGTCGAAGGTCGTCGGCGACCTCGCGCTGCAGCTCGCCGCGGTCGGTGCCGACCCGGTCGACTTCGAGCAGAACCCCGACAAGTACGACATCCCGGACTCCGTGGTCGGGTTCATGGCCGGCGAACTGGGCGACCTGCCCGGCGGCTGGCCCGAGCCGTTCCGCTCGAAGGTCCTGGCCGGGCGCGACGTCCGACTCGAGATCACCCCGGTGCCCGCTGACGAACGCGCGCACCTCGAGACCCCCGGGCCGGAGCGCCAGCAGGCGCTCAACCGCCTGCTCTTCCCGCAGCCGACGCAGCAGTTCCAGCGCGTGCGGGAGCAGTACGGCGACCTGTCCGTCGTGCCGACCGTCGACTACCTGTACGGGCTGCGCCCCGGGCAGGAGCACAGCGTCCCGCTCGGCAAGGGCGTCGACCTGTTCGTCGGGCTCGAGGCGATCGGCGAGGTGGACGCCAAGGGCATCCGCACGGTCATGGCGACGATGAACGGGCAGCTCCGCCCGGTCGCCGTCCGCGACCGTTCGGTCGAGGTCGAGACGAAGGCGGCCGAGAAGGCCGATGCGTCCGACCCCAAGCACGTGGCCGCGCCGTTCTCCGGCGTGGTGACGCTCAAGGTCGCCGTCGGTGACGTCGTCGAGGCCGGTACGCCGGTGGCGAGCATCGAGGCGATGAAGATGGAAGCGGCCATCACGGCGCCCGTGTCGGGCACCGTCGGCCGACTCGCGATCCCGGTGACCCAGCAGGTGGACGCCGGCGACCTCCTGGTGGTGCTGCAGTAAATTGACCGTTCGTCCCATCCGCCTGTTCGGCGACCCCGTCCTCCGCTCGCCGGCCGACCCGATCCGCCCCGAACTGCTCGGGAGCGCCGGGGTCCGTGACCTCGTGCAGGACCTCATCGACACCGTCAAGGAACCCGGACGTGCCGGGGTGGCCGCGCCCCAGATCGGCGTCGGACTCCGTGCGTTCTCGTACAACGTGGACGGTGAGGTCGGCTACGTCCTCAACCCCGAGATCGTCGAGGTCTCCGGCGAGCCCGAGCTCATGGAAGAAGGCTGCCTCTCCGTCCCGGGGCTCGGCTACCCGACGCGTCGCTCCCCGTACGCGAAGGTGCGCGGCGTCGACGTCGACGGCGACGAGGTCGTCCTCGAGGGCACCGGCCTGATGGCCGAGGCGCTCCAGCACGAGTGCGACCACCTCGACGGCACCGTCTACGTGATGACCCTCGACCCCGAGGTCCGCCGTCAGGCGCTGCGCGACATCCGTGCGCAGGACTGGTTCCACTGAGCGCTTGCACAGTCCCGCGTTCGCCGGCTGTGAACAGTGGTGTGACACCCCCACGGGGGATTGTCGCTTTGTCCTGACGAGGGGGTACCGTGCTGCTGTCGGCCTCCCACCGACGACCATCCCATCCCCCCAGGACTCCCGCATGACCAGTCAGAACGACGAGCTCAGCTCGCACCGCACCCGCACCAACCGTCGACCAGCCGAGACCACCGTCACGACCGGTTCGACCGCCGTCCTCGACGCCCCCGCGACGGAGCAGTCGCAGGAGGCCTGAGCCCCGCAGGCGCCCCCGGCGCCCGCTGAACGGCCTGGAGGCCCGGATCACGTCCGACAGACGTGATCCGGGCCTCCAGGCCGTTGCGTCCACACCCGCGCGTACCTGGCGGAATCGGGCGTACCTGGTCGAAAGAATCGACCCGGTACGCCCGAATCGACCAGGTACGCCCGAAACGACCAGGTACGCCCGAAGCTGGTCGCTCAGCGGGGCGGCCGCGCGCGTACCTGGCGGAATCGGGCGCACCTGGTGAGAAGAATCGACCCGGTACGCCCGGAACGACCTGGTACGCCCGGAACGAGCTGGTACGCCCGAATCGACCGGTACGCCCGAATCGACCTGGTACGCCCGGGGCTGGTCGCTCAGTGGGGCGGCCGCGCGCGTACCTGGCGGAATCGGGCGTACCTGGTCGGAAGAACCGACCCGGTACGCCCGGAACGACCTGGTACGCCCGGAACGACCTGGTACGCCCGAATCGACCTGGTACGCCCGAATCGACCTGGTACGCCCGGGGCTGGTCGCTCAGCGGGGCGGCCGCGCGTGTACCTGGCGGAATCGGGTGTACCTGGTCGGGAGAAACGACCCGGTACGCCCGAAACGACCAGGTACGCCCGAAAGCTGCCAGCCCGCACGAGCGGCGACCGCCTGGAGGCCCGGTGCCAGTCCGGCGGCCCGGCGCCGGGCCTCCAGGTCGTCGCGTCCACGACCATGCGCACCTGACGCAATCGGGCGTACCTGGTCGAAAGAGCCGGCCCGATTCGACCCGGTACGCCCGGCCGGCGCTACGCGCGGTTGCGGCGCCGGCCCTCGATCACCGGGGTCGCCGTCGTCTGCACCTTCGACCCGGAGTAGATGTGGTCGATGTCCGCGGCGAAGTCCTTGAGGATCACCGACCGCTTGATCGTGAGCTTCGGCGTGAGGTGCCCGGAGGCCTCGGTCAGGTCCGTGTCGAGGATCGTGAACGACCGGACCGACTCGGCGCGGGAGACCCGGCCGTTGGCGGCGTCGATGGCCTCCTGGACGGCGGAGAGCACACGCTCGTCGTAGGCGGCCTCGTGCCCGCTCAGCGCCGGGGTGATCCCGCGGGACTCGCACCAGCCGGGGAGCATCTCGCGGTCGAGCGTCACGAGTGCTGCGACGAACGGCTTGCCCTCGCCGACGACCACGACCTGGCCGATGAGCGGGTGCTCGCGGATGCCGTCCTCGAGCGGCGCCGGCGCGACGTTCTTGCCGCTCGCGGTGACGATGAGCTCCTTGGCGCGTCCGGTGACCGTGAGGACTCCGTCGGTGTCGATCCGGCCGAGGTCGCCGGTGCGGAACCAGCCGTCGGCGAAGGCGTGCTCGGTCGCCTCGTCGTTCCGCCAGTACCGGTCGAAGACGTCGACGCCGCGGATCAGGATCTCGCCGTCGTCGGCGATCCGGACCTCGATGCCGGGCAGCGCGCGCCCGACCGTCCCGATGCGGAGTTCCCGGGCACGGTTGACGGTGGCGGGGGCGGTGGTCTCCGTCAGGCCGTAGCCCTCGAGGATGAGCACCCCGATCGAGCGGAAGAAGTGCGAGAGCCGCGGCGAGAGGGGTGCCGAACCGCTGACGGCGTACTCGACCCGGCCGCCGAGGGCGTCGCGGAGCTTGGCGTACACGAGCCGGTCGAACAGCTTGAACTTCAGCCCGAGCAGGAACGGCACCCTGCCGGCTGCGAGGGCCTCGGAGTGGGCGACCGCGGTGTCGGCCGCCGCGCGGAAGATCCTGCCCTTGCCGCCGAGGTCGGCCTTCTGCTCGGCTGAGTTGTAGATCTTCTCGAACACCCGGGGGACCGCGAGCAGGAACGTCGGCTTGAAGGTCGACACCGCCCGCATCAGGTCCTTGGTGTCCGGCTCGTGGCCGACGAGGACGCCGGCGGACACCGACATCGCGGCGATGAACCGGGCGAAGACGTGGGCGAGCGGGATGAACAGGAGCGTCGAGGCGCCGTCGGCGACGACCTCGGGCATGGCTTCGCTCGCGCCCTCCACCGTGGCGGTGAAGTTGTCGTGCCGCAGGACGCAGCCCTTCGGTCGACCGGTGCTGCCCGAGGTGTAGATGATCGTGGCGTCGTCGTGGCCGTGCACGTTCGCGGTCCGGGCGTCGAGTTCGTCGTCGGTGACGTCCTCGCCGAGCCGGGTCAGGTCGTCGAGGCCGCCGCCGTCGATCGTCCAGTGCTGGCCCAGGGACGGCAGGTCGGGTGCGATGGAGGCGACGCGGCGCGCGTGTTCCTCTTGCTCCACGATGATCGCGACCGACTCCGAGTCGGACAGGATCCAGCGCACCTGGTCGGGGGAACTCGTCTCGTACACGGGCACGGACACCAGGCCGGCTGTCCACACGGCGAAGTCGACCAGGGTCCACTCCAGACGGGTGCGGGACAGGATCGCGACGTGCGCGCCCGGTTCGAGCCCGGCGGCGACGAAGCCCTTCGCGATGCCGCGCACCCGGGCGAGCGTCTCCGCAGCGGTGAAGGTGGTCCAGGTGTCGCCGTGGCGCTGGGCGAGGATCGGACGGTCGGGCGTCAGGCGGACGCGGTCGCCGAGGAGCCGCGCTGCCGAGCCGTGGTCCGGGGCGAGCGGACCGGCGCTGGGCGGTGTGGCGTGCCTCCCGGCCGACCGCGTGGTCCCGGTGGCGGCGCTGCCAGCGGTGGACGTGTCGGTGGAGGCGCTGCTGCGTGCAGGACGCTGATCGTTCACGGTGACTCCCTTGTCTGCCGGTTCGACTCGAGTGCGCCTCAACACCGAGGCGACACCGCCAGCATAGGACGCGTCACCGGGCGTTCCGTGACTTCGCGGCGAACCGGTAGGCTCGTTGCTCGTGCACGCCATCGGAATCGACATCGGGGGCACCAAGATCGCGGGTGCGGTCGTGACGGAACTGGGCGAGATCGTCGCCGAGGACCGCGTGGCCACCAACGCTGCGGACCCGAACGCCATGCTCGACGACGTCGTCTCGATGGTCGAGCGACTCAGCTCGCTCCACCAGGTCGGCGCCGTGGGGGTCGCTGCCCCCGGGTTCATCGACGCCTCGCAGTCGATCGTCTACTACACGCCGAACATCCGGTGGCGGAACGAACCGCTCCGGCAGAAGCTGCAGCAGCGCCTCGGCGACCTGCACATCACGGTGGACAACGACGCGAACGCCGCCGGCTGGGCCGAGTTCCGGTTCGGCGCCGGTCGACTCGTGTCCGACATGACCATGCTGACCATCGGCACGGGCGTCGGTGGGGCCATCGTGACCGAGGACCGCCTGTTCCGCGGGGGCTTCGGCACCGGCGGCGAGATCGGTCACCTGCGCATCGTCCCGAACGGGCTGCCCTGCGGCTGCGGTGCCCGAGGCTGCATCGAGCAGTACGGCTCGGGTCGCGCCCTGCAGCGCATGGCGAACGACGTCGCCGACGCCGGTGGCATCGGTTCGGCCCTGGCCGACGCCCGCGCCGACAACGGTGGCCAGCTCGACGGCAAGATCGTCGGCGACCTGATCCTGGCCGACGACCCGGGTGCCCTCGCGGCCCTCCGTCGGCTCGGTCGGCACCTCGGCGAGGCGTGCGCGTCGCTGTCCGCGGTGCTCGACCCGCAGCTCTTCGTGTTCGGCGGCGGCGTCGCCAGCGCGGGGGACCGGCTGCTCGACCCGATCAAGCAGGCGTACCTCAACAACCTGCCGGCCCGCGGGTACCACCCTGAGCCGGACTTCGTGATCGCCGAACTCGTCAACGACGCCGGCGTCGTCGGTGCCGCCGACCTCGCCCGCATCCACGCCCGCACGGCGTAGGGTCGGCGCGCACACACGCACACACGCGCGCACACACGAACGACCGCCCACCCCCGGGCCGTGCACCACCCGGACCTTCTCACCACCTGGAGTCGTCGATGACCTACTGGCTGCTGAAGAACTTCGTGCTCGGCCCGCTCATCCTCACCCTGTTCCGGCCGTGGGTGGTCGGGCGTGAGCACGTCCCGACCTCGGGCCCGGTCATCTTCGCGTCGAACCACATCTCGTTCATCGACTCGGTGATCTTGCCGGCGGTGCTCGATCGTCGGCTCTCGTTCCTGGCGAAGAGCGACTACTTCACCGGCCGTGGCCTGAAGGGCTGGGCGACGAAGACGTTCTTCAACGCCATCGGCCAGCTGCCGATCGACCGCTCCGGCGGCAAGGCGTCCGAGGCATCGCTCCGCACCGGCCTGCAGGTCCTGGCGCGCGGTGAGCAGCTCGGCATCTACCCCGAGGGCACCCGCAGTCCCGACGGCAAGCTCTACCGCGGCCGCACCGGCATCGCCCGGATGATCCTCGAGGGGCGCGTGCTCGTCGTCCCCGTGGCCATGGTCGGCACGCGCGAGGTGCAGCAGATCGGGCAGCGCTTCCCGAAGATCAAGCGCGTCGGGGTCGTGTTCGGCAAGCCGCTCGACTTCTCGCGGTTCCAGGGGTTCGAGACCGACCGCTTCATCCTGCGCAGCGTCACGGACGAGGTCATGCACGAGCTCGCCGGCCTGAGCCGTCAGGAGTACGTGGACGTCTACGCGACCAGCGTGAAGGAGCGGGCGAGCTCCGCGCGCGAGGCCGTCATGCGGGAACGGAAGTCGACGCCTGCACGTTAGGCTCTGATGGTCCCGGCACCCCGCCAGGACGCCCATCGACGACGCGCGGCCCGGTGCCGGTAGCGCGTCGTCGGGCCGCCCGCACAGAACACCGAGGTAACGCCCTTGCCCGAGTCGACCGACTTCGTCGCCCTGCAGGATCCGGACGTCATCGAGGGGCTCGACTATTGGCGGACGCTCCCGATCAAGCAGCAGCCGACCTGGCCGGACGCAGCCGCGGCCGAGGCCGCCTCGGCCGAGATCGCCACGCTCCCGCCGCTCGTGTTCGCGGGCGAGGTCGACAAGCTGCGTGAGCGGCTCGCCGCCGCCGCCCAGGGCAAGGCGTTCCTGCTGCAGGGCGGTGACTGCGCCGAGACCTTCGCCGGTGCCACCGCCGACTCCATCCGCGACCGGGTCAAGACGATCCTGCAGATGGCCGTCGTGCTGACCTACGGCGCCTCGATGCCCGTCATCAAGATGGGGCGCATGGCCGGGCAGTTCGCCAAGCCCCGCTCGAGCGACTTCGAGACCCGCGGTGACGTCACGCTGCCCGCCTACCGCGGCGACATCGTGAACGGCTACGACTTCACGCCGGAGAGCCGGACGGCCGACCCGCGCCGCCTGGTGCAGGGGTACCACACCGCCGCTTCGACGCTGAACCTCGTCCGTGCCTTCACCCAGGGGGGCTTCGCCGACCTGCGCCAGGTGCACTCGTGGAACAAGGGCTTCGCCTCGAACCCCGCGAACGCCCGCTACGAGCACCTGGCCAAGGAGATCGACCGCGCGATCCGCTTCATGGACGCCTGCGGTGCCGACTTCGAGGCGCTCAAGCACGTCGAGTTCTACGCCTCGCACGAGGGGCTGCTGATGGACTACGAGCGCCCGATGACCCGCATCGACTCGCGCTCCGGCCTGGCGTACGACACGTCCGGGCACTTCATCTGGATCGGTGAGCGCACGCGCGACCTCGACGGCGCCCACGTGGACTTCCTGTCGCGGGTGCGCAACCCGATCGGCGTGAAGCTCGGCCCGACGACGAGCGTCGACGACATGAAGGCGCTCGTCGACAAGCTCGACCCGAACCGTGAGCCGGGTCGCCTGACCTTCATCACGCGGATGGGCGCGGGCAAGATCCGCGACGAGCTGCCCAAGCTGCTCGAGGCGATCAAGGGCATGGACGCCAACCCGCTGTGGGTCACCGACCCGATGCACGGCAACGGCCTGACCACGCCGACGGGCTACAAGACCCGCCGGTTCGACGACGTCGTGGACGAGGTCCTCGGCTTCTTCGAGGCGCACCGCCAGGTCGGCACGTACCCGGGTGGCATGCACGTCGAGCTCACCGGTGACGACGTCACCGAGTGCCTCGGCGGCTCGGAGCACATCGACGAGGCCACCCTCGCGACCCGCTACGAGTCGCTGTGCGACCCGCGCCTCAACCACATGCAGTCCCTCGAGCTCGCCTTCCTGGTGGCCGAGGAACTCGGCGCGCACCAGCCCGACCGCTCGTAACGCACGAACCGTTTCGCCGAAGCGACAGAACCCCGCGGCATGTTCGCGGGGTTCTGTCGCTTTCGCGTGTCGGACGGGAGGCCCGTGACTGCGCCGCCACGGGCCTCCCGTCCGTCCTGGGGTCGCGTCCAGGGCCGAGGGTGCGGTGTCCGCACCTACTGGTCGTAGGACAGGGTGATCGTGTCGCCGCGGTAGACGGTGGCGCCGGCGCCCGGATCGGTGCCGGTGACGGGCAACTTCGACTTCCAGTCGTAGAAGCCGCAGAGGATGTTCGTGCAGTCGGGCACGGACACCTTGAGGCCGAGGTCCTCGAGGGTCTTCGTCGCCTCGTTGATCGTGGGCCGCTCCGCTCCGAGGTCCGGCACGGTGATCGGCGTCGGCCCCTTCGACACGACGACGTCCACCGCCGACCCGCGCACGGCGGGGGAGTCCTGCACGGCGGCGGAGACGATCTGGCCCGAGGGCACGGTGTCGCTGTACTCCTCGGTGCGGGCGCCGAGGATCAGGCCGACCTCGTCGAGTGCGGCGGAGGCCTCGTCGACCGTCTTGCCGACCACGTCGGGAACCGGCCCGAGCGAGACGGTCAGGGTGACCGGCCCGGTCTCGCCGTAGGCCTGCACCGTCGTGAGGTCGAGGGCCTTGCCGCCGGACGCCCGACCGGTCGCCGCGACCACGGTGTCCTTCGGGGCATCGGCGGAGAACTCGTACCGGTCGTCCTGCAGCTCGAAGTCGTCGTCGAGCGCGGCCGTCACGGTGGAGAGCGGCTGCCCGACGATCGCCGGCAGCGGGATCATCCGGGGGCCGTTCGACACGACGATCTGCACCGCCGTGCCCTTCTGCACCTCGCGCTCCGCGGCCGGCTTCGTCGTGGAGACCCGCCCCTTCGCGACGACGGCGTCGAACCGTGTCCCGGTCTTCGACGCCGCCTGCAGGCCCTGTGCTTCGAGCAGCTGCCGGGCCTGCGAGACCGACTTGCCCGTGACTTCCGGGATCCGCACGTTGCCACCCGGCCCCGGGCCGAAGTACCAGCCGAAGCCGGCTCCGATCAGCGCGAGCACGACGACCACGGACAGCAGGATCCAGCCGCGCTTCCGACGCTTCGCCGACTGGTCGGCGAGCCGCTGTCCGGCGGGGGAGAGCACGCCCGGCTGTGCCCCAGTGCGACGGGGACCCGGAGCGTTGCCGCGGGCACGGGCGGGCGCTCGACCGCGGTCGCCGGTGTCCCGGTCGCCGGACCGGTCGATGATGGCGGTCTCGTCCGCTCCTGCGGCTCCTGCAGCCCCCACCGAGGCGGCGGCCGCTGCGGCACCGAGCGTGCCGGCGCCACCGGAGGGCAGGATCGCGGTCCCGTTCTCGGGGCGGAGCACGGCCGTGCGGTACTGGCCGGTCGCACGCTGCTGGTTGCCCGACATGTGGTCGAGCATCTCGCGGGCGTCGCGGGGGCGGTCCTCGGGGTCGCGTGCGGTCGACCAGGCGACCAGCTCGTCGAGCTCCGGCGGCACCCCGGACACGGCGGCACTCGGTGCCGGCACGGAGTCGTTGGCGTGCTGGTAGGCGATCTGCATCGGCTGCTCGCCCTTGTAGGGCTGCTCGCCGGTGAGCATCTCGTAGAGCATGATGCCGAGCGCGTAGATGTCGCTGCGCGAGTCGGCGGCACCGCGGGTCACGAGCTCGGGGGACAGGTAGGCGATCGTGCCGAGCAGTGCCGCGCCCGTCGCCGTGTTCGCGGTCGTGGCGCGGGCCAGGCCGAAGTCGCCGAGCTTGATGCGGCCGTCGTCGGCGAGCAGGACGTTCTCGGGCTTCAGGTCGCGGTGCACGATCCCGGCGCGGTGGGCCGAGGCGAGGCCGGCCAGCACGGCGCGCAAGATGTCCGTCGCCTGCTCGGGCGTCAGGGCGTGGTGCTCCTGCAGCAGGTCCCGCAGCGTGATGCCGGGGATGTACTCCATGACGATGTAGGCGATCTCGCCCTCGGCGCCCTGGTCGTAGACGCCCACCAGGTTCGGGTGCGACAGCCGGGCGGCCGAACGGGCCTCCTGGATGAAGCGCTCACGGAAGGCCTGGTCGTCGGCCAGGTGCCCGTGCATGATCTTGATCGCGACGCGTCGCTCGAGGCGCACGTCGGTCGCGAGGTAGACGGTCGCCATGCCCCCGCGCGCGATGCGGGAGCGGACGCGGTACCGCTGATCGATCATGCGACCGATCATCGGGTCCGTGGCGGCGTTGGTGGTCATCGGCGGCATTCTACGAATCGTGACCGCACTCGGACGCACCGGCGCACCGGCCGTGACCCAATCTCGATCTTCCGGATGAGGCTCAGAGGGTCGCCAGCCAGCCCTCGGCGGCGCTCGCCCAGGTGGCGTAGGCCTTCGGGTAGGCGGAGAGCTGCACGGCCTGGGCCGCGTCGGTGATGCTCATCGAGGACCAGCCGGGCACGTCGAGCAGCCCGCGGGTCTTGCCGGCGTTCGGGTTGTCCCGCCCGCCGAAGAACAGCGCGGTGGCGTGCGCCGGGTCCTGCAGCGTCAGCGCGCTGCCCCAACCCTGGCTCGGCCGCTGCTGGAACAGGCCGACCGAGTCGCGGTCGCCGTGCGGCAGGTTCCGGAGACTCGACTCCTGCATCGCGGCGGCGAGGGCCACGACGATGCCGCGGTCCGGGACTCCGAGCGATCGACCCACGGCGACGATGGTCGCCGCGTTCTGGCGCTGCTCGGCGCTCAGGCCGACGGCGCCGCTGACCGCTGCACTCGCGGCGACCGCGGGCGCGGCGGTGGCGTTCGACGACGGGATGACGAGCGTCTTGCCGGCGTAGATCGTGCTCGTGTACGACAGGCCGTTCGCCGACAGGAGCGACTTGACCGAGACGTGGTGCGCGGCGGCGATCGAGGCCACGGTGTCGCCGGCGCTGATCTGCACGCTCGACTTGGTCGACGGGGCCGAGGCGGTGGAGACCGACGGCGTCGACGACGTGCCGTGCGGCACCCGCAGCGTCTGGCCGGGGTAGATGACGCTGCGCTGCGACAGATTGTTCGCGCTGAGGAGCGCCGTGGTCGACACGCCGACGCGGGACGCGATGCCGGAGGCGGTGTCGCCGTGCTTCACGTGGTAGCTCGAGGTGTCCGAGCCGGACCCGCCGGTCGACCCGGAGGTCCGCACCGCGGCGGTGGTGACGGCGGGCGTCGACGCCAGGTGGAGGGTCTGCCCGGGGTGGATGATCGTGTTCCAGCCGAGGCCGTTGCGCACGAGGATCTCCTGCGCCGACAGGCCGAAGCGGGCGGCGATGCCCGAGACCGTGTCGCCGTGGTGGACGGTGTATGTGGTGGGGGCCTTCGTGGTCGCGGCGACGGTCCGCACGACGGTCTGCGACGGCCGGGCGACGGCGGTGCCGAACACCGGGCGGTCGGTCACGGCGCGGTCCTGGTCGACGTGGCGCTTGTGGTTCGCGTCGGCGTCGTCGTGCCGGGGCTCGGCGTGCGCGACCGGGCCGGTGAGGCCTGCGGTCACGGCGATGGTGCCCGCGAGGACGATGGGCATGGTGGCGAAGCGGGCGGATCGTGCGCGCCGGGCGACTTCGTCTGCAGCGTGGTCCACGGGTTTCTCCTGATCTCGACTGAGCCGTGCGCACGCATGCGCGCACTCACAGGTGCCACAACGCTGGCATGGCCTGATTCCCAAGTCAACCAGAGAGTCAGATGGGGTGGATGTGACGAATGTGACGAACGAGGCGCATTCACTCCGGCGGTCACTCTGGCACCATGGGCGTGTGAGTGCCGCACCCGTCGACGACCTGTCCCTCTCCGAACGCTGGCTGACCGTCCCCGAGCTGGTGGACATGTTCAGCACCAGCCCCGGACGGATCCACCGACTCTTCGAGCAGAAGACCCTGCTCGCAGCCCGCGTCGGCGGTGTGCTGCGCGTGCCCGTCGAGTTCCTGGAGGACGGCGAGCCCATGCCCGAACTCCGCGGCACGCTGATCGTGCTCGGCGACAACGGCTTCACCGACGACGAGGCGGTGCGCTGGATGCTCACCGTCGACGACGCGATGGGCACCACGCCGATCGCGGCGCTGCGCGCCGGTCGCAAGGCCGAGGTGCGTCGCATCGCCCAGTCGCTGCTCTAGACGCGTTCCGGACAGACAGGAGGCCCGGTGCCAGCTGGCACCGGGCCTCCCGTCTGTCTTGGGGGTGCGTCTAGGACGACCGGCGGCTGACCGTGTCGGCCAGCGACGCGAGCTGCTCGCGTGCCGACGGTGTCAGCGGCGAGGCATCCAGTGCCGCCTTGGCGCGCTGGACGTGCCGCTCGATCGACCGCTCCACGGCGGCCACGGCACCGGACTCGGTGAGCGTCGCGCGGAGCATCTGCACCTGCTCCTCGTCGAGGTCGGGGTCGCCGAGGAGCTCGTCCAGGAGCTGCCGCGGGCCGCTCGCCAGCGTCTTGCGCGCCGAGGCGATGAGGACGGTGCGCTTGCCCTCGCGCAGGTCGTCGCCGGCCGGCTTGCCGGTGACCTCGGGGTCACCGAAGACCCCGAGCATGTCGTCGCGGAGCTGGTACGCCACGCCGAGGGGGAGTCCGAAGGCGCGGAGGCCCTCGAGCTGGGAGTCGCTCGCGCCGGCGACCAGGGCGCCGATGACCAGCGGGGCTTCGATCGAGTACTTCGCCGACTTGAAGACGATGACGCGCTGGGCGCGGAGCAGGTGTTCGGACTCGTCGATGACGGGCCAGGCGGTCTCCTCGTGCACGTCGAGGTACTGCCCCGCCGTGACGTCGAGGCGCATCGCGTGGAACTCCTGGCGGACGATGCGCGCCCGCACCGGGTCGAGGAGCGCGAGGCCCTCGTCGAAGACCGAGTCGCTCAGCGAGAGCAGCAGGTCGCCGAGGAGCAGCGCGGAGTTGGTGCCGTACTGCCCGCGGTCGCCGACGAAGCCGGACTCCTCGTGCAGGGACTCGAAGCGGCGGTGCGCGGCCGGACGCCCACGACGGGTGTCCGAGCGGTCCATGATGTCGTCGTGCACCAGGGCTGCGGCGTGGAAGACCTCGAGCGCTGCGGCGACCGTGACGACGGCCTCGGCGGTGGTCTGCCGGGACCCCTCGGCCAGCGGGTCGAACGAGCCCGAACGGCCCGCCACCGACTGCCATCCCCAGTAGCAGAACAGCGCCCGGAAGCGCTTGCCGCCGGACAACAGGTCCCGGGCGTACCGGTCGAACGGCGCGAGGTCGGGGCTGATCGCGAGGAGCCGTTCACGCTGCTCGTCGAGTGCCCGGTCGATACGCGCCGATACGAGGTCCACTAATCGCGTACTCTCAGCCACGATCCCTACCCTAGTGGAGTGGTCGAGGCATAGAATCGGTCCACTCAACCCGCGTTTTTCAACCCCGCGTCGATCCCAGGAACAGAGGGAACCAAGATGCCGCTCTCGGAACAGGAGCAGCGCCTTCTCGAAGAGATGGAGCGCAGCCTCTACCAGAACGATTCCGATTTCGTGGCTCGTGTCACACGTCGACAGGGTCGTCCGACGTACACAGCCATCACGCTCGGTGTCCTCGGTGCACTCGCCGGGGTCGCCATCGTCATCGTCGGCCTGGTGATCAAGGCGCCGCTGCTCGGCATCCTCGGCTTCGTCGTGATGCTCGCCGGTGTCCTGTTCGCGCTGCGCCCGGGCATGCGTGCCCCGAAGGCGAAGACCGCTCGGCCGGGCAAGCCCGCGTCCGGTGGGTCGGCGCGTCCGTCCGCCGGTGGTGGCGGGTCCTTCATGGACCGGATGAACGAGCGCTGGGACAAGCGCAACGACCAGAGTCAGTAGCTGACGGGGTCGCCAGGACTCTCTCCACACTCCTCCACGGGGTCGGCCGTCGGGTCGGCCCCGTTTCGTGTTTCCGGGGGCCTGTGGGTGGGGTGGACCGCCGCGGGCGCGTGCGCGAGTGGTCACGACATGCCGCGCGGTGGCCGCCGAGGTCGCAGGAACTGTCGGCTGGGGGCAGCGCGAGCGACAGTTCGTGACCACTCGGCGTCGTGGCGGCGGCACGTCGTGACCACGCGCTGACCGGCGGCCGGGCGTGGTGGAGCCGACCGTGCGCCCGCGTGAGCGCCGAGGCGGTGGTGGGGCGGGCCTCCAGGCCGGGGAGGCCGGGGTGGACCGCCGCCGGTCTGCGTGCGTGTGGTCACGACAAGCCGCGCGGTGGATGCCGAGGGTGCAGGAACTGTCGGCTGGGGGCCGCGCGAGCGACGGTTCGTGCCCGCTCGGCGTCGTGGCGGCGGCACGTCCTGACCACGCGCTGACCGGCGGCCGGGCGTGGTGGAGCCGACCGTGCGCCCGCGTGAGCTTCGCGGTGGTGGTGGGGCGGGCCTCCAGGCCGGGGAGGCCGGGGTGGATCGCCGCCGGTGCGTGCGCGAGTGGTCACGACATGCTGCGCGGTGGCCGCCGAGGTCGCACGAACTGTCGGCTGGGGGCTGCGCGAGCGACAGTTCGTGACCACTCGGCGTCGTGGCGGCGGCACGTCCTGACCACGCGCTGACCGGCGGCCGGGCGTGGTGGAGCCGACCGTGCGCCCGCGTGAGCTTCGCGGTGGTGGTGGGGCGGGCCTCCAGGCCGGGGAGGCCGGGGTGGACCGCCGCGGGCGCGTGCGCGAGTGGTCACGACATGCCGCGCGGTGGACGCCGAGGGTGCAGGAACTGTCGACTGGGGGCCGCGCGAGCGACAGTTCGTGCCCGCTCGGTGTCGCGGCGGCGGCACGTCGTGACGGTGCGCTGACCGGCGGCCGGGCGTGGTGGAGCCGACCGTGCGCCCGCGTGAGCGCCGCGGCGGAGGTGGCACGGGCCTCCAGGCCGGGGAGGCCGGGGAGGCCGGGGAGGCCGAGGTGGACCGCCGCCGGTGCGTGCGCGAGTGGTCACGACATGCCGCGCGGTGGATGCCGAGGGTGCAGGAACTGTCGGCAGGGGGCTGCGCGAGCGACAGTTCGTGACCATTCGCCGTTGTGAGCCCGCGGCGCGCCCCGGGGTGCTCCACCGGCTGCGAAAGTCCTCCACTTTCCTCCACGCCTGCTCCGGCCCGCGCGAACCGCATGGATCCGGGCATCCGCGGTCATCCCCGGGTGGTGCATTCCGGCTTCGATGCCCCCAGTAGGGGTGTCGCGGGCGGAAAAGGGAGCGGATTCCTGGTTGAGGGGAGGGGAGTGGAGTAAAGTGGGGCTCGCAACGGTCCGGTGGAGCGGAGGGGAGGCCCGACGTGCTGCTCGGTACTCATGCCCCGAAGCTCGACGAGAAGGGTCGCGTGATCCTCCCCGCCAAGTTCCGGGACGAACTGTCCGGCGGGCTCGTGATGACCCGCGGCCAGGAACGCTGCGTCGTGGTCTTCAGTGCCCGGACGTTCGAGGAACTCCACGAGCGCATCCGGACCGCCCCGATGACGTCGAAGCGCACCAGGGACTACATGCGTCTGTTCCTCTCGGGGGCCAGCGCCGAACAGCCCGACAAGCAGAACCGCGTGACGATCCCGCAGAACCTCCGCGAGTACGCGGGGCTCGAGCGGGACCTCACGGTCATCGGCAGCGGTGACCGTGCCGAGATCTGGTCCACCCCCGCGTGGGAGGCCTACTACGCCGAAGCCGAAGAGGCATTCGCCGACAACGACGAGGAGGTGATCCCGGGGATCTTCTGATCCGCGGATCGGGACTCCCAGCCGTGAAGCCCTGACGCCACTTCCCCGGTGTCAGGTCGCATGGATGGGGATCCGGACCCACGGCCCAGGAGACGAGGGGCTGCACATGGCCGACAACGACAACGAGACGCCACGCTTCCCGCACACGCCGGTGATGCTCCAGCGCATCGTCGACCTCTTCACGCCGACGCTCGAAGGACCGGGCAAGGTCGTCGTCGACGCCACGCTCGGCATGGGCGGCCACTCCGAGGGCCTGCTCGAGCGGTTCCCGGAGCTGACGCTCATCGGACTCGACCGCGACACCGACGCACTCGGCATCGCGGGGGAGCGCCTGGCCCGCTTCGGCGACCGCGTCCGCCTCGTGCACACCGTGTACGACGGCATCGTCGACGCGATCGAGGGCGAGGGCTTCACGAAGGTCGACGGCGTGCTGTTCGACCTCGGCGTGAGCTCGCTGCAGCTCGACCGGGCCGAGCGCGGGTTCGCGTACAGCCAGGACGCCCCGCTCGACATGCGCATGGACCGGACCGAGGGGCAGACCGCCGCCGACGTCCTGGCCACCTACGACGAGGGCGAACTCCGCCGCATCTTCCAGCGCTACGGCGAGGAGAAGCTCGCCGGCCGCTACGCCCGAGCGATCGTCGAGCGGCGGGCGACGAAGCCGTTCGAGATGTCCGGTGACCTGGTCCAGGTGCTGCACGACGCGACCCCGGTCGCCATCCAGCGTCAGGGGCACCCGGCCAAGCGCGTCTTCCAGGCACTCCGCATCGAGGTCAACGCCGAACTCAGCGTGCTCGAGCGGGCGATCCCGGCGGCGCTCGACGCCATCGCGGTCGGCGGCCGGATCGTCGTCGAGTCGTACCAGTCCCTCGAGGACCGCATCGTCAAGCGGGCCCTGGTGGAGCGCACGAAGTCGAGCGCCCCCGCCGGCCTGCCGGTGGAGCTGCCCGAGCACGCCCCGACCTTCTCCCTGATCGTCAAGGGCGCCGAGCTGGCCGACGAGGCCGAACGCGCCGCCAACCCCCGAGCAACCCCCGTGCGCCTGCGCGCGGCCGAGCGGATCCGGAACTGACATGAGCACGAACCTCGCACTCGTCGACCCTGCGGTCGTCCCGTCGCGGGCCCCGCGCCCCGACCGTCAGCACCGCCCCGAACTGGTCGAGGTCACCCCGACCGCGGCCCAGCGCCGGGCACGGCCCCGCATCGGGTACGCCGTGGTGGCCGTCGCCGCGCTCGGCATCCTGCTGCTGGCCCAGCTCGGCATCAGCATGGTGCTCAGCCAGGGCGCCTACACGCTCAACTCGCTGTCGGCCGAGCAGACGAACCTGTCCCGCACGCAGCAGTCGCTGTCCGAGCAGCTCCGGGTCCTCGACTCGCCGCAGAACCTGGCCCGCAACGCGCAGTCGCTCGGCATGATCGCCAACTCGACGCCCGTGTACCTCGACCCGAAGACCGGTCGGGTGTACGGCACGCCGACGCCGGCGAAGCCCGACGAGGCCACGGCGTCCACCGAGAACCAGGTGCCGAACTCGCTGCTGAACGACGTCCCGCTGGCCACGAAGCCGGGGGACACCTCCACCAGCAAGGAGACGGGCACGACGAGCACGACGGACACGTCGGGCACGTCGAGCACGAAGGAGTCGTCGGGCACCACGGGCACCACGGGATCGACCGACAGCACCGCCACGTCTGAGAAGACGAGCGGCGCCAGCGCGTCGGACCAGGGGACGGCGAAGTCGTCCGTAGAGTCCGACGCGAACCCGCTCCAGGCGCCCTCCACCCGGTGACCGGCGGGTCCGCCGCACCCTCAGCACCGCCCGGGAAGGACCGCACCGCGTGACGAAGACGATCCGCAACCGACGCCTGCGCTACAGCATCGTGATGCTCGCCGTGATCGCCCTCGTCGGGGTGTTCGTGGTGCGGCTCGTCGACATCCAGGTCGTCCAGGCGTCCGAGCTGAACAAGGCGTCGGCCCAGAAGCGCAGCATCCCCGTGACGATCTACGGCACCCGGGGGTCGATCGTGGACCGCAACGGCACCGAACTCGCCGACAGCGTCACCCGGTACAACATCACGACCTCACCGCGCCTGGTCAAGCAGTTCAAGGGCAAGCTCGGTGGCACCCGCATCAAGGAGGTCAGCGTCGGCACCGCCCTCAGCGCGCTGGCGAAGGCCTCCGGGGGCGACGTCGCGACCATGCGGAAGAACATCGCCGCGAACCCGAAGTCCGACTTCGCCTACCTGGTCAAGGGCCTCGACGTGCAGCACTACGAGGCCGTGCGGGCACTCGGGATCCCCTGGCTGTACCCGGAGCCGCAGGCGGCGCGGGTGTACCCGACTGGTGCGACCACGGGCAACCTCACCGGCTTCATGGGCACCGACGGTGCTCAGGCCGGCCTGGAGTACTCCTACAACCAGTGCCTGGCGGGCACGAACGGGTCGGAGACGTACGAGCGCGGCGAGGACGGCGTGCAGCTCCCGGGCAGCACCGTGACCACGAAGAAGGCCAAGGACGGCGGCACGCTCGAGACCACGATCGACAGCGACCTGCAGTACATGGCGCAGCAGACCATCGCGTCCGCCGCCAAGACCCTGCAGGCGGAGTCCGCGACGGCGACGGTCACGAGCGTCAAGACGGGTGAGTTGCTCGCGGTCGCCGACTACCCGACGGTGGACCCGAACGACGTCGACGCCACGACCGACAAGGGTGCCTTCGGTTCCCGTGCCCTGACGGCGTCGTACGAGCCGGGCTCCACGATCAAGGCCGCCATCGCCGCCGCGCTGCTCGACCAGGGCAAGTCGAACCCCACCGACCAGGCGGTCGTGCCGTACTCGCGCACGTTCCCCTGGGGCGGCACGATCCACGACTCGGAGTTCCACCCCACCGAGAACCTCACGCTGACCGGCATCCTGCAGAACTCGTCGAACGTCGGCATCACCGAGCTCGGTGCACGGCTGACCGCCCAGCAGCGCTTCGACTACATGAAGAAGTTCGGGCTGTTCGAGCCGGAGACGGCCATCGACTACCCGGGCCAGCCCTCGATGGACTACGGCACGAGCCCGAACTGGGACCAGCAGACGAACATCAACTCGATGTTCGGTCAGGGCATCTCGACGACGGCCGTGCAGGTCGCGAGCGTGTTCCAGACGATCGCGAACGACGGTGTCCGGATCCCGCTGCACTTCGTCAAGGGCTGCACCACGGCCGACGGCAAGACGATCGACGCGCCCGACGTGCAGAAGCAGCGGGTCGTCTCCGCAGCCGCCGCCACGCAGGTCACCGGCATGCTGCAGAGCGTCGTCACGGGTGGCACGCTGGTGGGCATGAAGCCGATCTCCGGCTACAACATCGCCGCGAAGACCGGCACCGCCGAGGTGGCCGAGGGGTCGCAGGGCTACGGCGGTCAGCGCATCACGTCGGTGGCCGGAATGGCACCCGCCGAAGACCCCCAGTATGTTGTCACGGTGACGTTCACGAAGCCGCAGACCAACAAGTGGTCCAGCGGAGCGGCTCCGGCGTTCCGCACACTCATGTCCCAGGTGCTCGAGAAGTACCGAGTAGCCCCCTCCGCGTCCGAGGCGAAGCTCTACCCGTCCACGTGGTGAGGAAGAAGGAACACTTGTCCGCACGGATCCCCCCGGTCCTCCGACCCGAACACCCGACCCCGAGGGCCGTCTCCGAACTCGCCAACGCGTTCGGTCTGCGAGTCGTCGGCTCGGTCGACAGCATCGAGACCACCGGTGTCACCCTGAGCGCCACCGAGGTGCAGCCGGGTGACCTGTTCGTCGGCGTGCACGGTGCGAACCGGCACGGCGCACAGTTCGCGACGGAGGCCGCCGAGCGCGGCGCCGTCGCCGTCCTGACCGACCAGGACGGCGTCGCACTGGTCGAGCCGTCCGGCCTGCCGGTGCTCGTCGTCGACGACCCCCGCGCCGCCCTCGGCGACGTCGCGGCGTGGGTCTACCGCACCCACCCCGACGAGGCCACCGACCTGCCGCAGCTGTTCGCCGTCACCGGCACGAACGGCAAGACGAGCACGTCCTACATCCTCGAGGGCATCCTCAAGCAGCTCGGCCTGGTCACGGGCCTGAGCTCGACCGCCGAGCGCCACATCGGTTCGCTCAGCGTGACGAGCCGCCTGACCACGCCCGAGGCCAGCGAGATGCACGCGCTCCTCGCCCGCATGCGCGAGAGCGAGGTCCGCGCGGTCGCCGTCGAGGTCAGCGCCCAGGCCCTCAGCCGGCACCGCGTCGACGGCATCGTCTTCGACGTCGCGGCCTTCACGAACCTGTCGCACGACCACCTCGACGACTACGCCGACATGGAGGAGTACTACCAGGCGAAGCTCCCGCTGTTCCAGCCCGAGCACGCCCGTCGCGGCGTCGTCTCGCTGGACACCGACTGGGGTCACCGCGTGGTGCAGGACTCCCGCATCCCGGTCACCACGATCACCGTGCACCCCGACGTCGAGGCCGAGTGGCACGTCGACATCGTCGAGGCGCACGCCGCCTACACCGAGTTCCGTCTGACCGGCCCCGAGGGCCGCGAGCTGACCACCCGTGTGCCGCTGATCGGCTGGCACATGGCGGCGAACGCGGCACTCGCGATCGTCATGCTCGTCGAGGGCGGCTTCGAGCTGGGTGCCATCGCGCACGCGCTGGAGAGCAACCACCGCCGCTACCCCGACGAGGACGACGCGAGCGAGCGTGACGGCGAGACCCACCGCGTCTCCGCCATCGAGTGCTACCTGCCCGGCCGCACCGAGCGTGTCTCCGGCGAGCACGGCCCGAGCGTCTACGTCGACTTCGGCCACAGCGCCGACGCCTTCGAGAACACCCTCGCCGCGGTCCGGCAGTTCACCTCCGGCAAGGTCCTCATGCTGTTCGGCGCCGACGGCGACCGCGACACCACGAAGCGCGGCGACATGGCCCGCGTGGCCGCGGCCGGCAGCGACATCCTCGTCGTCACCGACCACCACCCCCGCTTCGAGGACGCCGCGTCGATCCGGAAGACCCTGGTCGACGCCGCACGTGCGGCGTACCCCGACCACGAGATCCACGAGGTCAGCCCGCCCGAGGCCGCCATCCGCACGGCCGTGAGCCTGGTCGGCGAGGGGGACTCGATCCTCTGGGCCGGCCCGGGTCACCAGGACTACCGCGACATCCAGGGCGTCCGCACGCCGTACTCCGCCCGCGACGAGGCCCGCGTGGCCCTGCGCGAGGCCGGCTGGGAGCCGAACTCCGGTCCGGCGGAGGACGTCCGATGATCGCCATGACCCTCGCCGAGATCGCCACCGCGGTCGGCGGCGAGCTGATCGGCGGCGCGCAGGCGACCGACGTCGCCGAGCCCGGCGACCTGGTCGTCGAGGGCTCGGTCGAGACCGACTCGCGCCTGGTCCGCCCCGGCAGCGTCTTCTTCGCCCTGCCCGGTGAGGTCACCGACGGCCGACGCTTCGTGCCCGCAGCGGTCGACGCCGGTGCCGCCCTGGTGATCACGCCCGAGCGCGTGGACACCACCGCGCCGCAGATCGTCGTCACCGACGGGTACGAAGCCCTCGCCGCGCTCGCGCACGAGGTCGTCACGCGCGTCCGGATGAGCACCGCGGACCGCGTCGACGCCGACGGCCGCCCGGCACCCCTGCGGGTCGTCGGCATCACCGGCTCGAACGGCAAGACGAGCACGAAGAACATGCTCCGCACGATCCTCGAGCAGCACGGCGCGACCGTCGCGCCCGAGGGCTCGTTCAACAACCACGTCGGCGCACCGATCTCGATGCTCCGCGTCACCTACGACACCCGGTACCTGGTGGTCGAGATGGGTGCGAGCGGCGTCGGCCACATCGCCAAGCTCGTCTCGATCGCCGAGCCCGACCTCGGCGTCGTCCTCAAGGTGGGCCTCGCGCACGCCGGCGAGTTCGGCGGCATCGAGGCGACGCAGCGCGCGAAGTCCGAGATGGTCACCGACCTGCCCGAGACCGCCACGGCGCTGCTCAACGTCGACGACGACCGCGTCGCGTCGATGCGCGACCTGACGGCCGCGCGGGTGGTGGGCTTCGGCACGTCGGCCGAGGCCGACTACCGCATCACCGGCATCGAGACGGACCGCAGCGGCACCCGCTTCACCCTCACCGCGCCTCCCGTCCGCCACGAAGGCGACCGTCCGACGGACGCGACCCTGTCGGGAGGCCCGGATCACGTCGACGTGCGCCTCGCGATCCTGGGTGAGCACCACGCCATGAACGCGTCCGCCGCGCTCACCGTCGCCCACCTGTGGGGCGTCCCGCTCGCCGACGGCGCCGCGGCGCTCGCGTCGATGACGCGCGCCGAGCGCTGGCGCATGGAGCTGCTCCAGGGCGGCCCCGAGGGCGTCACCGTCATCAACGACGCGTACAACGCGTCGCCCGACTCCACCGCGGCGGCGCTGCGGACCCTGGCGCAGATCGTGCGCCCGGGGGAGCGGACCGTCGCCGTGCTCGGTGAGATGGCCGAGCTCGGTGAGTACTCCGTCGAGGAGCACGACCGCATCGGTCGGCTCGTCGTCCGCCTCGGCATCGGACAGCTCGTGGTCGTCGGCCGCGGCGCGATGCCCATCCACCAGGCCGCCACCCTCGAGGGATCGTGGGACGGCGAGTCCGTGTACATCGAGGACGTCGACGACGCCGTCCGTGCCATGCAGGAGATGCTCCGCCCCGGCGACGTCGTCCTCGTCAAGTCCTCGAAGTCTGCCGAACTGCGATTCCTCGGCGACCGCCTCGGAGGTGTCACCGAATGATCGCGCTCCTCATCGCCGGCGCCACGTCGCTGGTGTTCACGTTGCTGCTCACCCCGTCCTTCATCAAGCTCTTCCACCGTCTCGGGTGGGGGCAGTTCATCCGTGACGACGGTCCGCAGTCCCACCACACCAAGCGCGGGACCGCCACCATGGGCGGCATCGTCCTGATCATCGGTGCGGTGATCGGGTACTTCGTCGGCCACCTGATCGGAGGCGACTCGATCACGCTGTCCGGGCTCCTCGTGCTGTTCCTGATGGTCGGGCTCGGGTTCGTCGGCTTCATCGACGACTTCCTCAAGGTGCGTCGTCAGCGGAGCCTCGGGCTCGGCGGCTGGGCCAAGATCCTCGGCCAGGTCATCGTCGGCGTCATCTTCGCGACGATCGCCCTGGTCGTGCCCACGTCGAACGGCAAGCCGCCGGCGTCCACGATGATCTCGGCGATCCGCGACGTGCCGTGGCTCGACTTCATGGCGCTCGGCACCGTCATCGGCACCGTGCTGTTCCTCGCCTGGATCGTCCTGTTGACGGTGTCCACGTCGAACGGCGTGAACGTGGCCGACGGGCTCGACGGCCTGGCCACCGGGTCGAGCATCCTGGCGATCGGCTCGTACGTCATCATCGGCTTCTGGCAGTCGAACCAGATCTGCGGCGGGGCACGGCTCGACTCCAACACCGCCCACGCCTGCTACACCGTCTCGAACCCGCTCGACCTCGCCGTGGTCGCGGCCGCGGTCTGCGGTGGGCTCATCGGGTTCCTCTGGTACAACACCTCGCCGGCGCAGATCTTCCTCGGTGACACCGGGTCGCTCGGCCTCGGCGGTGCCCTGGCCGGCCTCGCGATCCTCAGCCGTACCGAGCTGCTGCTCATCCTCATCGGTGGCCTGTTCTTCATCGTCACCGGCTCCGTCATCCTGCAGCGGGCCTACTTCAAGATCACCCACGGCAAGCGCATCTTCCTGATGAGTCCGCTGCACCACCACTTCGAACTGAAGGGGTGGGCCGAGGTGACCGTCGTCGTCCGCTTCTGGATCATCGCCGGGCTCTTCGTCGCGGCGGGGGTCGGACTCTTCTACCTCGAATGGATCGCACGCGTTGGTTGACCCGGTGTCCTCGCCGTCCCGCCTCCAGTCCCTCGACAGCTGGTACTCCGAAGGGTGGAAGGGGCTCAACGTCGCCGTCCTCGGCCTCGGTGCCACCGGGTTCTCGGTCGCCGACACGCTCGTGGAGCTCGGCAGCGAGGTGACGGTCTACTCGTCCGACGCCCCCGCCGACAGCGTCGAGCTGCTCGACGTGATCGGTGCCCGGTTCCTGCAGACGCCGCTCGACACCGTGCCGGACGCCCTGGTGCAGCAGGCGCCCGACGTGGTCATCGTGTCGCCGGGACTGCCCCCGCACAACGCCACCGTGCAGTGGTCAGTGACGAACAGCACCGTCTGGGGCGACATCGAGCTCGCCTGGCGCGTGCGCGACAAGGTCGTCCGCGGCCCGGTCGCGGCCCCCTGGATCACGATCACGGGCACGAACGGCAAGACGACGACGACACAGCTCACGACTGCGATGTACGAGGCCGGCGGCCTGCGTGCCGTCGCGTGCGGGAACATCGGCGTGCCGGTGCTCGACGTCGTCCGCGACCCGGTCGGCTACGACGTGCTCGTCGTCGAACTCTCGAGCCACCAGCTGCACTACGCGGCGACCTCCGGTGACGGCGCCGTGGTGCCGCTCGCGAGCGCCTGCCTGAACATCGCCGACGACCACCTGGAGTGGCACGGCTCCGCCGAGGCGTACCGCGCGGCGAAGGCCAAGGTCTACGAGCGCACCGTGATGGCGTGCGTCTACAACACCTCGGACGAAGCCACCCGCCAGATGGTGCAGGAGGCCGACGTGGTGGAGGGCTGCCGTGCGGTCGGCTTCACCCCCGGTGTCCCCGCTCCCGGTGACGTCGGCATCGTCGAGGACGTCCTGTGCGACCGGGCCTTCAACGACGACCGCCGCAACAGCGCGCTCGAGCTGTCGACCATCGCCGACCTCGAGGCAGCCGGGCTCGCCAGCCCGCACATGACCATGAACGTCCTGGCCGCCGCTGCCCTGGCCCGTGCCGGCACCGTCCAGCCGAGCGCCATCCAGTCGGCCGTCCGGGCGTTCCGCGCCGACCACCACCGCACCGAGCTCGTCGCCCAGGCGGACGGCATCACCTGGGTCGACGACTCCAAGGCCACGAACCCGCACGCCGCCACCGCGTCGCTCGCGTCGTTCGACACCGTGGTGTGGATCGTCGGCGGTCTGTTCAAGGGCGTCGACGTCGACGGGCTGGTCGAGCGCTTCGGCCCCGGCGTCCGCGCCGTCGTGGTCATCGGCTCCGACCGGACCCCGGTCCTCGAGGCATTCGCGCGACACGCGTCCACGGTCCCGGTGCTCCAGGTGGAGACGACGGACACTGATCAGGTCATGCGCGAGGCGGTCCGGCATGCCGCATCGGTCGCGAGGCCGGGCGACACCGTCCTCCTCGCCCCGGCGGCTGCGTCGTTCGACCAGTTCGGCTCCTACGCCGACCGGGGGCAGCGTTTCGCGGCCGCGGTCAACGAGCACCTGGGAGGAGAAGTCGATGGCGACGACACCGACGGATCTTCCGAACAGCCGTAACGGCCGGACCGCGACGACCCCACGACGGACGAACGGCGCGATCGTCGCCGTCAAGAACGTCTTTGTCGCGGAGTCCAGCACTTTCTACACGATCCTCGGCGTCACGCTGTTCCTCGTCGTCTTCGGCGTCGTGATGGTGCTGTCCTCGTCGAGCGTCGAGGAGTACGCGGCGACCCACGACTTCTTCGGGGCGGCGTCCCGCCAGGGCCTGTACGCCGTGCTCGGCGTGCCGCTCATGCTCATCGCCAGCCGGGTCCCGACCCGGATCTGGCGGAAGTGGGCGATGCGGCTGCTCGGTGCGGCGCTCGTCCTGCAGCTGCTCGTGTTCACCCCGCTCGGCATCGACATCCAGGGCAACCGGAACTGGATCGAGCTCGGGTCGTTCACCGCACAGCCGTCCGAGGTCGTGAAGCTCGGCCTGGTGCTCGGCATCGGCGCCATCATCTACGTCAAGCGGGACAAGCTCGACGACTGGAAAGAGGTGTTCATCCCGATCGGGATCGCCTCGATGCTCTCGCTCGGGCTCGTCGTCCTCGGCGGTGACCAGGGCACCGCGATGGTCATGCTCATCCTGGTGTTCGGCGCGCTGTACATCGGCGGCGTCCGCGCCCGGCACCTGCTCGTCGGCCTCGGTGCGTTCGCCGTGATGCTGCCCTTCGTGACGATGGCCTCGGCCTCGCGGTCCACCCGCATCAGCGCCTGGCTGTCCGGGTGCACCGACACCAGCCAGTACCAGGACATCTGCTGGCAGCCCGTGCACGGCATGTGGGCGCTCGCGTCCGGCGGCGTGTTCGGCGTCGGCCTCGGCAACTCGAAGGCGAAGTGGTCGTGGCTGCCCGAGGCGGACAACGACTACATCTTCGCGATCATCGGCGAGGAGCTCGGCCTGATCGGCGCCGTCGTGGTGCTCAGCCTGTTCGTGGTGCTCGCCGTCGGCATGATCAAGATCATCCGGCAGTCCCGCGACCCCTTCGTGAAGACCGTCACCGGTGGCATCCTCGCGTGGATCATCGGCCAGGCGCTCATCAACATCGCCGTCGTGCTCGGCCTGCTGCCCGTCCTCGGTGTGCCCCTGCCACTCATCTCGGCCGGTGGTTCGGCCCTCATCATGACCCTGGTGGCGATCGGCGTCGTGCTCTCCTTCGCCCGTGACCTTCCCGGCAAGAACGACCCCGGCCTGACGAACGCCCCACTCGGCCGGACCTCCACGAACGGACCACTGCGGTGAGCAAGTACCTCTTCGCCGGCGGCGGCACCGCCGGCCACGTCAACCCCCTGCTCGCGGTCGCCGACCGGCTGACCGAGCGGGAGCCCGGCGCCGAGGTGCTCGTGCTGGGCACCGCCGAGGGCCTGGAGTCCCGTCTCGTGCCGATGCGCGGCTACGAGCTGCTGACGATCCCGCGCCTGCCGTTCCCGCGGAAGCTGAACGGCGCGGCCCTGCGCTTCCCGCAGCGGTTCGCGGCGGCGGTCAAGCGGACCGAGCAGATCATCCGCGACCACGAGATCGAGGTGGTCCTCGGTGTCGGTGGCTACGCGGCCGCTCCGGCGTACATCGCCGCCCGCCGCACCGGCACCCCGATCGTCGTGCACGAGCAGAACGCGAAGCCCGGGCTCGCGAACCGCCTCGCCGCGTTCCTCACCGAGCACGTCGGCCTGACCTTCTCGAACACCCGCCTGCGTCACGGCCGCGTCGTCGGCATGCCGCTCCGTCGCGAGATCGAGTCGCTCGACCGCCGTGCCGTCCGGGCCGAGGGGCTCGCCGAGTTCGGGCTCGACCCGGACCGGCCCGTGCTGCTCGTGACCGGTGGCTCCTCGGGCGCACGGAGCATCAACCGGACGATCAACAAGTCCGCCGCCGCGATCGTCGGAGCCGGCTGGCAGGTCCTGCACGTCGTGGGCGCCGCGTCGGACATCGGCCCGAGCGACCTCGACGGCTACCACGTGCTGCCCTACTGCGACCGGATGGACCTGGCGTACGCGGCGAGCGACTTCGTCGTGTCGCGCTCCGGTGCCGGGATGGTGTGCGAGCTGACCGCCGTCGGGCTGCCGAGCGTGCTCGTGCCGTACCCGGTGGGCAACGGTGAGCAGCGCCACAACGCGAAGGACGTCGTCGACGCCGGGGGAGCCGTCCTGGTGGCCGACGGGGAATTCGACCAGGACTGGGTGACGTTCCAGCTGCTGAGCATCCTGCAGGACCGCTCCCGCATCGCGGACATGACCGTGCGGGCGGGCAGCGTCGGCCACCGCGACGGCGCCGACCGGATGACCGACCTGGTCCTCGACGCCGCGAAGCAGGCCCCCAGCACCACGGAGGAACGATGACCATCAAGCCGGACCTGACCCAGCCGATCCCGGACGACCTGGGCACGGTGCACTTCGTCGGCATCGGCGGCGCGGGCATGAGCGGGATCGCCCGGATGTTCCTCGCCGCCGGGCACCGCGTGACGGGCAGCGACTCCCGCGAGACGGAGACGACCGGCACGATGCGCGACCTCGGCGCGACCGTGCACATCGGTCACGACGCCGCGAACGTCGGCCAGGCCGACACCATCGTCGTCACGAGCGCCCTCTGGCCCGACAACCCCGAGCTCCTCGAGGCACAGCGCCGCGGTCTGCCGGTGCTGCACCGCTCGCAGGCCCTCGCCGCCCTGATCGCCGAGCACCGTCTGGTCGCGGTCGCCGGTGCGCACGGCAAGACCACCTCGACCGGCATGATCGTCACCGCGATGGTCGAGCTCGGCCTCGACCCGAGCTTCGTCAACGGCGGCGTCATCCAGTCCCTCGGCACGAGTTCGGCCCCGGGGTCCAGCGACCTGTTCGTGGTCGAGGCCGACGAGTCCGACGGCTCGTTCCTGCTCTACGACGTTGCCGTGGCACTGATCACCAACGTCGACGCCGACCACCTGGACCACTACGGCAGCGAGGAGGCCTTCACCGAGGCCTTCGTCGAGTTCGCCGCGAAGGCGAGCGAGCGCGTCGTCATCTCGAGCGACGACGCCGGTGCGAAGACGGTCACGGCGGGCATCCGCCAGCGCCAGGACGCCCCCGAGATCGTCACGTTCGGCGAGGCCGTCGACGCGGACGTCCGCATCGAGGGCATCACCGAGTCGGCGGGCGTCGAGGTCGACTTCCGCGCCGGTGGCGAGGCGTACCACCTGACCCTCCGCGTGCCCGGCCGCCACAACGCGATCAACGCCGTCGGCGCCTTCGCGGTCCTGACCGGCCTCGGCGTCGCCCCGGCAGACGCGGTCCGCGGGCTCGAGGCGTTCGGTGGCACCCAGCGCCGCTTCGAGCTGCACGGTGTCGAGCGCGGCGTCTCGGTCTACGACGACTACGCGCACCACCCGACCGAGGTCGCCGCGGCGCTCAAGGCCGCCCGCAACGTCGTCGGCGACGGTCGCATCATCGCGATCCACCAGCCGCACCTGTACTCGCGCACCCGCCTGATGGCCGGCGACTTCGCCAAGGTGTACGAGGAGCTCGCCGACCACACGGTCGTGCTCGACGTCTACGGCGCCCGCGAGGACCCGGAGCCCGGCGTGACCGGTGCCCTGGTGCAGGAACGCTTCGCCGACCAGTCGCGCGTCGAGTTCCTCCCCGACTGGGACGAAGCGGCGGCCCGCGCGGCCGCGGTCGCCCGTGACGGCGACATCATCATGACGCTCAGCTGCGGCGACGTGTACCGGATCATCCCGCAGGTGCTCGGCGCCCTGGGCACCGACGGAGCGTCGTCCCGGTGAAGCGCCCCGAGGGGTTCGACGAGGGGGACGCCCGCAGGGACGCCCCGGCCGAGGCTGCGGAAGCGCCCCGGCAGCGTCGTGGTCCCTCGAAGCCGCGGCTGCCGTTCCGCGGACGCGTCGCCGACGACCGGGAGGCCCGTCCCGCGTCCGCCCCGGACGCCCCGGTCGACGAGACCCCGGCCTCCACCACCCCGGGCAGCACTCCGGCACCCGGTCCCTCCGGATCGCGCCCCCCAGCGGTCGATGCGCCCCCGAGCGTCGGGGCGCGACGACCGTCCGCGGGCGCGGATCCGACCACCGATGCCGCCGACTCGACGCGCGACCGCGTCGGCGCCCTCGCGGGCGCGGCCGGCCGGCGCGTCGGCGCCGGCTTCGGGGCGGTCGCCGACCGCCTGCGTGAGTACACACCGGACGAGGACCACCGCGATCCGCGCCCCGACGCGGGCAACGCGCCCCGAGGAGACGGGGCGCGACGACCGTCCGGGGGCGCGGCGGGCAGTGCACGCGACCACGACGCGACCGTGACCGACGTGCTCGACGCGGGCAGTGCCTCCCGGACCGACCAGCACGCCGAGGCGCCCATCGGGGCGCGGGTGCGCGCTGCCGAGACCGCCCGCGAGGCGCGCATCGCGAAGCGACGCCGTCGGCTGCTCGAGCGTGCCGAGGTCCGCCGGTTCACCCGGCGCAGCCGGCACCGCCGCGCCGCGTGGATCACGGCGGCGAGCGTCGTCCTGGTGCTCGGGGTCTCGATCCTCGTCGCGGTGTTCTCCCCGTTGATGGCGCTCCGCACGATCGAGGTCAAGGGCACGAACCGCGTCGACGAGTCCGCGCTCCGCCAGGCCCTGTCCGACCAGATCGGCACGCCCCTGGCCCGGCTCGACTTCGACGCGATCAAGCGGGACGTCGCCGGGTTCCCGCTCATCGAGAGCTACGTGACCGAAGAGGCCCCGCCGCACACGCTCGTCGTCACGGTGACCGAGCGCACGCCGGTGGTCGCGGTGCGCTCCGGCAGCACCTTCGACCTCGTCGACCCCGCGGGCATCGTCGTGCAGTCGTCGCCGAAGCGCCCGGCGACCATGCCGCTCGCCGACATCGCCCGCGCGCGCCTGGGGTCCTCGAGCTTCCGCACCATGACCGAGGTCGTGCTGGCGCTGCCCTCGACGGTCCGGTCCCAGGTGACGCGCGTCGCCGGGTCGACGGCCGACGACGTCACCCTGACGCTCAAGGACGGCTCGACCGTCGTCTGGGGGAGCCCGGACGACTCGGACGCGAAGGCCGAACTGCTCGCCGCGCTGGTCAAGGACCACGCGGCGCGGAACCCCGGCGTCGTCGTCGAGTACGACGTCTCGGCACCGGACAACGGCGTGATCCGCGCCAAGGACTGAATTGCCGGACCTGATCGGCGACACGCGGCGTGGCGGGGCGACACTGCGCCGAACGCACCCGTAGCGTCGGAGCCAGCACCACATCTACCAGCATTGCCCCTGAACTTCAAGTAGAGGTTGAGGGTTCTACCGGAGGCCTGACTGACGTGACCACGAACCACAACTACCTCGCCGTCATCAAGGTCGTCGGTGTCGGCGGCGGCGGTGTCAACGCCGTCAACCGCATGATCGAGCTCGGTCTCCGTGGGGTCGAGTTCATCGCGATCAACACCGACGCCCAGGCGCTGCTGCTCAGCGACGCCGACGTCAAGCTCGACGTCGGCCGCGAGATCACCCGCGGCCTCGGCGCCGGCGCGGACCCCGAGGTCGGCCGTCGTGCCGCCGAGGACCACGCCGAGGAGATCGAAGAGGCCCTGGCCGGCGCCGACATGGTGTTCGTCACCGCGGGCGAGGGCGGCGGCACCGGCACCGGTGGCGCACCGGTCGTCGCGCGCATCGCGAAGTCCATCGGCGCACTGACCATCGGTGTCGTCACGAAGCCCTTCAGCTTCGAGGGCAAGCGTCGCCAGTCGCAGGCCGAGAACGGCGTCGCGGGCCTCAAGGACGAGGTGGACACGCTCATCGTCGTCCCCAACGACCGCCTGCTCGAGATCAGCGACCGCGGCATCTCCATGGTCGAGGCCTTCGCCACGGCCGACCAAGTGCTCCTGGCCGGTGTGCAGGGCATCACCGACCTCATCACGACCCCGGGCCTGATCAACCTCGACTTCGCCGACGTCAAGAGCGTCATGCAGGGTGCGGGTTCCGCGCTCATGGGCATCGGCTCGTCGCGCGGCGCCGACCGTGCGATCAAGGCGGCCGAGCTCGCCGTCGCGTCGCCGCTGCTCGAGGCCTCCATCGACGGTGCGCACGGCGTGCTGCTGTCGATCCAGGGTGGCTCGAACCTCGGCATCTTCGAGATCAACGACGCCGCGCGTCTCGTGCAGGAAGCCGTGCACCCCGAGGCGAACATCATCTTCGGTGCGGTCATCGACGACACCCTGGGCGACGAGGTCCGCGTGACCGTCATCGCCGCGGGCTTCGACGGCGGCGAGCCGGCGCAGCAGCAGAAGGAACGTCGTTCGAGCTACGTCGACCCGGAGTCGAGCGCAGCGGCGCCCGTCGCCGCCTCGACCGGTGCGATCGAGGACTCCACCACGTCGAGCCCGTCCTGGGCCTCGCAGGAACACCAGCCGCCGGTGCAGCGCGCCGCCGACCCGGCGTTCGACGACGACGACGAGCTCGACGTCCCCGACTTCCTGAAGTAACCCACCCTTGGTAGCCGACACGCGCCTCCCGTCCGCCTCGTCTCACGACGACGGACTGGAGGCGCGCGTTGCGTCCGTCCGGAGCGGCATCGCCGACGCGGCGCGAGCCGCAGGGCGCTCACCCGACGAACTCACGCTCGTCGTCGTCACGAAGTACCACCCGGCGTCGCTCGTGCGCGAGCTCGCCGCACTCGGCGTGACGGACGTGGGGGAGAACCGCCACCAGGAGGCGCAGGCGAAGGCCGCCGAACTGGCGGACCTCGGCCTGACCTGGCACTTCGTCGGGCAGCTGCAGTCGAAGAAGGCCCGGCAGGCCCGGCGGTACGCCCAGGTGGTGCAGTCGCTCGACCGTGGCTCCGTCGTCGACGCGTTCGCACCGAACGAGGCCGAGCCGGAGCCGCCGGTCATCGACGGCTTCGTGCAGGTCAACCTCACCGACGACCCCGGCCGTGGCGGGGTGCAGCCGGACGACGTCGAGGCGATGGTGACCCGTGTGCTGGCCACCGGGACCATCCGGCTGCGGGGTGTGATGGCGGTCGCGCCCTTGGACGAGGAGCCCCGAGCCGCCTTCGCACGACTCCGCTCGATCTCCGAACGGGTCGTGTCGCTCGAGCCCGGTGCCACCGACATCTCGGCCGGCATGAGCGGGGACTACGCCGAGGCGATCCTCGAGGGCGCGACACACCTGCGGATCGGCACCGCAATCACGGGAAACCGGCCGCCCGCACCCTAGCCTCGTTGCAGGGCACCACGAGCACGAACCCCGGAGGAACCATGGCCAACCCGCTGAAGAAGACGATGGTCTACCTCGGCCTCGCCGATGAGGAACTCGACTACGAGGACGAGCAGCAGGCCGAGCCCGCGCGCCAGCAGGCAGCCCCTGCTCGCCAGGCCGCAGCGGCTGCTCCGGCGCCCGCCGAACCGCAGGAAGCCCCTGCCGCGGCAGCAGCCCCGGCGGCCGCTCCCGCAGCGGCGCCGGCTCCCACCAAGACGCACACCCACCAGCGCGGCGCCCAGGTCACTCCGCTCCGCCGCTCGCACACGACCGCACAGAAGGCGACCCCGGTCCAGGAAATGAACGAGATCCTCACCGTCCACCCGCGCGAGTACAAGGACGCCCAGTCCATCGCCGAGAGCTTCCGCGACGGCATCCCCGTCATCATCAACCTCTCGCAGATGACCGAGGGTGACGCCCGACGCATGATCGACTTCGCCTCCGGGCTGTCGCTCGGCCTGTTCGGCAAGATCGAGCGCGTCACGAACAAGGTCTTCCTCCTGTCGCCGGCCCACGTCGCAGTGAGCGGTGAGCCCGCTGAGGTAGAGTCCGACATCGAGGCGAACTTCTTCGCCCAGTCCTGAGCCGTACCCGGCACACCCGCCCCTGAGCGTCGTCTGACGACGCTCGCCCGAGACGAGCGAGCCCCATCGTGTCCGTGATCCTAGGGATCATCTCCCTCGCGTTGCTCCTGTACTTCTTCGTGATGTGGGGGCGCTTCGCGCTCGACCTCGTGCAGAGCTTCAACCGTTCCTGGCGGCCGCGCGGGGGCATGCTCGTGGTGTCCGAGTTCGTCTACACGGTCACGGATCCGCCCATCCGAGCGGTGCGACGGGTCCTCCCGCCGCTCCGCCTCGGGCCGGTGGCGCTCGACTTCGGATGGACGATCGTGATGCTCGTCGTCATCATCGCCCGGTTCGTGGTCGCCGCTCTGGCACGCGGTATCTGAGCGGACTCCCGTCCGCGACACGCGCCACGCCCGGCGCAGGTCACGGTTCCGCCCCATCGTCGGTGTACGGTGGTCGGGATCGATGCCCGCTCCGGTGGCGCATCCGCACCGCACGGTACGACTGGTAGATTCGGTCGCACCGCACGCGGTTCCACACGTTCAGCAGTTCTATTGAGGTGACGGCAATGGCTTTGACGCCGGAAGACGTAGTCAACAAGCGGTTCCAGCCGACGAAGTTCCGCGAGGGCTACGACCAGGACGAGGTCGACGACTTCCTCGACGAGGTCGTGGTCGAGCTCCGTCGCCTGACCGCGGAGAACGACGAGCTCCGCCAGCGCCTGCAGGCGGCCGAGTCGGCCCCGCAGCCGGCGCAGGCCGAGCAGCCCGCTCCCGCAGCCGAGCCGGAGCCCACCCCGGCCCCGGTCGAGGCAGCACCGGAGCCCGCTCCGGTCGCCGCGGCGGCTCCGGCCACGACGGTCCCCGCCGACGAGGACACCGAGGGCACCACGAACCTCCTGACCCTGGCGCGTCGCCTCCACGAGGAGCACGTCCGCGAGGGCATCGAGAAGCGCGACGCGCTGATCGCCGAGGGCACGGCCCAGGCGGCTCGCCTGGTCTCCGAGGCCGAGGCGAAGCAGCGCCAGATCATCGCCGACACCGAGAACACGAACCGTCAGCGTGTCGCGGTGCTCGAGCAGGAGCAGCGCCAGCTCGAGGGCAAGATCGACGAGCTCCGGACCTTCGAGCGCGACTACCGTGCGCAGCTCAAGAGCTACATCCAGGGTCAGCTCTCCGAGCTCGACACCTCGGGCGAGCAGTCCGGTCTCACCCCGGCGCCGGCTTCGGCGCAGGGCTTCGGCAACTGACGTTGTCGCGACCAGCATCACGAGCGAAGGTCAGTGTCCGCGCGATCGCGGCACTGGCCTTCGCCGCTGTCGTGGTGGTGGCGTTCGACCAGGTCGCCAAGACGCTGGTCGTCGCGAACCTGCCCTACGGCACCCCCGTCCCGGTCCTCGGCGGGGCGTTGCAGTTCCTGTACGTCCGGAACCCGGGGGCCGCGTTCTCGTTCGCGGTGAACATGACCTGGGTGTTCTCGGTCATCTCGGCCGCGGTCGTCGTCGCGATCATCGTGTACTCGCGTCGCATCCGGTCGATGTGGTGGGCCATCGTGCTCGGCATGCTGCTCGGCGGCGCGCTGGGCAACCTGCTCGACCGGCTCTTCCGTGAGCCCGGCTTCGGTCGTGGCCACGTCGTCGACTTCATCTCGACGCCGTGGATGATGCCGGCGATCTACAACGTCGCCGACTCCTTCATCTGCATCAGCATGGTGGTCTTCGTGCTGCTGGTGATCCTCGGCGTGAACCTCGACGGCACCCGCACGCTCTCGGCCAAGCGACAGGCTCAGCTCGACGCGGCGCAGCCGGTCGACGCGGCGGAGCCGCTCGACGGTGGGGCCGCGTTCTCGTCGGCCGATGCCGCTCTCGACGAGCCGACCCGCGCGTCCAGGCCGGAGGACCGCGACCGTCGCGACACGCTGGGCCACGACGCCACGTGAGCGAATCGCGATCTCTTCCCGTGCCCGACGGGCTCGCCGGTGAGCGCGTCGACGCCGCCATCGCGAAGCTCCTCGGCTTCAGCCGGTCGTTCGCGGCCGACGTCGTCGCCGCCGGTGGCGTCCGCGTCGACGGTGTGCCCGTCGACAAGTCGGACCGGCTGCACGCCGACTCCTGGCTCGAGGTCGAGTGGACCCCGAAGGAGCCGCCGCGCATCGTCCCGGCGGCCGTGCCGGGCATGACGATCGTGCACGACGACGAGGACATCGTCGTCGTGGACAAGCCCGTCGGTGTCGCCGCGCACCCCTCGCCGGGGTGGGACGGTCCGACCGTGCCCGGGGGCCTCGCCGCCGCCGGGTTCACGATCGCGACGTCGGGTGCCGCCGAACGCGCCGGGATCGTGCACCGCCTCGACGTCGGGACCTCGGGCCTGATGGTCGTCGCGAAGACGGAGCTGGCGTACACGCACCTGAAGCGGGCCTTCAAGGAGCGCACGGTCGAGAAGGTCTACCACGCGCTCGCGCAGGGCCACCCCGACCCGACCTCGGGCACGATCGACGCCCCCATCGGGCGGCACCCGTCGAGTGACTGGAAGTTCGCGGTCACGTCGGAGGGCAAGCCGAGCGTCACCCACTACGAGACGCTCGAGGCCTTCCGCGCTGCAACTCTGCTCGAGGTGCACCTGGAGACCGGGCGCACCCACCAGATCCGGGTGCACATGGCTGCCACACGCCACCCGCTCGTCGGGGACACGATGTACGGCGCCGACCCGGTGCTGGCGGCCGAGCTCGGGCTGACGCGCCAGTGGCTCGATGCCGTCCGGCTCGGCTTCGACCACCCCCGCACTGGCGAGTGGGTGTCGTTCGAGGCGCAGTACCCGGAGGACCTGCAGGCAGCGCTGGAGCAGATCCGGAGCGCGTCGCTCTGACGTGCCCGGGCGCTTGCGCCGAGTGGTCACGAACTGTCGGCTGCGGAGCCGCCAGGCGACGCTTTCTGCGCCCGCGGCGGCCGGCGTGCGGCGTGTCCTGCTCCCTCGGCGGGGCGCCCCGCGCGTGTCCTGACCGACGCGCTCGGGCGCTTGCGCCGAGGGGTCACGAACTGTCGGCTGCTGCGCCGCCAGGCGACGCTTTCTGCGCCCGCAGCGGCCTGCCCGCGGCGTGTCCCGCCCTCTCGGCGTGGCGCCCCGCGCGTGTCGCGACCCGGTGCCGGTCTGGAGGCGCGCTGCTAGCCCGCCCCGAGCCTCCCGTCCGCCGTGCCCGGGCCTTTGCGCCGAGGGGTCACGAACTGTCGGCTGCGGCGCCGCCAGGCGACGCTTTCTGTACCCGCGGCGGCCGGCGTGCGGCGTGTCCTGCCGTCTCGGCGGGGCGGCCCGCGCGTGTCCAGACCGCCGCGCCCGGGTGCTCGCGCCGAGGGGTCACGAACTGTCGGATGCGGCGCCGCCAGGCGACGGGTTCTGCGCCAGCGGCGGAGCGCGTGCGGCGTGTCCCGCCCCTTCGGCGGCGCGCCCCGCGCGTCGCGACCCGATGCCGGCCTGGAGGCGCGGTGCGGGCCCGCCACGCGCCTCCCTGCACGCCCGGGCGCTTGCGCCGAGGGGTCAAGAACTGTCGGCTGCGGCGCCGCCAGGCGACGCTTTCTGCCCCCGCCGCAGAGCGCGTGCGGCGTGTCCTGCTCTCTCGGCGGTGCGCCCCGCGCGCGTCGCGACCCGATGCCGGTCTGGAGGCACGGTGCGGCCCCACCCCGTGCCTCCAGTCCGCCCCGACGCGCGCGGGAATGTGGGCGGCCGCGGTTAGGCTGTTCCCACCCCGCAGCACACCGTACGAACCGGAGGTTCCGTGTCGGATTCCGACTCCTTCGTCCACCTGCACGTGCACAGCGAGTACTCGATGCTCGACGGTGCCGCCAGGCTCTCCGACCTCGTGGCGGAGACCGCCGCGCAGGGGATGCCCGCCGTGGCGGTGACCGACCACGGCAACATGTTCGGCGCCTTCGAGTTCTGGAAGGCCGCCAAGGCCGGTGGCGTCAAACCGATCATCGGGACCGAGGCGTACATCACGCCCCGCACGCACCGCTCGGACAAGACCCGTGTGCGCTGGGGTGACGGCGGGGGCGACGACGTGTCCGGCGCCGGCTCGTACACGCACATGACGATGTTCGCCGAGAACACCACGGGCATGCACAACCTGTTCCGGTTGTCGTCCAAGGCGTCGCTCGAGGGGTACTACTTCAAGCCCCGCATGGACATCGAGCTCCTGCAGGAGTACCACGAGGGCATCATCGCCACCACGGGCTGCCCCTCGGGGGAGATCCAGACGCGCCTGCGGCTCGGCCAGTACGACGAAGCGGTGCAGGCCGCCGCTGACTACCGCGACATCTTCGGCAAGGAGAACTACTTCGCCGAGGTCATGGACCACGGTCTCGAGATCGAACGCCGGATCATGAGCGACCTGATCCGCCTGGCGAAGGACCTCGACATCCCGCTGGTCGGCACGAACGACCTCCACTACACGCACGCCCACGACGCCAAGTCGCACGCGGCACTGCTCTGCGTGCAGTCCGGCTCGACCCTGAACGACCCGAACCGCTTCAAGTTCGACGCCGACGAGTTCTACCTGAAGACCCCGGCGCAGATGCGGCACGTCTTCCGCGACAACCTCGAGGCCTGCGACAACACGCTGCTCATCGCGGAACGCTGCAACGTGGAGTTCGACACCTCGGCCAACTACATGCCGAAGTTCCCGGTGCCCGAGGGCGAGACCGAGCACTCGTGGTTCGAGAAAGAGGTCGCGAAGGGGCTGGACTACCGGTACCCGGACGGCATCTCGCAAGAGGTGCAGGACCGCGCCGACTACGAGGTCGGCATCATCAACCAGATGGGGTTCCCGGGCTACTTCCTGGTGGTCGCGGACTTCATCAACTGGTCCAAGAACAACGGCATCCGCGTCGGTCCGGGTCGTGGCTCCGGTGCCGGCTCGATGGTGGCGTACGCGATGCGCATCACCGACCTCGACCCGATCCGGCACGGCCTGATCTTCGAGCGGTTCCTCAACCCGGACCGCGTCTCGATGCCCGACTTCGACGTCGACTTCGACGACCGGCGCCGCGGTGAGGCGATCAAGTACGTCACCGAGAAGTACGGGTCGGAGCGCGTGGCGCAGATCGTCACGTACGGCACGATCAAGGCGAAGCAGGCGCTCAAGGACTCCTCGCGGGTCCTCGGGTTCCCGTTCGGCATGGGCGAGAAGCTCACGAAGGCGATGCCGCCGCCCGTGATGGGCAAGGACATCCCGCTCACCGGGATCTTCGACAAGGACCACCCGCGCTACAAGGAAGCCGTCGACGTCCGTACCGTGGTCGAGACCGACCCCGAGGCGAAGACCGTCTTCGACACCGCGCTCGGGCTCGAGGGGCTGAAGCGCCAGTGGGGCGTGCACGCGGCCGGCGTCATCATGTCGAGCGACCCGCTCATCGACATCATCCCGATCATGAAGCGGGAGCAGGACGGCCAGATCGTCACGCAGTTCGACTACCCGGCAGCGGAGTCGCTCGGCCTGATCAAGATGGACTTCCTGGGGCTCCGCAACCTCACGATCATCAGTGACGCCCTCGACAACATCAAGACGAACCGTGGGACCGAGCTCGACCTCGAGAACATGGGGCTCGAGGACCCCGAGGCGTACGCGCTCCTGCAGCGCGGCGACACGCTCGGCGTGTTCCAGCTCGACGGTGGGCCGATGCGTGGCCTGCTGCGGCTGATGAAGCCCGACAACTTCGAGGACATCTCCGCGCTCATCGCCCTGTACCGCCCGGGGCCCATGGGTGCGAACTCGCACACGAACTACGCGCTCCGCAAGAACGGCGAGCAGCCGATCACGCCGATCCACCCGGAGCTCGAAGAGCCCCTCAAGGACATCATCGGCACGACCTACGGCCTGATCATCTACCAGGAGCAGGTCATGGCCATCGCGCAGAAGGTCGCCGGGTTCTCCCTCGGCCAAGCGGACATCCTCCGCCGCGCGATGGGCAAGAAGAAGAAGTCCGAGCTCGACAAGCAGTACGCGGGCTTCCAGCAGGGCATGAAGGACAACGGGTACTCCGACGCGGCGATCAAGACGCTGTGGGACATCCTGCTGCCCTTCTCCGACTACGCGTTCAACAAGGCGCACTCGGCGGCCTACGGTGTGGTGTCCTTCTGGACCGCGTACCTCAAGGCGCACTACCCGGCTGAGTACATGGCGGCGCTGCTGACGAGCGTCGGCGACGCCCGCGACAAGCTCGCGCTCTACCTGAACGAGTGCCGCCGGATGGGCATCAAGGTGATGCCGCCGGACGTCAACGAGTCGATCGGCTTCTTCGCCGCAGTCGGCGACGACATCCGCTTCGGCATGGGTGCCATCCGCAACGTCGGGTTCAACGTCGTCGACGACATCGTCAAGGCGCGGACCGAGAAGGGCGCCTTCGAGTCGTTCCACGACTTCCTGCGCAAGATCCCGATCTCGTCTGCGAACAAGCGCACGGTCGAGTCGCTCATCAAGGCCGGTGCCTTCGACGAGTTCGGCGACACCCGCCGAGCCCTGGTGGAGATCCACGAGGGCGCGGTCGAGGGCGCGGTGAAGGTCAAGCGCGACGAGGCCCACGGCAACGTCGGGTTCGACTTCGACTCGCTCTTCGCCGAGGCAGCCGAGGACGCCCCGAGCGCCGCGGTGTCGCAGGTTCCGGACCGTCCGGAGTGGTCCAAGCGCGACAAGCTGGCGTTCGAGCGGGACATGCTCGGGCTCTACGTGTCCGACCACCCGCTCGCCGGGCTCGAGATCGAGCTCGCGAAGCACCAGTCGATCACCATCGCCGACCTGCTCACCGCCGACGACTCGATCGAGGGCGAGACGGTCACCGTCGCCGGCCTGCTGACGAGCGTGCAGCACCGGGTGGCGAAGACGAGCGGCAACCCGTACGGCATCGTCGACATCGAGGACTTCGGCGGCCAGATCGGCGTGATGTTCCTGGGCAAGACGTACCAGGAGTTCGGCCCGTCCCTGGTGCCCGACTCGATCGTCGTCCTGCGCGGTCGCGTCAACGTCCGCGACGACGGCAAGGCGCTGCACGCGGTGAGCATGTTCCAGCCGAACGTCGGCGACGCGATGGGCTCCGGCCCACTCACGCTGTCGTTGCCCGAACGGCAGGCCACGACGACCACGGTGACGGAACTCGCCGCCGTGCTCGGCCGCCACCAGGGTGACACCGAGGTGCGGTTGAAGCTGCTCAAGGACGACGTCGCGCGCACCTTCGAGCTGCCGTTCCCGGTGAACCTGACCCCCGACCTGTTCGGCGAGCTGAAGAGCCTGCTCGGACCGCGCTGCCTGGTGTAGGGGCACGGACCATGGCCGGGCCGCCGGGTTCGCCGGGTCCGGACGTCCTGCGGGCGTTCGGCGTGCACGACCGGCCGCTCGAGCGCCTCGGCGGCGGGCGCGGACGCACGTGGCGCGCCGGGGACGTCGTCCTCCGCCCGTCCGGTGACCGCCTGGAGGCCCGGTGGCGGTCCGCCACGCTGGCGCGGCTCGTCCACACGGCCGGGTTCCGGACGCCGCGCCCGGTCGCCGCCACGTCCGGGGACTGGGTCGTGGACGCCCGCGCCGACTCCGACGCCGACGCCCGCACCGGCGTCAGCACCGGTGACGACGGTTGGGAGGCCTGGCGGTGGGTCGACGGTTGGACCGACCCGACTCGCGTGGACGACGTGATCGCCGCGGGTGCAGCGTTCCACCGGGCGATCGCCCATCTGCCACGCCCGGACTTCCTCGACCACCGCGACGAGCCCTGGAGCCGGGCGGACCGCATGGCCTGGGGCGGAACAGCCCTGCCCGACGACCCGACGCTGGACCGCCTGGCCGCGACGTTCCGGCCGGTGACGTCCCCGTCGCAGCTCATCCACGGCGACCTGCTCGGCAACGTGCTCTTCACGCCGGGGGAGCCGCCCACGGTGTTCGACTGGGCACCGTACTGGCGCCCGGCGGGCCTCGGTGCCGCGATCGCCGCGGTCGACGCCGTGTGCTGGCACGGGGTCGCCGTCGGTCGGCTCGGCGTGCTCGGCACCGGCGTCCCCGAGTGGCCGCAGCTGCTCGTCCGTGCGCTGGCCTTCCGGATCGCCACGCTGCACCTGCTCGACGCGTGGGACGCGGACCAGACGGCTCGCCACCGGCCCGTGGTCGACGCGGTCGTGCAGCACGCCGCCGGTACGCTGGACCCCTCATGATGCAGCGAATCGACCTCCGCGGCGGCCTCCCCGCCCGTGCCGAACTCCTCCGACTCATGCCCCGCGCCGCGGGTGACGTGTCGCACGCGGTCGACGCCGCGCGCGAGTTGATCGAGGACGTCCGACACCGTGGGGCCGCTGCCCTGCACGACCAGGCCGAGCGCTTCGACGGCGGGGCTCCCGCGGACGTCCGGGTGCCCGCTGCCGAGATCACCGCAGCCGTGGCCGGGCTCACGCCCGAGGTCCGGGCAGCCCTCGACGAGGCCATCCGCCGCGTCCGGGCCGCGAGTGCCGCGCAGATCCCCGCCCCGTCCGTGACGACCCTGGCCGACGGCGCCGAGGTCCACCAGCGCTGGCAGCCGATGCGCCGCGTGGGGCTCTACGTGCCCGGTGGCAAGGCCGTCTACCCGTCCAGCGTCGTGATGAACGTCGTCGCGGCCCAGGTCGCGGGCGTGCCCTCGATCGCCCTCGTGTCGCCGCCGCAGCGCGACCACGGCGGCGCGGTGCACCCGACGATCCTCGCCGCGGCGGGGCTGCTCGGCATCGACGAGGTCTACGCGATGGGCGGCGCCGGAGCCGTCGGCGCGCTGGCGTACGGCGTCGCCGAGATCGACCTCGAGCCGGTCGACCTGGTCACCGGTCCGGGCAACAACTACGTCGCCGCGGCCAAGCGCCTGGTGCGCGGGGTGGTGGGCATCGACTCCGAGGCCGGGGCGACCGAGATCCTCGTGATCGCGGACGACGCCGCCGACGCCGGGTTCGTGGCCGCCGACCTCATCAGCCAGGCCGAGCACGACGAGCAGGCCGGCAGCGTGCTGGTGACGACGTCCGCGGCGTTCGCCGACGCGGTGGAAGCCGCCATCCCGGAACGCACGGCGGTGCTCGGGACGGCTGCGCGCCTCCAGACCGCCCTGGACGGCCCGCAGTCCGCGATCGTCCTGGTGGACTCGCTGACCGACGCCGCGACCGTGAGCAACGCGTACGGGCCGGAGCACCTCGAGATCCAGACGGTCGACGACGACGCCGTGCTGGCCGACATCGACGCCGCCGGTGCGGTGTTCGTCGGGCCGAGCACGCCGGTGAGCCTGGGGGACTACCTGGCCGGGTCGAACCACGTGCTGCCGACCGGCGGCCAGGCCCGGTTCGGGTCCGGGCTGTCCGCGTCGACGTTCCTGCGACCCCAGCAGATCGTCCGGTACACGCCCGAGGCCCTGGCCGAGGTCGCGCCGCACATCGTCGCCCTGTCCACCGAGGAGCAGCTCCCCGCGCACGGGGCCGCCGTGACGGAGCGCACGAACCGATAGCCTGGGGAACGACATGTTCTGCCCCTTCTGCCGCCACCCGGACTCCCGCGTCGTCGACTCACGGACGAGCGACGACGGAACTTCCATCCGCCGCCGTCGACAGTGCCCCAACTGCGGTCGACGGTTCTCGACCACCGAGACCGCATCGCTCAACGTCGTGAAGCGCAACGGGGTCACCGAGCCGTTCAGCCGCGACAAGATCGTCTCCGGCGTCCGCAAGGCGTGCCAGGGGCGCCCGGTCACCGACGGTGACCTGGCCGTGCTCGCGCAGCGCGTCGAGGAGACCGTGCGGTCCTCCGGATCCAGCCAGATCGATGCGAACGACATCGGCCTCGCGATCCTCGCGCCCCTGCGGGAGCTCGACGAGGTCGCCTACCTGCGGTTCGCGAGCGTCTACCAGGCGTTCGACTCGCTCGAGGACTTCGAGGACGCCATCGGCCAGCTCCGCCGCGACCACCACGGGGCATCCGACACGGCCGCCGGGTCGTCCGCACCGTCCGGCACGCGCGCGTGAGCGGCATCGCCGAACGCATCGTGCGCGGCGGCTACCGCGTCGTGTTCCGTTCCGTGTTCGCGAACATGGACCCGGAGCGCGCCCACCACCTGGCGTTCGCCGTCATCGCGGGGCTGCCACGCGTGCCGTTCCTGAGCGGCGTCGTCGAGCGGTACTGCCGTCCCGCGGCGGCCGACGGCATCACCACGATGGGCATCCACTTCCCGTCGCGCTTCGGCCTGGCGGCCGGGTTCGACAAGGACGCCCGCGGCATCGCCGGTCTCGGCCTGCTCGGCTTCGGCCACGTCGAGGTCGGCACCATCACCGCCAAGCCGCAGCCCGGCAACGAGCGCCCGCGCCTGTTCCGGCTGATCGGCGACCGCGCCCTGATCAACCGCATGGGCTTCAACAACCACGGCGCCGCAGCCGCCGCCCGGCGCCTCGAGCGCGCCCGCCGCAACCCCGGTCGCCCCGTCATCGGCGTGAACATCGGCAAGAGCCGGGTCGTCTCCGTCGAGGACGCCATCGACGACTACCTCGAGTCCACCCGGCGGCTCGCGACGTTCGCCGACTACCTGGCGGTCAACGTCAGCTCGCCGAACACGCCCGGTCTGCGCGGACTGCAGGAACTCGACCAGCTCCGACCGCTGCTGTCCGCGGTGCGCGACGCCGCCGGCCGGACGCCGGTGCTCGTCAAGATCGCGCCGGACCTGACCGACGAGCAGATCGACGCGATCGCGGGCCTCGCGGTCGAGCTCGGGCTGTCCGGGGTGATCGCGAACAACACGACGATCTCCCGCGACGGGCTGACCGCCGATCCGTCCGACGTCGAGGCGATGGGTGCCGGGGGCCTCTCCGGTGCGCCGGTCGCCGCTCGCTCGCTCGAGGTCCTGCGTCGCGTCCGCGCCGCAGTGCCCGCCGACTTCTGCGTCATCGCCGTCGGTGGTGTGACCACCGAGCAGGACGTGCAGGACCGCATCGACGCGGGAGCCACGCTCGTGCAGGGCTACACGGCGTTCCTCTACGAGGGACCGACCTGGGCCGCGCGCATCAACCGGCTGCGCCGTCGGCGGCTGCGTCGCGCCGCGCGGTAGACGCGACCACCTGACGGACTGGAGGCCCGTGGCGACACCGCCACGGGCCTCCAGTCCGTCTTGGGCGCGCCCACGGCCGCTTCGTGAGCAGCAATGGTCGGGTGCGTCGCGCCCACCCGACCATTCCTGCTCACGAAGCGCGAACGGGGGAGTGGGGAGCGGGGGAGTGGGAACGACGAAGCGCCGCCCGGCAGGCCGGGCGGCGCTTCGTCGTGTGCGTGTGGCTAGAGCGTGGGGTACTGCCCACGCCGGACCTGGGGCTTCGGCAGCCGCAGGAAGCGCAGCTGCCATGCCCGCGTGAGGATGTAGAGGAAGGTGCCGCGCTGGAGCTCGCCGAACTTGTTGGTGAGCTTGCGGCGGAGCGACAGCCACAGCACGACGCAGTCGATGATGAACAGCGCCACGAACGCCCACACCAGCAGGAGCGAGTAGGAGGCGATGACGGTCTGCGCGGCCGCGAACCCGACGATCAGGAACAGCACGAGCACGGGCATCATGACCTCGCCGACGTTCCAGCGGGCGTCGATCCAGTCGCGGACGAAGCGTCGCTGCTCACCGCGGTCCTTCGCCGGCAGGTAGCGCTCCTCGCCGTTGGCCATGCCGACCCGGGCACGCTCGCGCTCCGAGTTGAGGCGGGCACGGGCGGCCTTCTTGTCGACCGGCGTGTTGCCGACGAGGGGGCGGCGGTTCGCTGCCTCTCGCTCGCGGCGGGACGGCGTGGGGCGGCCCTTGCCCTGCTCGAGGAGCTCGGCCTCGGTCGGGTTGTCGGTCGTGTTGGTCTTGGGGGCTGCCTTCGCCACGGTGCGTTCCTAACGGCGGTGTGCGTGCGGGATCTCCTCTAGATTACCGGGCATGACCGACAGCGAACAGCACAGCCCCGCGACCGACCCCGCGCTCCTCGACGCCCTGCGCGAACACGTGCAGGGGGCACTGCCCACGACGATCGCCGACCTGTCCGCGCTGGTGCGCCTGCCGTCGGTGTCCTGGTCGGCCTTCGACCCGGCGAACGTGCGCGCGAGTGCCGAGGCCGTCGCGGACCTCGCCCGGTCGACCGGGGTCTTCGGGGCGGACGACGTCCGGATCGTGCGGTCGGCGGTGTCCGGCTCGACGGCCGACGTCGCCGAGGCCGACGCCGAGACCGAGCTCGGCCAGCCCGCGGTGCTCGCGGTGCGCCCGGCGCGGAACGGCAAGCCGACGGTCATGCTCTACGCCCACCACGACGTGCAGCCGCAGGGCGACGAGGCCCTGTGGGAGACGCCGCCGTTCGAGCCGACCCTCCGCGGTGACCGCCTGTACGGCCGCGGTGCCTCGGACGACAAGGCCGGTGTGATGACGCACATCGCGTCGCTCCGCGCGGTGCACGCCCAGTTCGGTGACGACCTCGACCTCGGGATCGTGCTCTTCGTCGAGGGCGAGGAGGAGTTCGGCTCCCGCTCGTTCCGCACGTTCCTGCGCGAGCAGAAGGAGCACCTCGCCGCCGACGTCATCGTCGTGGCGGACAGCGACAACTGGTCCACCGAGGTCCCGTCGATCACGGTCTCGCTGCGCGGCAACGTCACCTTCAAGCTCACCCTGACCACGCTCGAGCACGCCAGTCACAGCGGCATGTTCGGGGGAGCGGCCCCGGACGCGATGATCCCCATGGTGCGGCTGCTCGCCTCGCTGCACGACGCCGACGGCTCGGTCGCCGTCGAGGGGCTGTCCTCGTACGAGGCCGACGTGCCGGAGCGCACCGAGGACGAACTCGCCGTGGACGCCGCTCTCGTCCCAGGTGTCCGCCCGATCGGCACCGGCGCCGTGCTGTCCCGCATGTGGTTCCAGCCGTCGATCACGGTGACCGGCATGGACGTGCCGAGCGTCGCGAACGCCTCGAACACCCTGCTGCCCACGGTCTCGGCACGGGTCTCGGTCCGCGTCGCCCCCGGTCAGGACGCCCGTCAGGCGTCCGCTGCCGTCGAGCGGCACCTGCGCGAGCACGTCCCGTTCGGTGCACGGATGGAGATCACCGAGCCGGACAGCGGCGACGGGTTCCTCGTCGACACCGCTGGCTGGGCCGTCCAGGAGGCCCGCACGGCCATGCGCGAGGGGTGGGGTGCCGAGGCGGTCGAGCAGGGCATCGGTGGGTCGATCCCGTTCGTGTCGGACCTGGCCGCGGAGTTCCCGGACGCGCAGATCCTGGTCACCGGCGTCGAGGACCCGGACACCCGCGCGCACAGCCCGAACGAGTCGCAGCACCTCGGCGTCCTGCACCGTGCCATCGCGTCGGAGACGATCCTGCTCGCCAGGCTCGCGACGCGCAGCTGAGGGTGCTTACAATCGACGCCAGGCGCGGTGACCAGCACCGCCCGGAGGGAGACGCGCGATGAGCGACACCATCACCGAAGCACCGGCGACCGAAACGCAGTCGCACGGCGTCCTCCTGAGCGACGCCGCTGCCGGCAAGGTGGCGAGCCTGCTCGAGCAGGAGGGCCGCGACGACCTGCGCCTGCGCCTCGCCGTCCAGCCCGGTGGCTGCTCGGGCCTGATCTACCAGCTCTACTTCGACGAGCGCCTGCTCGACGGTGACGTCACCGCCGAGTTCGACGGGGTCGAGGTCGTCGTCGACAAGATGAGCGTCCCGTACCTCGACGGCGCGACGATCGACTTCGAGGACACGATCCAGAAGCAGGGCTTCACGATCGACAACCCGAACGCGCAGGGCAGCTGCGCCTGCGGTGACAGCTTCCACTGATCGCCAGCGATCCGACACGCGAGCGG
>NZ_MJGT01000060.1:0-48977 GCF_001864975.1 Curtobacterium sp. MMLR14_002
GTCCGGGGCGACTTCGGTTGTGCGGAACGGAACGAGCGCCGGCGCTCAGACGCCGAAGTGCTCCCGCACGATCGGCGCGATGCCCCGGAACGCCTTGCTGCGGTGCGACAGGGCGTTCTTCTCGTCGCGGGTGAGCTCCGCCGACGAGCGGTCGGCGTCGTCCGGCCGGAACACCGGGTCGTAGCCGTGGCCGCCGTCACCGACGGGCTCGGTCAGCACCTCGCCGTTCCAGACCGCCTCGACGACGTGCTCCTGACCGTCGGGCGTCACGAAGGCCGCTGCGCACACGAACGCGGCGGTCCGCTCGACGACACCCTGCAGGTTCGTGAGCAGCAGCGCGATGTTGTCGGCCTCCGAGCGGGTACCGGCGTAGCGGGCCGAGTGGATGCCCGGTGCACCACCGAGGGCGTCGACCGCGATCCCGGAGTCGTCGGCGAGCGCCGGCAACCCGGTGTGCGCGACGGCGGCACGCGCCTTGATCAGGGCGTTCGCGGCGTAGCTGTCGCCGTCCTCGACCGGCTCGGGGCCGTCGTAGCCGACGAGTTCGACTCCCTCGCCCAGCGCCGACCCGAGGATCTCGCGCAGCTCGACGACCTTGCCCTGGTTGTGGGTGGCCAGCACCACCTCGCGGGACGTCACGCCAGACCCAGGACCGAACGCTGGATCGCCGCGAGCGACTGGTTGCCGGCCAGGCCGAGGTCGAGCAGGACGTTCAGCTCGTCACGGTCGAACGGCGCGTGCTCGGCGGTGCCCTGCACCTCGATGAACTTTCCCGACCCCGTCGTGACGATGTTCATGTCGGTGTCGGCGGCGGAGTCCTCGGTGTAGGCCAGGTCGAGCATCGGCTCCCCCTTGACGATGCCGACCGAGATCGCCTGCACGCTGTCGGTGAGCGGGGTGGCCTTCTTCGCGATGAAGCCCTTGGCGCGGCCCCACTCGATCGCGTCGGCCATCGCCACGTACGCGCCCGTGATCGACGCCGTGCGGGTGCCGCCGTCGGCCTGCAGCACGTCGCAGTCGATGACGAGGGTGTTCTCGCCCAGGGCCTTCGTGTCGACGACCGCGCGGAGCGAACGCCCGATCAGGCGGGAGATCTCGTGGGTGCGGCCGCCGACCCTGCCCTTGATGGACTCGCGCTGCATGCGCTCGTTGGTCGACCGCGGCAGCATCGAGTACTCGGCGGTGACCCACCCGGTGCCCTTGCCGGCGAGCCAGCGGGGCACGCCGTTCGTGAACGACGCGGTGCAGAGCACCTTCGTGTTGCCGAAGGAGATGAGCGCGCTGCCCTCGGCCTGCGTGCTCCACCCCCGCTCGATGGTGACGGGACGGTGGTCGGAGGCGGTGCGGCCGTCGACGCGGAGGTTGTCGGTCATGGGGTCCTTTCGGTGCGGGGCAGCGTGATGGCCCCCGTCTGGAGGTGGCCGACGCTCGAGACCTCGGGACCGAGGAAGCGCCGGGCGAGCCGGATGAAGCCGTTCTTGTCGTCCCCCGTCGCCTCGAACGAGTAGGTCGGGGCGGTGGTCGCGGTGCGCTCGAGCCCGTGCTCCACGAGCCGGCGGTAGACGTCGTTCGCAGTCTCCTCGGCGCTGGAGACGAGCGTGACCTCCGGACCCATGACGAACTGGATCGCGGCGGACATGAGCGGGTAGTGGGTGCAGCCGAGCACGAGGGTGTCGACGTCGGCGGCACGGATCGGGTCGAGGTAGCCGGCCGCGATCTCGCGCAGGGACGGCGACGAGGTGTCCCCGGCCTCGACGAACTCGACGAACCGGGGGCACGCGGCGGTGGTCAGCGTGACATCGGCGGCGACCGCGAAAGCGTCCTCGTAGGCGCGCGACGCGATGGTGCCGACGGTGCCGATGACCCCGATGCGGCCCGTTCGGGTCTGCTTGACGGCGGCGCGGGCCGCGGGCTGGATGACCTCGACGACGGGGATGCCGTACGCCTGCTCGTACCGTTCGCGGGCGTCGCGGAGCACGGCGGACGAGGCGGTGTTGCACGCGATCACCAGCGCCTTGACGCCCTGCTCGACCAGGTCGTCCATGACCTCGAGCGCGTACCGGCGGACGTCGGCGATGGGCTTCGGGCCGTAGGGCGAGTGCACGGTGTCGCCGACGTACCGGATGCTCTCGCGCGGGAGCTGGTCGATGATGGCGCGGGCCACGGTGAGGCCGCCGACCCCGCTGTCGAAGACTCCGATCGGTGCATCCGTCACGGCACCAGCGTACCGACGCCCGCCGACCAGCACCGACGCGACCACGCGCGCCACGCAGGCCGGGCGCACGGGGTGATCCGGGCCTCCCCACCGGTACGTCACTAGTGTCGGAGACGTGACCAGCGCGCTCCTCACCGACCAGTACGAGCTCACCATGGTGGACGCCGCCCTGAAGGACGGCACCGCCGACCGCCGATGCGTCTTCGAGGTGTTCGCCCGGCGGCTGCCGGACGGCCGCCGCTACGGCGTCGCGGCCGGGCTCGGACGCTTCCTCACCGCCCTCGGCGACTTCCGCTTCGGCGACGAGGAGATCGGGTTCCTGCGCGACCGCGGCGTCATCGACGCCGGCACCGCCGCGTGGCTCGCCGACTACCGGTTCAGCGGTGACGTCCGCGCGTACCGGGAGGGCGAGGTCTACTTCCCGAACTCCCCCATCCTGCAGATCGAGGGCACCTTCGCCGAGGCCGTCGTGCTCGAGACCCTCGCGCTGAGCATCTTCAACGCGGACTCCGCGATCGCCTCGGCCGCCGCTCGGATGGTGTCCGCCGCCGACGGCCGCCCGCTCGCCGAGATGGGCTCCCGCCGCACCGGCGAGTGGAACGCCGTCGCCGCCGCCCGTGCCGCGTACATCGCCGGCTTCGGTGCGACGAGCAACCTCGAGGCCGGGCGCACCTGGGGCATCCCCACGATGGGCACCGCCGCGCACGCCTTCACGCTGCTGCACGACTCCGAGGAGCAGGCGTTCCGGTCGCAGCTCGACGCGCTCGGCAGCGGCACGACCCTGCTCGTCGACACCTACGACATCGAGGCCGCGGTCGAGACGGCCGTCCGGCTCACCGACGGCAAGCTCGGCGGCGTCCGGATCGACAGCGGCGACCTGCCGTCCGTCGTCGCCGCTGTGCGTGCACAGCTCGACCGCCTCGGCGCGACGGGCACGAAGATCACGGTGACGAACGACCTCGACGAGTACACGATCGCCGCGCTCCGAGCCGCCCCGGTCGACTCGTACGGCGTCGGCACCTCGGTCGTCTCCGGCTCCGGGCACCCGGCCGCCGGCATGGTGTTCAAGCTCGTCGCGCACCGGGACGCGGACGGCGGCGACTGGGTCCCCGTCGCCAAGAAGTCGGCCGACAAGGCGTCGATCGGCGGCCGGAAGGAGGCGGGCCGACGACTCCGCAACGGCGTCGCCACTGCCGAGATCGTGCTCACCGGGGCGCAGGTCGGCCCCGACGAGCGGCCGCTGCTGGTCCCCGTGGTCACCGGCGGCGAGGTGGACCCGGCGTTCCTCGGCACGCAGGGCGTCGAGGCCGCACGCGCGCACCACAAGCGCGCGAAGGCGGAGCTGCCCGCCGATGCGTCGCGCATCGGGCGCGGCGACCCCGCCATCCCCACCCTGGTGATCTAGGGCACGCGCGCGCGTCGCGCGTCACGTCGCGTCGCGCGGCGCCGCTTCGTGAGCAGCAATGGTCGGGTCTGCGTGACGGACCCGACCATTGCTGCTCACGAAGCGACCGGATGACGGACGGGAGGCCCGTGGCGGCGTCGCCACGGGCCTCCCGTCCGTCTGTTGGTCGCGTCTACTCGGCCTTCATCTTCTCGTAGATGGCCTTGCAGTCCGGGCAGACCGGGAACTTCTCCGGGTCGCGACCCGGGATCCACTTCTTGCCGCACAGGGCCTTGACCGGCTTGCCGGACAGGGCCGACTGCAGGATCTTGTCCTTCTTCACGTAGTGCGAGAACCGCTCGTGGTCACCGGGTTCGATCGCTTCGTCTTCGAGGAGCTTCTCGAGCTCCCGGTCCATCACGTCGAGGCCGCCGCCTGGTTCCGTCATGCTCATGGGTCCAGGGTACGACGGTCCGCCCTCGGGCGCGCCGCTCGTCCGCGCTGGGCGATCGTCGCGCGGAGTCGCTCGGTGCCCGATGCGCTGCGCCGCTCGTTGCGCTGTGTCGCTCGTTGCGCTGTGTCGCTAGTTGCGCTGTGCCGCGGCGAGCAGGTCGGGGCCGCGGCGGTCGAACAGGCGTCCGCCGGCGGAGACACCGATCACGAGCACGACGGCACCGACCCCGATGCCCACCAGGAGCGTCAGCACCGACCAGGGCTCCGGACCCTGCACGACGGCGAGCACCGCGAGGCAGGCTGCGGGGACCGTGCAGAGCACGATGCCGATCACCATGGACGCCTGCGCGACCGTGGCGGTGACGCCGGCGGCCTGGGGCTGCTGGAAGGGGTGGTCGCCCGGGCGCACCGTCGGGTATGGCATGAGCACGGACAGGACGCTCGACAACCCGAGCCCGGACAACAGCGCGCTCGCACTCACGCCGATGAGCAGCGGGAACGCGGCCCAGTCTCCGAACAGCCGGGCGGACAGCGCGGCCCCGGCGACGATCGCGGGCGCCCCCACGACCAGCACGGGCACGACACGACCGAGCCGGTCGCTCCACCCGGGCGCACCCGAGGCGACGTGCAGCCACACGGCGGTGTTGTCGTACGAGACGTCGTTGTGCGGCAGGAACCCGGCGATCAGGGCCATCAGCGGCAGCGGCACGAGGGCGGTCCACTGCCACGGCACCCCGGCGACACCGAGCGGGATGACGACGATCGGCACGAGCAGGATGATCAGGTACGACGTGCGGTACCGCGGGTCGCGGACCCAGTAGGTGAGCGCCCGGGCGGCGACGGCCGACACCGGAGCCGAACCGAACCGGTCGAACCAGCCCAGGCCCTGGTAGCGGCGGGTGTGGGCACGGTCGTCGACGGTCTCGAGCGCACGGCCGACGAGTGCCCACCACGCCCAGGCGAGGAGCGCGACGACGACGACCGCGACGAGGAGCTTCAGGACACCGGCACCGACGTGGCCGCTCGCGACCTCGGCGGGCACGGCCCACGCGGCACCCCACGGGGTCCACCCGGCGACGTCCGCGACGCGCTGCATCTCGGCGCCCTGCGGGTCGAGCCAGTCGACGCGCAGCAGCAGCGCCACCGTCGGGATCGAGAGCGCGATGATGACGAGCGCCACCAGCCACCCGGCGTCGCGGGAGCGGTCCGGCCCGATCAACCGGGAGCCGACGGTGCAGCAGACCCGGATCAGGAGCGCGCACGTGGCGACGCCGAGCAGCCCGCCGAGCACCGCGAGCAGCCCGAGACCGGGGTCGCGGGCCCAGGCGACGACCTGGCCGACCGCGACGACGACCACGCCGATCACCGGGATGCCGACGAGGCCGGCGACGACGAGTCCGATCGCCAGGCGACGGCGCTCGATACCGAAGACCGCGAAGCGCCGGGGGTGGAGCTGGTCGCTCCGGCCGACGACGAGCGGCACGACCGTGAAGCCGAAAGTGATCAGGGTGCCGACGGGCACGATGACGGCACGCGCGACGTCCGGGTCGGCGTCACCGAGGGCGATGGTCTGCGACGCGACGAACACGGCGGCGAGGAGTCCGACGAGGCTCCCGAGCACGACGGCGACGGACCGGCGGGCGGTGCCGCGGACCTCGCCCGCGAGCAGGTCCGCCCTCAGCCGGAGAAGCTGTGCAACCATTCCATGCTCTCCGCGACGACACGACCGCCGGCGAGTTCGACGAACTTGTCCTCGAGGCTCTTGCGCCCGCGGACCTGGGCCATGGTGCCGGACGCCAGGACCTTGCCGCCGACGATGATGGCGACCGAGTCACAGGTGCGCTGCACGAGCTCCATCGAGTGGCTGGACAGCACGACCGTGCCGCCACCCCGGGTGTACCGGCGCAGGATGTCCGTGATCGTCGCCGCGCTCACCGGGTCGACCGACTCGAACGGCTCGTCGAGCACGAGCACCCGCGGCGAGTGGATCAGGGTCGCGGCCAGGGCGATCTTCTTCGCCATGCCGACGGAGTAGTCGGCGACCTGGCGGCCCAGCGCCTCGCCCAGCCCGAAGGCCTCCGCGAGGTCGGCACTGCGCTTCCGGGCGGTGGCCCCGTCGAGCCCGCGGAGCGTGGCCGAGTAGTAGAGGAGCTGCGCGCCGGTCAGCCGGTCGAACAGGCGGAGCCGGTCCGGCAGCACACCGAGACTGCGCTTCGCCGCCGTCGGGTCGGCCCAGACGTCGTGGTCGAGCACCGTCACCGAGCCGGCGTCGGGGCGCAGCAGCCCGGTGATCATGGAGAGGGTCGTCGTCTTGCCGGCGCCGTTCGGGCCGACCACGCCGAAGATGGAGCCCTGCCGGATCTCGAGGTCGACCTCGTCGACGGCCAGGGTCTGCCCGTACCGCTTGACCAGGCCGCTCGCTGCGAGCACGACGGGCTGGAGCGTCTGCGGCTGCTTCGGGGCGGCGGTGCGGGGCGCACGCTTCTTCGCCGCGGGCGCGGCGGTGCTCGCCGGGTCAGCGACGTCCGTCGCGTCGTCCGCGTCGGTCGGGACGGGAGGCGCGGCGTCGGTCCGCGGGGCGGCCTTCGTCGGGCGCTTGGTGCGTCCCTTGCCGTTGCGCGCCTTCGCGGGGCGGGGCGCTGCGGCCGTCGCGTCGTCGGTGCGGTTGTCCGTCGTCGCGTCGGTGCCGGTCGTCGCGTCGTCCGACTGGGTCGCCGTCGTCGCGTCGGTGCGGACGGCCGTCCCGTCGGTCATCGCGTCATCAGTGGCGGCGTCGTCCGCATCAGTGTCCCCCGTGTCGTCGTCGGCTGCGTCGTCCTCAGCAGCCGCGGCGGTGTCCGCGTCGTCGGCGTCCCCCGCCTCGGTCATCCAGGCAGCGTCGGCCGTGGCGTACACGTCCTCGTTCTCTGCTCGCGCTGGCATCGACCCACCGTACCAACGCTCTCCGACCGTCGGGAACCGTCGCGGCCAGGGTCACGAATTGAGTACGAAGCACGCAGACCCGTACCCCGCGAGGGGGTGTTTCCGTATCATTCACCAGGGCACGAAGGAGTGTTCACCACTTGGAAACCTGCTCCAGCAGGCGATCCCGGCAGCCTCCTCGCTGCGACGACCACGTCGACGCGACCGGTTCTCGGGCAACTCGGACGTTGGAAGCGCAGACTCGACGAGGCCCGCCCGTACCCCAGGGTGCGCGGGCGGACACCAGAAGGGACCAGCATGACCACGCAGATCGTGATCCTCGCAGCGGGGATGGGCAGCCGTCTCGGCCGCAGCCTGCCGAAGCCGCTCACGGAGCTCAGTGACGGCCGCACCATCATGCAGCAGCAGTTCGACAACATCCGCGCCGCGTTCGGTTCGAGCGCCCGCGTGACGATCGTCGTCGGCTACAAGTCGGAGCACATCGTCGAGGCGTTCCCCGACGCGAACTTCGTCTACAACGAGTCCTACGACTCCACCAACACCTCGAAGAGCCTGCTGCGCGCCCTCAAGGCCACCGGCAAGAGCGGTGTCCTCTGGATGAACGGCGACGTGGTCTTCGACCCGATGGCGCTCGTCCGTGCGGCCGACATGATCGACGAGGGCCGTTCCTTCGTCAGCGTCAACACCGAAAAGGTCTCCGACGAAGAGGTCAAGTACACCGTCGACGCCGAGGGCTTCATCCACAAGCTCTCCAAGCAGGTCGTCGGGGGTCTCGGCGAAGCCGTCGGCATCAACTACGTCTCCGCCGCCGACAAGCAGGCCCTCATCCGCCAGCTCGGGCGCGTGGACGACCAGGAGTACTTCGAGGGCGGCATCGAGGCTGCCATCGCCGAGGACGGGCTACGCTGGACGCCGATCGACATCTCCGACCTGTACGCGGTCGAGATCGACTTCGCCGAGGACCTCGAGCGCGCGAACAACCTGTTCGCCTGAACCACCGTCAGGACCCCCTCGGCGGTTCCGCCCGAAGGGAAACCGTGACCACAGCGAGTGCGCCGACCGCGCCCGTGGCTCCCGCACCCGCGAAGGCCCGGAGCGCCGGTCGGCGCTATCGTCAGGCCCTGTGGTTGCTGACCGTCCGCGACCTCCGGGTCCGCTACTCGACGTCGGCGCTCGGCTACGTGTGGTCGATCCTCGACCCGCTCGTGATGTCGGGGATCTACTGGTTCGTCTTCACGCAGGTCTTCCACCGCGGCTCGGTCGGTGAAGATCCGTACATCGTGTTCCTGCTGTCCGCGCTGCTGCCGTGGATGTGGTTCACCGGCGGCGTCTCGGACTCCACCCGGGCGTTCATCAAGGAATCGAAGCTCATCCGCTCGACCACCATCCCCCGCACCATCTGGGTGGCACGGATCATCGCGTCGAAGGGCATCGAGTTCCTGCTGAGCCTGCCGGTCCTGGCGGCCTTCGCGATCGCGACGGGTGCCCACCTGCACTGGCAGGTCGTGTTCTTCCCGCTGGCGATCGTGCTGCAGTGCGCGCTGGTCTACGGCCTGGGCCTCATCGTCGCCCCGCTGGTGGTCTTCTTCCGTGACCTCGAGCGCGCGACCAAGCTCGTGCTGCGGTTCCTGTTCTACGCGTCCCCGATCATCTACGGCACGCACGCGCTGCCCTCCGCCCTGCGTGACATCGCCGCGATCAACCCGCTCACCGGCATCTTCGGCATGTACCGCGCGGCGTTCTTCCCCGGCCAGCTCGACTGGCTCGAGGTCGGCGCCTCGGTGGTCGTGACCGGCATCGTCCTGGTGATCGGCTTCGCGGTGTTCCGCCGCAGCGAGCACCGCGTGCTGAAGGAGCTGTGATGACCGCGACCGACCAGACCCGTCGCACCGAGACCGTCGCACCGGTCATCTCGGTGCGCGACGCCGGCATCTGCTTCAAGCGCAACCGTCGCGCGAGCCGGAACTTCAAGGACCTGTTCGCCGGACGCGGGCGCCGCAAGCGTGCCGATGAGTTCTGGGCGCTCCGCAACGTGTCGTTCGACGTCCGCCCGGGCGAGGCGATCGGCGTCGTGGGGCGGAACGGGCAGGGCAAGTCGACCCTGCTGAAGCTCGTGGCCCAGGTCATGCTGCCCGACGAGGGCCGCGTCGACGTGGGTGCCGGCGTCGCCCCGCTCATCGAGATCACCGGTGGCTTCGTCGGGGACCTCACGGTGCGCGACAACGTGTACCTGACGGCGGGTCTGCACGGCATGTCGCGGGCCGAGATCCGCGACGCCTTCGACGAGATCATCGACTTCGCCGAGATCGCCGACTTCGTGGACACCCCCTACAAGCACCTGTCGAGCGGCATGAAGGTCCGCATCGCGTTCGCGGTGATCTCGCGGCTCGACGAACCGGTCATCCTGGTCGACGAGGTGCTGGCGGTGGGCGACAAGGCCTTCCGCGAGAAGTGCTACAAGCGGATCGAGCAGCTCCTGGCCGGCGGCCGGACGCTGTTCTTCGTCTCCCACAGCGACAAGGACCTCCGTCGCTTCTGCGACCGGGGGCTCTACCTCGACAAGGGTCGTCTGCAGCTCGACGGCACCATCGAGGCCGCGCTGGCCCGGTACGCAGCCGACTACGGCTCCTGACCGGCCGGGGTACTCCCCCTGCACCAACACGGGTATCGCTGGCTCCCTCCACAGCCCCGGCCCTCGTGCGCGCCCCCGGGGTCCCGCCGTCGGACCCTCCCCCTAACGTTCCACCCATGCACCACCCACCAACCGCGTACGCCGTCCCGTTCGCCGTCGACCGATCGCACGCACCGCGTCGGTACGACCTCGTCAACACCGGCCCCGAGCCGGTCGACGGGCTCTCCCTCACCCATCTGGGCAACGGCTACTGCCCGCCGCTCGCGGTGCGCCGCCTCGACCCGGGCAGGTCGTTGTCGCTGGCGGTGTTCGGCGCCGACCCCGAGGACACGGGGGTCGTCATCGTGCGGTGGCGTCGGCCCGACCGGTCCGAGTACCTCTGGCGGATGTCACTCGTCGGGCCGGGGCTCCAGCCGTGACCCTGCGCCGACCTGCGCCACGGAACACCCGGGGTGACGACCGGCCGTCAGCGCCCGTCGCGTTCGGCCGCGACGGTCCGCCACCGCTCGAGCAGCCACTCCACGGCCTCGTGGAACCGCTCCGTGGCGGCACCCGGGGTCGTGTCGCCGAAGTACCGCGCGACCCAGTGCTGCAGGCGCGCGAGCTCCTCGGCGTCGCTCGCGGCCGCGTCGACACGGGCGAGCACCGACGGGGCGTCGGCCGCGGTCAGCCAGTTCGCGTCGCTCAGGTAGCCCCGCTCGTCGACGTCGGCCTCGGGCGAGACCGGTCGCGTGACGATGAGCGGCTTGCCGACCGCCAGCCGGTCGTAGATCATCGCGCTGATGTCCGTGATCGCCACGTCGGCGTCCGCCAGCTGCCAGCCGAGGTCACCGCCGTCGTCGTACAGGTGGTGCGCGGCGGGGTCGGCGGCGTTGGCCGCACTGATCGCCGCCACGATCCGCTCGTGCGCCGCGCGGTACGCCGGTTCGAGCACACCACTGCGCGGGTGCGGGCGGTAGACCAGACGGTGGCGGGGCGACGCCAGCACCTGCTCGGCGATGACCGTGCCGTGCGACGCGATCGACCCGTACGCTGCGGCACCGCGGTCGCCCTCCCACGTCGGGGCGTAGAGCACGACGGTCCGGTCGTCGTCCGGGTACGGGGCCGCTCCGGCGAAGTGGTCGGCCTGCGGGCGTCCGATCGCGATGGTCCGGGCGTCCAGGTCGTAGTCCCACAGCGCCTCGGCCAGACGATCGCGCGCTGCGTCCCCCGCGATCAGGGCGTAGTCGTACGCCTTGAACTGGTTCGTGGTCATGTACATCTTGTCGCTCTCGCCGTGGTTGACGAAGACGTGCCACATCCGCCCGTACCGCATCATCTGGAAGTTGCGGGCGTTCTGGTTGACGTACAGCACCACCTTCGGCGCCTGGGTGTCGACGAAGTGCTCGAGGTCGACCACCTGCCGGGCGTAGACCGCGGGCACGGGCGACTCGTCGAGCAGGGTCAGCATGGTGCCCGGGCTCCGCGAGACGATCGCCACCGGGTGCGTCTTCGCGAGTTCGGCCAGCGGCGCGTACCACTGGCGCACCTGGTACATGTTGACCGGACCGTCGGCGAAGTACACGGCGATCTCGACCGAACCGGGCGTCGGCTTCGGCGCGGACGGCAGTCGCTGTGCGAGCTGCCGCCGGCTCCGGCGCGACGTCAGGAGTCGCTCGACGAGCCGCAGTGCGGTCCGCAGGTCGCTGATGATCGACATGGTCCTTCTCCGGGTCTGCTCGGGCGGTACGGGGCGGGCGGGTCAGACGACCGGCGGCCGCCCTGCGATGGTCATCCGTGCGACTGTGAGCCAGCCCATCGGGCGGACCGGACCGCAGTCGGTCGTCCATCCTTCACGGATCCCACCGAACCAGGTGGCAAGTCGGCGGGGGTGACGCCACCAGCGCGCGATCTGGATCGCGGCCCACGACCCCACGTACAGCGGTCGCAGCACCGCCGGCAGGTTGCGTCGAGCGAGCCACACCCGGTTCCGGGCGTTCAACCGGTAGTACTCGGTGTGCCGCGCCGGGTCGATCGCGGGGTGGTGCGCGACGAGGTCCCCGGCGTACCAGGTCCGACGGCCGGCGTCCCAGACGCGCCAGGCGAGCTCGATGCCCTCGTGGGCGTAGAAGTACTCGGCACCCCAGCCGCCGACGGCCCGGTACACGTCCATCGGCAGCACGACGGCGCCTTCCCAGACCGAGAAGACCGGCGACGAGTGGTCCGGCTCGCCCTTCCGGATCCGCGGCACCCACCGGCGGGGGTTCGCGGCGCCGGTGGGGTCGACGACCCGCGGCTGTACGAGGCCGAGCGACGGATCGTGCTCGAACACCGCGATCGCGTCGCGCAGGAACGTCGGCGACGGCACCGAGGCATCGTCGTCGAGGAAGAACACGTAGTCGCCGTCGACGACCTCGGCCCCGGCGTTGCGCCCGGCCGGGATCCCGACGTTCTCGGGCAGGGCCAGCGCCCGAACGCCGTCCGGCAGCCCGATCGGCGCCCAGCCGTTGCCGACGCAGACGACGTCGAGCTCGACGTCCTGCTGCGCGAGCACGCTGTCCAGCCCGCGGCGCAGGTCGTCCGGCCGGGTGCCCTGCGACAGGCTCACGACGGCGACGCGCGGTCGTCCGCGGTGCACCACCGCGTGGCGGCGCAGCGTTCCGGGCACGGTCGTGTCCTCGGTCACGCCTTGACCCGCTTCGAGGCGATGATCGCCAGGAAGTGCCCGACCGTCGCGAGCACCGCGAGCGGCAACAGCGCACCGACCAGGATCCGGCTGGCGAGCGGGTCGCCGATCACCAGGGCGAGCAGGGCGAAGACGAACGCGAGCATGCTCAGCTCGACCGAGTGGTACAGGCGGTGGAACGGCAGGAACTTCGCCAGACGGCGGAGCGAGGCGAGCTTCCGACCCGACGGCGCGGTGGAGGCGTCCCGCCGGTCGACGAGCTTGTCGAGCCCGGCGTTCGCGCGGGCCACGTGCACCATGTCGTTGAGGGCCTTGTTCAGCACGATGACCAGGCCGAGTGCGCAGCCGATCGTGGTCCACATCCAGTCGGCGTCGTGGATCGGCCAGGTGGCTGCCCGGACGCCGAGCGCGACCGGGATCAGGCCCTCGGTCGTGTAGTGCCCCACCTTGTCGAGGAACACCCCGGCGGGTGACTTCGTGCCGCGCCACCGGGCGACCTCGCCGTCGGAGCAGTCGACGAGCATCTGCAGCTGGCCGAGCACGAGCGCCAGCGCGGCGCCCCAGATTCCGGGGATGAGCAGGGCGGCGGCGACGCTCCAGCCCACCAGGATCATCAGGCCGGTGACCTGGTTCGCGCTGACACGGGTCTTCAGGAGCACCCAGGTCAGGTACGGCGAGACGTCACGCAGGTACAGCGAGGCCGTCCAGTGCTCGGCGTTGGCGCGGGCACGGACCTCGTCCGGCTGGGCGACGGCCCGGAGCTCGGCGATCGAGGTCGGCCGTGCGGATCCGCGGCCGGTCGTGGGCTGGTCGGTCATTCGGTCACCGTCCCGTGTGGGTGGTCAGCTCGGACGTGCGGGTCAGGAACCCGATGATGAACCCGAGCCCCCAGCCCACGTGGATGCAGGGCAGCACGACGAGCAGCCAGAGGAGCGTCGGCAGCCCGGAGCGGCGCGCCACGGCGATCGACCCCAGGACGACGAAGAGCAGGTAGACGACGGGCACCACGAACCCGAGCAGCGCCCAGGCGAGCGGGGTGCCGAGCACGGCGCCGACGATGCCGACGAGCCCGGCGACGATGCCCAGCGCCATCGCCGCCACCATGGCCGGCGGCACGAAGTAGCGCAGGCCGTTGTTCGCCGGGAACCGACGGGCGAGCTCGCCGCGCCAGAGCCCGGTGGCGACGAACTGGCGCACCAGGCGCTTCAGGCTCGGCCGCGGGCGGTACGTGACGACGAGTTCCGGCGTGAACCAGACGGTCCCACCGGTCTGGCGCAGCCGCCGGTTGAGTTCCCAGTCCTGTCCGCGCTTGATGCCCTCGTCGAAGAGTCCGACGTCGAACAGCCGCTCGCGTCGGAACACACCGAGGTAGGCGGTCTCGGCCGGGCCCGCGGTGCCGCCGACGTGGTGCGGCGTGCCACCGAGCCCGACACGGCTGCCGTACGCCAGGGCGACGGCCCGCTCGAAGGGGGTCCGGCCCTCTGCGCGCATGATGCCGCCGACGTTGTCCGCTCCGGACTCGAGGAGCGTGTGCACCGCGATCCGCGTGTAGTCGGTCGGCAGGACCGAGTGCGCGTCGACCCGGATGACGACGGGGTGCACGGACGCACGGATCGCGACGTTCAGCCCGGCGGGCGTCGACCCGACGGGGTTGTCGATCGCGCGGATCCGGGGGTCGGCAGCGCTCATCTCGGCGACGAGCTCGTTCGTGCCGTCGATCGACGGCCCGAGCGCGAGGATGACCTCGAACGGGCCCGTGTAGTCCTGGTCGAGCAGGCTGCCGACGGCGGCCCGGACCTCGGTGACCTCGTTGAGCACGGGCATCACGTACGAGACGCCCGGCAGGGGCTGTCCGTCTGACTGCATGCGTACCTCGGGGTGCTGGCTGGCGGCACGGGACGCACCGGGGCGGTGCCGCCCCGCAGAGCGACCATGAGCCTATCAAGAGGCCGAACCGCCCACCTGCGCCGGCGCGGGACGCGCCCCGTGACGGACTGGAGGCCCGGCGCACGTCGTGCCCCGGGCCTCCAGTCCGTCGTGTGGTGGCGTCAGCCCTTGCTGTCGAACGTCCCCAGCTTCACGTCGGCCTGGCGGGTCTGGCCATCGCGGACGAAGCTGATCGTCGTCGAGGCGCCACCCGCGAAGAATCGCACCTGCGCGGTCAGGTCGGTGGCGTCGGAGACCGACGCCGAACCGATCTTCGTGACGACGTCGCCCTTCTGCAGACCGGCCTTCGCCGCGGCACCGCCGTTGGACACCGACTTGATGAGGGCGCCGACCTGGGTGGCGCTGGCGTCCTCGGTGGCGTCGCCGACCGTCGCGCCGAGGAGACCGTGGGTCGCCGAGCCGTTGTCCTTGATCTCGTTCGCGACCCGCTTGACCAGGTTGGCCGGGATCGAGAAGCCGACGCCGATGCTGCCGGCGGCCGACTCCGACGACGACGAGCTGCCGGCCGAGGCGATCGCCACGTTGATGCCGATCAGTCGGCCCTTCGAGTCGAGCAGCGCACCGCCGGAGTTGCCCGGGTTGATCGATGCGTCGGTCTGGATGACCGGGAGCGAGACGGTGGTGTTCGCGGACGAGCTGCTGCCGTTGTCCCCGTTGCCCCAGAAGTCGAAGGGACCCGAGCCGCCGTTGCCACCCTCGTTCGAGTCGCCGCCCTCGCTGGGGGCGCTCGAGGTGACTTGGATGCTGCGGTTCAGCGTCGAGACGATGCCGTCGGTGACGGTGTTCGACAGGCCCAGGGGCGCGCCGATCGCGACCGCGGTGTCGCCCACGTTGAGCTTGGACGAGTCCGCGAACTCCATCGGCTTGAGGTCGGTCGCGTCGATCTTGATGACCGCGAGGTCGACCGTCGGGTCGGTACCGATGAGCTTGCCCGCGTAGATCTTGCCGTTCGAGGTCGTGACGGTGATCCGGCCGTTCGAGCTGTCGCCGTCGAGGGTGACCACGTGGGTGTTCGTGACGATGTAGCCGTCCTTGCTCATCACCACGCCGGAACCGGTGCCGGCCTCGTTGCTCGCGGACACGTTGATCGTGACGACGGACGGGGTCGCCTGTGCCGCGACGGCCGTGACCACGGTGGCGGAGTCGTAGTCGTTGACGGTCAGGTTGCCGCCCTGCGACGAACCGGAGGACACCACGCTGCCACCGTCGTTGCCCGAGGAGACGGCCCAACCGGCACCGCCGCCGACCAGACCACCGGCGATGGCCGCGGCGATGACCGGCAGGAGCAGCCGGTTGCGGCCCGATCGCTCCTTGGTCGTCGTGGTCGCCGCGGCGCCCGAGGCGTCGTCGCTGAAGTAGTGACCGTTGCGCTGGTTCGCGCCGTCGACGTCGCCGAAGCCGCTCGTGGCCGACTGCGGAGCCTGCGCGGACGCGTTCGCGTACTCGGAGGACGAGCTCGGAGCGGTCGAGGACGTGGGCTGGGCGTACTCGCCGTAGCGGGGGCGTTCGCCGCCCGCCTGGCCGTACTGGGACTGCTGGCCGTAGGGGTTCTGGGGCTGCTGGCCGTACTGGCTCTGCTGCCCGTAGGGGTTCTGGGGCTGCTGGCCGTACTGGCTCTGCTGGCCGTACGGGTTCTGGGGCTGCGGCGTCTGCTGGCCGTACTGCGACTGCTGGCCGTACGGGTTCTGGCTCTGCAGGGGCTGCTGGCCGTACGGGTTCTGGCTCTGCGGCGACTGCCGGCCGTACGGCGACGTCTGCTGGCCGTAGCCGCCCTGCTGCGCACCCGAGGAGTCGCCGGAGACGGCGGGGTACGGCGCGGTGTAGCGGTCGGTCGGCTGGTCCGTCGACGACGGGATCACATCCGTGTGGTCCGCGGTCGTCTCGTCGTTCTGGTTCTGGTTCTGGTCCTGGTTCGGGCGAGGGGTCTCGTCCGGCTGGTCGGAGTCGTTCGGCATCGACGTGTTCCCTCTCGTGGCCGCTGCTGCGGCGTCCTCACTGGCGGCAGGCGGAGCCGCATCGTCCGGACGGCGGTCGTCGCCCTGCCCGCTGGGCGTGGTGTCGGTCATGCTGGACGTGCTCCTTTCAAGCTCGTGCAGTCTGTCGCAAGCACCTGAGCGGTCCTTCTGGCGAGGCTGCGAGCCACCCCTGGCGATCTTATGCGTGCGCTGTACACGGTGGCCCGGTCCGCCGCGGGACGGACAGCTAGGTTGGGGTCCGTTCAGCGCGACACGTCGTCGCCCGCACGGGAGGGAACCACATGCGCCAGGCAGGACCGTGGCTGCGAGCCGCCGACGGAGCGATGCTGCTGGGACCGGACGGGGTCCCCGCACCGACGGTGTTCGCCGAGATGAGCGCCCTCGCCGCCAGCACCGGCGCGGTCAACCTGGGGCAGGGCTTCCCCGACGAGGACGGGCCGGCCGAGGTGCTCGAGGCCGCGGTGCAGGCGATCCGCGACGGCGTGAACCAGTACCCGCCGGGCCGGGGCACCCCCGACCTGCGGTCGGCGATCGCCGAGCACCAGCAGCGGTGGTACGGGCTCGAGGTGGACCCCGACCGCGAGGTCCTCGTCACCGCCGGCGCCACCGAGGGGCTGGCCGCCACGATCCTCGCGCTGGTCGAACCCGGTGACGAGGTGATCACCTTCGAGCCGTTCTACGACGCCTACGGCGCGCTCATCCGGCTGGCCGGCGGGGTGCACGTCACAGTCCCGCTCACCGCGCCCGACTTCCTGCCCGACGAGCGCACGCTCCGCGCGGCCTTCACCGACCGCACCCGCGCCGTGCTCGTGAACACCCCGCACAACCCGACCGGCCGGGTCCTGCCCACCGAGGTGCTGCAGACGATCGTCGGCCTGGCCACCGAGCGCGACGCGGTGATCATCACGGACGAGGTCTACGAACACCTGACGTTCGCCGTCCCGCACACGCCCATCGCGACCCTGCCGGGTGCCGCGGAACGGACGGTGTCGGTGTCGAGCGCCGGCAAGACCTTCAACACCACCGGGTGGAAGGTCGGCTGGCTCACCGCTCCCCCGGCGCTCGTCGACGCGATCACGACGGTGAAGCAGTACCTGACGTTCGTGAACGGCGCACCCTTCCAACCGGCCGTCGCCGTGGGACTCCGCCTGCCCGACGCGGTGTTCACCGGCATCGCTGCCGACCTGCGCGCGAAGCACGAACTGCTCGCGAACGGACTGACGGCTGCGGGCTTCGACGTGATGCGACCCGACGGCGGCTACTTCGTGCTCGCCGACGCCGCGCCGCTCGGGTACGACGATGCCCGTGCGTTCTGCCTCGAACTGCCCGCGTTGGCCGGTGTCGCGGGCGTGCCGGTCTCGGCGTTCGTCCGCCCGGACCGGGTCTCCGGCTACCGGTCCCTGGTGCGCTTCGCGTTCTGCAAGCGCCGGAGTGTCCTGGAGGACGCCGCCGCACGCCTGGCGACCCTCGGAGCGCGCCCCGGCGCCTGAGACGCGACCGCGTCGGGGACGCGACCGACGCGTCAGGGCTGCCCCGGGCCTCCAGGCAGGGTGCGCAGTGCGACGTCGTAGCGCCGCAGCGACAGCGACGGGTTCACCCGTCGGACGGCGTCGGTGACGGTGGTGTCGATCGTGGCGGTGAGCGTGGTCGGCGAAGCGCCGGCCGAGGCGACCGCCACGCCCGACGGGTCGAGGACGACCGAGCCGCCGATCCCGATCGGCGGCGTCTGCCCGACCCCGACGACCCAGACGGTGTTCTCGATCGCGCGGGCGGTGAGGAGCGTGCGCCAGTGGTGCTCCTTGCCGGGGCCGCGCACCCACTCGGCGGGGAGGACGACGACGTCGGCCGCTCCGGCCTCGGGAGCGGCGAGTCGTCGCGTGACCTCGGGGAATCGCAGGTCGTAACAGGTCTCGAGCCCGACACGGACTCCGCCGAGGTCGAAGACCGGCAGCTGCTCCGGGTCGCCGGACTCGATGCGGTCCGACTCCCGCGAGCCGAAGGCGTCGTAGAGGTGGACCTTCCGGTACGTCGCCGCCAGGTCGCCCGACGGGAGCACCGCGACCAGGGTGTTCCGGAAGCGCTCCGGCGTGTCTGCCGACTCGGCGACCCCGACGATCAGGGCGATGCCCGTTTCGCGGGCGATGTCACGGAGGCCGGAGACGAACGGACCGTCCAGGGGCTGCGCGGCCGCCACGAACCGATCGTCGATGTCGGCGGTGAAGTACGAGGTGTACTCCGGCGTGATCAGGAGCTCGGCGCCACGGGCCGCCGCGTCGACGGCGGCGGTGCGCACGGTGTCGAGGTTGGCGACGGGGTCGTCCACGGGGGCGAACTGCGCCGCCGCGATCGTGAGGGTGGCCATGGGGCGAGCGTACCCGGGGGTCTGCGGCGGGCGGGCCTGCGGCGGGGCGTTCTGCGCTGGGCGTCCTGCGCTGGGCGTCCTCCGCTGGGCGTCCTGCGCTGGGCGTCCTGCGCCGGGCGTCCTGCGCCGGGCGTCCTGCGCCGGGCGTCTCGCGTCTCGTGGCTGGGCGTCTCGCGGTGGGGACACGAAGAAGGCCCCGGTCCTGTTGGACCGGGGCCTTCATGTGACGCTTGGTTGCGGGGGCAGGATTTGAACCTACGACCTCTGGGTTATGAGCCCAGCGAGCTACCGAACTGCTCCACCCCGCGGCACGTTTAGAAGCCTACACGGGGCCGTGGCGGGACACAAATCGAGTGCCCCGCCACGGTGTGTCAGTTGCCGTTCTCGGCTGCCGTGGCGGCCTCGATCGCGTCCTGGAGGCGCTGGTCGGCTTCCGCCGCGGCGACCAGGTCGTTGTCGGCGTAGGCCTCCTGGCGGTCCTGCAGGGCTGCCTTGGCGTCGGCCAGGGCCTCCTGCAGAGCGTCGTTGTCGGTCGAGCCGGAACCCGTCGAGCCGGTCGAGCCGGTCGATCCGGAGCCCGAGGAACCCGTGTCGGAACCGGACCCCGTGTCGGAGCCGGATCCGCTGTCGGAACCGGAACCGGAACCGGAACCGCTACCGGAACCGCTGCCGCTCGCGCCGGAGTCGCCAGCCGCGGCACCGGAGTCGCCGCCGAACAGCGAGTTCAGCGCCTCGTCGAGGGTGTCCTCGAACGCGATCTTGTCCCCGAAGGCCACGAGGACCTTCTGCAGCAACGGGTACGAACCACTCGAGGTCGACTGGACGTAGACGGGCTGCACGTAGAGGAACCCACCGCCGACCGGCAGCGTGAGCAGGTTGCCCTGCTTCACGGTCGAGTTGCCCCGCTTCAGGATGTTGAGCTCCTGCGACACGGTCGAGTCACCGTTGAAGAGGCTCTGCACCTGCCCCGGGCCCGGGATGTTGTCGGTCTTCGGCATCGTCAACAGCGTGAGTTTGCCGTAGCCCGACGCCTTCTCGCCCTTGCCGGCACCACCCGCGTCGGAGTTCACCGCCAGGTAGCCGGTCAGCACGTTGCGGTTGTTCGCCCCGGCCGACTGCTGCGGGATGTAGGTCGTGTACAGCGAGTACGCCGTCCCCTGCCCCGGCACCTTCATCGTCAGGTAGTACGGGTCTTGCAGGTTCGCCCTGTTGGCGGTCGTCGTCGTCTGCGCGCCGAGCGCGTTCGTCGACGTCGCCGCGGTGTCGGCGTCACTGTCCGACGTCGCCGTGCTGGTCGGTTCCTGCGGGGTGTTCCACGCGTCGTCGCCCGAGTAGAACGAGTTGGCGTTGGTCACGTGGTAGGTACCGAGGATCGAGCGCTGCACCTTGAACAGGTCCGTCGGGTACCGCACGTGGTCGAGGAGCTCGGCGCTCATGCTCGACACCGGCTTCATCGACGTCGGGAAGATCTTCTGCCACGTCTTCAGGACCGGGTCCTTCGTGTCCCACGTGTACAGCGTCACCTTGCCCGTGTAGGCGTCGACGGTGGCCTTCACCGAGTTCCGGATGTAGTTCACCTGGTCGGTGCGGTACGTCGAAGACTCGGCGCCGGCGATGCTGTCCGACAGGCTCTGGCTCTGCGAGTACGGGTACGCGTCGCTCGTGGTGTAGCCGTCCACCACCCACTGGATGCGGTGGTCGACGATCGCCGGGTAGGCGTCGCTGTCGACGGTCAGGTACGGCGCCGCCTTCTGCACGCGGGTGATCGGGTCGCGGTCGTAGAGGATCTGCGAGTCCTTGTTCACCGCGTTCGAGAGCAGGATCTGCTCCGACTGGAACTTCGCGGCGTAGACGAGCCGGTTGAAGAAGTTGCCGAGGCTCGGACCGCCGTCGCCGGCGTAGGTGGTGGTCGCGTTGCCGCCGTTGTCGTCGTCGGAACCGGACGGGTAGTCGAGCTCCACGTCCTTCGTGCCCTTCGGAGCACCCACGATCGAGTAGGGCGGCGAGGTCTCACCGAAGTACACGCGCTGCTGGAAGTCGCCCAGTGCACCGTTCGACGGGATGCCGGACTCGAGGAACACCGGCTTGCCGTCGCTCGCGCGCTGGTTGCCGTAGGCCGCGGTGACGCCGTAGCCGTGGGTGTAGACGAACGCCCGGTTGTACTGCGTGTTCGCGGCCGAGCTGAGTCCGGCGAGGTCGATGTCGCGGACCGCGATGACGGTGTCCTCGGTCTCGCCCTTGACGTCGTAGCGGTCGACGTCCAGCTCCTTCGGGAACTGGTAGTACTGCCGGTACTGCTGCAGCTGGCTGAACGTGTCGGAGACGATCTTCGGGTCGATGAGACGGATGTTGGCCGTGGTCTGCGCGTCCTTCGCGAGCGCACCCGAGCTCGTCTCGGTCGTGGCGTCGTAGTTCTGTTCCTCGACACCGGCGACACCGTAGGCGTCTCGCGTGGCCTTGATGTTCCGCTCGATGTAGGCGGACTCGAAGGTGCGCTCCGAGGGCTTCACCTGCAGACGCTGGACGACCCACGGGTAGATGCCGCCGACGACGATCGCGGCGACGAGCAGCAGGCCCGTGCCGACGATCGAGATGCGCCAGCGACCGATGACCGCCGTGACGATGAAGAGCAGCGCGACGATCGCCGCGATGCCCGCCATGATCTCGCGGCCCGGGATGACCGCGTTGACGTCGGTGTACTGGGCACCGGTGATGAGCGAGTTCGACTTCGTCAGCGCCGCGTACTGGTCGAGCCAGAGGCTGACGGCCTGCAGCGCGATGTAGAGCGCCGCCGTGACCGCGAGCTGGATGCGCGCAGCACGGGAGATCCGGACCTCACGACCACCGAAGCGGAGCGCTCCGTAGAGGTAGCTCGCCGCGAGTGCGGCGAGACCGGCGATGAGGACGACGGCCGACGAGTAGGCCACGATCGAGCGCCAGAACGGCAGCTCGAACACGTAGAACCCGATGTCCAGTCCGAACTGCGGGTCGGTCTTGCCGAACGGCGTGCGGTTGAAGTACTCGAGGACCATGCTCCAGCGGCCCGCGGTCGAGAGCCCGGCGAAGATGCCGAGGACCACGGGGATGCCGATCATCACGGCGCGCCGCAGCGGCTCGATGACCTGCTGGTAGCGGTCGAGCTGCGAGTTGAGCTTCGCGTAGACCGGCCGGAACCGGAACGCGAGCGCGATGCTCACGAAGACCGGGACCGCCATGCCGAGGAAGCCCGCCAGGAACATCAGGGTCCCGGCGATCCACCGGGTGGTGAGGACCTGCTGGAAACCGAGCTGCGCGAACCACGCGTAGTCGGTGTACAGGCTGGCGAAGATGAAGAAGGCGATCACCAGTGCGGCCAGCACGATGATCGTGACCACGATGGGGACCCGCGGCGAACGCCGCCCCGAGGTGGACGAGGTTGTCGTCACTTGATGTGCTCCAGACGTGTCGGACCGGCGGGCCCGGCTCGCGGCGGGCCGTCAGTGACACTGATCCTATGGGACCGGACCGAGCGTGAACCTGTACGGGGGCTCAGGAGCGGGTCAGGACCCGCAGCGGGCGAGCTTCGCGGCGCTCCCGCCGTCGGCGATCGTCTGCAGGTCGGTGACGGCCTGGTCGAGCGTGGAGACGCTGTAGACGTCGAGCCCGTCCGGCACGTGCCCGACGACCTCGTCGCAGTTGTCCGCGGGGGCGAGGAACACCGTGGCGCCCGCGTCCGCGGCGCCGTAGAGCTTCTGCCGGATCCCGCCGATGGGGCCGACCTCGCCGGCCGCCGTGATCGTGCCGGTGCCCGCGACGTGCTTGCCGCCGTTCAGCTTGCCCGGCGTGATCTCGTCGATGATCCCGAGCGCGAACATCATGCCGGCGGACGGACCGCCGACGTCCTGCAGGCGGATCGACACCTTGAAGGGGAACTCGTAGCGCTCGGTGACGCCGACCCCGAGCAGCGCCGTGCCCTGCTCGCTGCGCGGCGTCACCCGGACGTCCTTCGTCGCGCCGTCCCGTTCGACGGTGACGGTCGCGGGGCTCGAGGTGCCGTGCTGCGCGACGGCTTCGCGCAGGCTCACCGCGTCGGCGTTGGTCGTGAGCGACTTGCCGTCGAACGCCGTGATGACGTCGCCCTTCTCGATCGCGCCGTCGGCGGCTGAGCCCTCCTGCACGGCGCTGACCTCGAGTTCCGTGGGCAGGTCGTTCCCCTGCTGGATGAGCGCGGCGGCGACGGCCGACTGCTGCGACGCCTGCATGTCGGCGGAGTCCCGCTCGTTCACCTGCTCGGTCGTGGTGCCGCTCGGGTAGATCGCCTCGACCGGGATCACCGCCCGCGACCTGGTGAAGATCGCGCGGATCACGCTCGTCCACGACGGGCGGTTCGTGGCGTCGCCCTGGATGCCGACGGTGAGCATGTCGAGGGCGCCGGCCGTCGGGTACGTCTCGTGGCCCGACACCTGGATGAGCTTGACGTCCTTCGCGTCCTTGCCCGTCCCCTGCTCCTGCGTGCCGATCGTGTTGTAGACCGGCCCGGGGACCTCGATGAGGTACGGGCTGGGCAGCAGGCTCGCCAGCAGTCCCAGCACGACCGCGCCGATCAGGAACGCCCAACCGACGGTCCGGGCACGCGAGCGACGACGGGGCGCGGGGGCGAAGAGGGTCACGCGGGGTCCTTCCGAGGTGGGCACCCGCGCCTGGCGGCAGGGTGGTCGTCCGCGTCTCACGACGGGGCTGTTCGCCCTGGGCGCAGCGCTTCGGGCGTTCCCACGGGGGCATCCCAGGTGCGGCCCCGTGAGCAGCGATTAGCGTAGTCGGCATGCCTGATGAACCACAGCCGGGGCCGGACGACGACTTCCAGGAGATGCTGCGCAAGCTGCTCTCGGGCGAGGGGCAGATCGACCCGTCGCAGCTCGCCGGTGCCGCCGGTCTGCCGAACGACCCGGCCTCCGTGGCGAACCTGATGAGCCAGCTCCAGCGTGCCGCGCAGTCCGGCGGTGACGGCATCGACTTCTCGGCCACCGCGGAACGCGCCAGCGCGATCGCTCGGGACGGCGGCCACCCCGTCGACCCGGCCACCTCGCAGGCGGCCGACCAGGCGTTCCAGGTCGCCGCGCTGTGGCTCGACGAGGTCACGACCGTCGCCGAGCTGACCGCGACCCCGAGTCTCTACACGCGTGAGCAGTGGGCCAAGGCGACCGTCCCGGTGTGGACGCAGATCGCCGAGCCGGTGGCCTTCAGCATCGCCGATGCCCTGACCGAGGCGATCGACCAGCGTGCTCCCGAGCAGCTCAAGGCGATGCTCGGCGACGTCTCGAAGGCGATGCGCGGCATCGGCGGGGCGCTGTTCGCGATCCAGCTCGGCCAGGTCGTCGGGCAGCTGTCGAAGGAGGTCGTGTCCGGCGGTGACGTCGGCGTGCCGCTCCTCGACGAGCAGGTCGCAGCACTCCTGCCCCAGAACGTCGCCGAGTTCGCCGAGGGCCTCGACGTCTCCGAGGACGAGGTCCGCATCTACCTCGCGGTCCGCGAACTCGCCCACGCCCGGCTCTTCCGGTCGGCACGGTGGCTCCGGCTGCACATCATCTCGTCCATCACGGACTACGCGCGGGGCATCCACATCCCCTTCGACCGCGTCGAGGAACTCGCGGCCGACATCGACCCGACCAACCAGGAGCAGCTGCGCGACGCACTCGCCTCGGGTGCCCTCATCCCGCCGCGGACCGCCGAGCAGGACGCCGCGCTCGCCCGACTCGAGACGATGCTCGCCCTGGTCGAGGGCTGGGTGGACACGGTCACCGCCGCGGCCACCGTCCGTCTCCCCAAGGCCGGAGCGATCGCCGAGATGGTGCGCCGTCGCCGTGCGGCCGGCGGCCCGGCCGAGTCGGCGTTCGCGACACTCGTCGGGCTCGAGCTGCGTCCGCGTCGTCTGCGTGAAGCTGCCGCTATGTGGCAGCGGGTGACGGACGAGCTCGGGGCCGAACAGCGTGACGCCCTCTGGTCGCACTTCGACCTGGTGCCGACCTCGGACGACGTCGACGCACCCGATGCCCTCGTCGCACGGCTGCGGAACCCGTCCCAGACCGACGAGGACGACGCGTTCGACAAGGCCCTCGAGGACCTGCTGAACGACTCGACCGGTGCGCGTCCGCACGAGGACGAGTCCGGCCGCGTGGCCGACGACACCGAGGGTGGAGCGGGCGACGAGCCCGGGAACGACACGGGCGACCAGCCCCGCTGAGTTCTCCACAGATCCTCCTGGTGACCCCACGCGTGCCGCGCACTCCGGCACCGTGGGGTCATGGGCATCCGCATCGATCCGACGCTCGAGTTCGTCTGGCGTGACCCCGCCACGGTCCAGCTCGGGGTCGATCCTCCACGCGCGATCGTCGCGGTGCCCACCACGGGGGAAGAACGGTTCCTCAACGGTCTGCGACGCGAGACCGGCCACGACGTGCTGGCAGGCCTGGCGGCCGCGTCGGGGTGCTCGCCGGAACGTGCTGCCGGTGTGCTCGGGGCCGCGTCGCCCGCGGTGGTCGAGGTCCTGCCCGAGCCGCTCGAACGCATCGAGGTGCACGGCACCGGTGTCCTCGCCGACGCCGTGGCGACGTTCCTGTCCGGCGAGGGCGTGACGGTCAGCCGCACCACCGCGCCCGCCGGAGGGCCGATCGTGCTGCCCGAGCCCGAACCACGCCTGGCCGTGGTGGTGGCCGACCACGTCGTCGACCCGGCGCTCCGCGCCGCGTGGACCCGCCGGGGTGTGCCGCACCTGGCGGTCGTCGTCGGCGACGGACGCGTCCGTCTCGGTCCGTTCGTCGTGCCGGGGGCCGGGCCGTGCCTCCAGTGCGCTGAGTACGCACGTGTCGACGACGACCCGGCCTGGCCGGCCATCGCCGCTCAGGTGTGGGGGCGGCGCCCGGCACCGCTGTCACCGTGGCGGGCGGCGGCGGTGGCCGCCGCCACGACGCGGATGCTGCTGGAACGGCTCCCGCTCCGGACGCAACGGGCCGAGCCCGACCAGCTCGTCTTCGAGCGTGACGACCTGTCGGTCAGCCGTTGGCCGGTCCGACCCCATCCGCGGTGCGCGTGCCGAGCGCTTCCAGGAACCGACTCGGAGCCCGGGCTCCCCCACGCGTGGAGCCCTGTTGCGACCACGTGATCGTGACGGAACGGCGGGCTCGGGTCAGCCCGACGTAGAACAGGCGTCGTTCCTCGTCCACCTCGGTGTCGGTCGACGCGTGCGAGATCGGCAGGAGCCCCTCGGCTGCGCCTGCGATGACCACGTGCGGCCACTCCAGACCCTTCGACGAGTGCAGCGTCGCGAGCGTGACGGCATCGACCTCGGGCTCGTGGTGCGTCGCCGCACGGTCCACCAGGTCCTGGGTGAACTGCTGCATCGTCGTGCCGGCGGGGGCGTCCTCGGCCAGGCCCATGATCGCCTGCAGCGCTTCCCACTGCTCACGGACTGCGCCGGTGCCCTCCGGCGGCGTCTCCGTCCAGCCGCTGACCTGCAGCACCAGCCGGACCCGTCGGGTCAGCTCGTCGTCGGTCTGCCGGATCGCCTCGCCGCGCATGTGGTGGACGGCGAGCTTGACCTCCGGGCGGTTGAAGAACCGGGTGCCGCCCTGCACGCGGTACGGGATGCCGTTCCGGCCGAGGGCGGACTCGAGCGCAGCGGACTGCGCCCCGACGCGGAAGAGCACGGCGCAGTCCCCGTAGGACGCTCCGGCCCCGACGAGCTCGGCGATGCGCCGGGCGATGGTCTGTGCCTCGTCGCCGTCGTGGACGCAGGCCAGCACTTCCGGTTCCGGGCCCGGTTCCTGGCTCTGGGCCACCAGGTCGAGCGCGCCGGGCTGGCCGCGCATCAGCGTGTTGGCAGCGGACACGACCTCGCGGGTGGAGCGGTAGTTCCGCTCGAGGCGCAGGACCGACCCGCGAGGGAACTCCGAGCCGAACCCGAGCAGGTAGTCGCTCGAGGCGCCGGCGAACGAGTAGATGGTCTGACTGGCGTCGCCGACGACGCACAGGTCGTCACGGCCGCCCAGCCAGGCCCGCAGCAGGTCGTGCTGCACGGGCGAGACGTCCTGGTACTCGTCGACGACGAAGAACCGGTACTGCTGCCGCACGTACGACGCCACGCGGGGCTCGGACTCGACCATGCCGAGGGTCGCCAGCAGGACGTCCTCGAAGTCGAGCTGCCGCCGGTCGTCCTTCAGTCGCTCGTACGCCTTCATCAGGTCGATGACCCGGCGCGGCGTGGTGTCGCGCGGCATCACCCGGTCGGCGGCGGCGGCCTCGTACTCGTCGAGCGAGAGCATCTGCACCTTGCGCCACTCGACCTCGGCGGCCAGGTCGCGGAGCACCGGGGTGTCGACGTTCATGCCGACCGTGTCCGCGGCGTGGGCGATCATCCGCCCCTTGGACTCGACGATCTTGGGGGCGTGCCCGCCGACGGTGTCCGGCCAGAAGTAGCTGAGCTGCGCCATCGCGGCGGCGTGGAAGGTGCGCGCCTGGACCGTCCCGGCCCCGAGCGCGCGCAGGCGCGACCGCAGTTCGCCGGCGGCACGGGTCGTGAACGTCAGCGCGAGGACGTGGTTTGGCGCGTAGGTCCCGGTGGCGACGCCGTAGGCGATCCGGTGCGTGATCGCGCGGGTCTTTCCCGTCCCGGCGCCGGCGAGCACGGCGACCGGACCGAGCAGGGTGCGGGCGACCGTCCGCTGCTCGGCGTCGAGCGCGGCGAGCAGTTCGTCGGGCGAGGGCGGCCGGGGTTCGACTGCCCCGGCACCCGTTGCACCGCGCGGACCGGTGACGCTCACGGCAGGTCCAGCGGCCCGCCGTACCACTCCTCGATGATGGCGCGGGCGATCGAGGTGCGTCCCGGCAGCAGCAGGGTGTCGCCGGCGCGCTCGCGGATCTCGTCGCGCGAGAACCACCGGACGTCCAGGATCTCCACGCCGTCGGGGCGGGCGGTCGTCGGGTCACCGCCGGCTGCGCGGGCACGGAAGCCCACCATCAGCGACGCCGGGAACGGCCACGGCTGCGAGCCGAGGTACTCGGGCTCCTCGACACGGACGCCGGACTCCTCCCAGACCTCGCGGCGGACGGCGTCCTCGAGCGACTCCCCCGGCTCGACGAACCCGGCCAGCAGCGAGTACCGGTCGGCGTCCCACGCGGCGTTGGAACCGAGCAGGATCCGGTCGTCGGCGTCGACGACCCCGACGATGATCGCCGCGTCCGTACGCGGGAAGAGGTCGTGTCCCTCGGGGTCGCGGCGGACCCATCCGCCGCTCACGACGGCGGTGGGTGAGCCGGTGCGCGGCGAGAAGCCGTGCACGGCGTGCCAGTTGGCCATCGCGACGGCTTCGACCGCCAGGCCCTGGTCGCGCGGCGAGAGCTCGGTGCCGAACATCCGGAGGCTCTGCCAGGCGTCGTCGTCGGGTTCGATGGCGGTCGCCGTCGCGCTGTCGATCAGGGCGGCGACGAAGCGGGTACCCGCCGGGGCATCGGCGGCGTCCGACACCGCACGGCCGAGGTACAGGGTCACGGTGTCGACCGGGATCTCCGTCGCGGTCACGAAGCGCAGGGTGCCGTCGGCGTTCCGGAGCATCTCGGCACCACGCACCGGCAGGTACCGGGTGTGCTCGTCCTCGCGCAGGACCCGCTCGACGTCGTCGGTCGTGCGGAACTCGGCGTCGCGGTCGAGTTCGTTGCGGGAGAGCGGGAGCCGGGCGGCGAACTCGACGGTCACGGCGGGAGAGCTCCTCGGATCGGGTGCGGACGTGCAGGAGACCTGCGGTGGGCGTGCGGGCCGCCGAACAGCGTGGCGTGCAGCCGTGCACGCGACACGCGCCTACCCTGAGGGGCATGGCGGGATCCCAGTTCACTCTAGCCGCGTTGGCGACGACGGCCGTTCCAGGTCTCCTCGTCACGGGCACGCGCACGCTCGGCTCGGCCGCGGCCGGCGACTACGAGTCGGCGCTCCTCCGCGACGCCGACGGCACCGAGATCGTCATCCGCCGCCCCCGGAACCAGCGCGCCGAGGCGCGGCAGTCGGCCGACCTCGTCGCCATCCGCGCGCTGAGCGCCGGCATCCGCACGCGCCTGCCGTTCGGCGTCGCCGAGTACCGCGGCCAGGCGCCGATCGGGTCGACGCGCGCCATCGTCACGACGCGGCTGGCCGGGGCCCACCCGACCCTCGCGTCGCTCGTCGAGCGCCCCGACCTCGCCACCGGCGTCGGCCGTGCCCTCGCCTCGATCCACCAGTTGCCGACGAGCTTCGTCTCCGACGCCGGCCTGCCGTCGCTCACGCCGTTCGAGGTGCTCCGGTCCGCCGTCTCGGTGATGGACCGCGCCGTGGCGACCAAGCTCGTCCCCGCCGCGCTCGTCGAACGCTGGGAGGGTGCCGCCCGCGACCAGCAGCTCTGGCAGTTCACGCCGACCGTCGTGCACGGTTCGCTCGGCACCGGCGCACTGCTCGTCGACGGCGACGCGGTGACCGGGATCCTCGACTGGGGCGAGCTGCGGCTCGGCGACCCGGCGAAGGACCTCGCCTGGGTGCTCGCCGGCCGCCGCGACGCCTTCGACACCGTCCTCAGCGCCTACGAGGCGAACGGCGGCGGACGCGACCGCCAGCTCGCACAGCGTGCACGCGTGCACCACGAACTCGAGACGGCGCACTGGCTGCTGCACGGCGTCCAGGCGAAGAGCACCGAGGTCGTCGACGACGCCGTCGCGATGATGCACCGCCTGGTCGACGCGGTGCACGCCCCGAGTGCGGAACCACTGCAGTCCGTGTCACCCGAGACGATGAAGATCGGCGAGGTGGAGCAGCTGTTGTCCTCCACCGAACGCCGCCACGGCTGACGCTTCGTGAGCAGGAATGGTCGGGTCGCTGCGGCGCACCCGACCATTCCTGCTCATCAACGTGCGGTAGGAGTCGTGGACGCGACCGCCTGGAGGCCCGGCGCGGGTCCGGCGGACCGGCACCGGGCCTCCAGGGCGGAGCGCGACACGGGCGCAGCACGCGCGACGGGCGCGGCGCGCCTTCCGCGCGACGACGGGACGTCAGCGGCCGACGGCCTCGGACCACGCGCGCTCGAGTCCGGCGCGGTCGAGCAGCTCGGTCGGACGGACCTCCAAGTCGTCGGCGACGAAGTAGAACACCGCGTCGACCTGGTCGAGCGGCCGCCCGGTGAACTCGGCGTAGGCGACGCGGTACAACGCGAGCTGCAGGGTGCGGCGGGCCAGGTCGTCCACCCCCGACGGCGCCTTGCCCGTCTTCCAGTCGACCACCTCGGCGCGCCCGTCGATCTCGTACACGGCGTCGAGCTTGCAGACGACGCTGTGGCCGAGGAACGGGATGTGGATCTCGCGCTCGACCTCGATCGGCGTCAGCCCGGCCCACCGTGAGCCAGCGAACGTCGCCTGGAAGTCCGCGAGGCGACGGGCATCGTCGGCGGTGACCACGGCGTCCGGCGACGAATCAGCGAGGTCGTCGGCATCGAGGTCGAGCTCGCCGTCCCACACGTCGAGCGTCTCGAGCGCGCCGCCGCTCCGTGCCCGCTGTTCCACCCACTGGTGGAACAGCGTGCCGAGCCGTGTGGCCCGGTACGGGCGCTCCGGCATCGGCCGGCGGAGCCGCTCGGCCACGGAGTCGGGTTCGGTCAGGTAGTCCTTGAAGCCCGACGCCGGGACCCTGTGCGGGACGGCGACCGCGTGCTTCGCGTTCCGGGTGGCGTGCCGTTCGGCCAGCAGCAGGTCGATGTCCGCAGCGAAGCGCCCCGCAGCACCGGGGTTCGCGTTCCGCACCCGCTCGGCGGCAGCCAGGACCCGCGGCGCACGCTCCCCGAACGGCACGTGCGGCCAGGTCTGGGTCGCGCCGCTCTCCCCCATCGGGTTCTCGTCGTGCACCGTCGTCTCCGGGATCGCCGCACCGTCGATGACGCCGGCGTCCACCAGGTCGCGCAGGTATCGGCTCGGCTCGGTGGGTCGGACTCCGCCCGCCCAGAACGAGCCGGACACCAGCAGGTCGTGCTTGGCACGGGTCAGGGCGACGTAGGTCAGCCGGCGTTCCTCGTCCTCGTTGCGGGCCTTCACCTGTTCCTTGAAGGCGTCGATCGCCGTGGTGACGTCCTTCTGGGTCTCCTGCCCGCGCCATGCGAGTCGCGGCAGCTCGGCGGCGTCTCCACGGAACTCGTACGGCAGTCGGCCGAACCCGAGCCAGCCGGACGAGCCCTCCTGCGGACGCGCCGGCAGGCCGCCCTCGACCATCCGGGGCACTGCGACGGCGTCCCACTCGAGCCCCTTGGACCCGTGGATCGTCAGGATCTGCACGGTGCCGGCCTCAGGCTCCTCGGACCGCGGGCCCATGTCGTCCCGTCGGGCTGCGGCGTCGATCCACCCGAGGAACGAACCGAGGTCGGCGCGGTCGTCGGTCGACACGAAACCGGCGAGCTCGTCGATGAAGGCGTCGAGGTACGCGCCGCTGCCCTGTTCGTGCGCGGCGACCTCGATGTCGAGTCGCATCTCCTGCACGACGAGCGTCACGAAGTCGACCAGGTCGCTCCCCGCGCGTGAGCGGAGCATCGCGAGCTGCCCGCCGAGCGCACGCATCCGGCTGCGACCCGCGGGGGTGATGCCCTCGAGCGCGCCGTGCTCGTCGGGTGCGGTCGCGACGAAGTCGAGCGCGTCGACGATCGACCCGTGCTCCCCGGCAGCAACCGATGCACGGAAGGCCGCGGTCAGGTCGTCGTCCAGCCGCTGCTGGGTGTGATCACGTTGGAACAGCCACCGGGCGAGCTGGTGCAGGGCGACGATGTCCGCCGCCCCGACCCGCCACCGGGCACCCGCGAGCAGCCGGATCAGGTCGTTGCCGGCCGCCGGGTCGTGCAGCACGCGCAGGCACGCCACCAGGTCGACGATCTCCGGACGCTGGAGCAGGCCCCCGGTGCCGAGCACGTGGTACGGCACCCCACGGGCACCGAGCGCCGCCGTGAACGCCGCGAGGTCCTTCCGAGCCCGCAGCAGCAGCGCCATCGAGCCCGCCGGGTTCTGCCTGCGGTGATCCTGGAACCACGCCGCGACCTCGTCGGCCTCTTCCGGCAGGGTCTCGGGGAACACCACCCGCACGGTGCCGGCGTCCGCACCCGGCCGGGGGGAGAGCCGTTCGACGTCGACCTCGGACGCCTCGGACAGCGGCGACACGATCGCGTTCGCCCCCGCGAGCACGTCCACCGGGTTCCGCCAGCTGGTCGACAGCGCGAAGGTGACGGGTTCGGCCACGCCGGGTTCGTCGCCGCCGAAGTCGTGCGGGAACCGGGCAAGGTTCGCGGCGCTCGCACCACGGAACCCGTAGATCGACTGGTGCGGGTCGCCGACCGCCATCACCGAGTGCCCGCGGAACAGCCGGGCGAGGAACCGGGTCTGCACGACCGAGGTGTCCTGGTACTCGTCGAGGAGCACCACCCCGTACCGGCTCCGCAGGTCCGTGACGACGCGTGGGGCCGACTCGGCCGCGGCGAGCGCGAGGGCGATCTGGTCGGAGAACTCCACGAACCCGCGGTCGACCTTCTGTCGTCGGAACTCGGCGACCAGGTCGGCCAGGGGTTCGAGGGCGCCGATCGCGGCGACCGCGTCGGTGATCGCCTTGTACGGCTTGCCGCGGTTGCCGGGGAGTTCGAGCAGCTCCGAGAACTCGATCGCGAACCGGCGCAGGTCCTCCGGCTCGACGAGGTGTTCCGAGGTGGCACCGGCGAGCGCGACCACGGCTGCGGTCAGGGTGTCGACGTCGCGGTCGAGTCCGGCGAGCCGGTCGTCGCGGGCGGCCACCACCACCCGACGGGCGAGCTGCCAGGCCGACGGTTCGGTCAGCACCTGGGACTCGCCGTCACGCCCGACGAGCAGGGCGTTCTCGCGGAAGACCGCGTTGGCGAAGGCATTGTACGTCGAGACGGTGGGTGCCTCGAAGGCGTCACCGGGGGTGATCAACCCCACGTCCTCGAGCGCGCGGATGCGGTCGTTGATGCGGACGGACAGCTCGCCGGCGGCCTTGCGGGTGAAGGTCAGGCCGAGGACCTCGTCGGGGCGGACGAGTCCGTTGGCCAGCAGCCAGACGACGCGCGAGGCCATCGTCTCGGTCTTCCCGCTGCCGGCACCGGCGACGACCAGCGCCGGCACGAGCGGTGACTCGATGACGGCGCGCTGTTGGGCGGTGGGACGAGGGCGGCCGAGGGCGTCGGCGATGGCGTCGGCGCCGTGCCGGATGACGGACGGTGCAGCGGCAACCGTGCCGTCCGCAGCAGCAGCAGCCGTGCCGGTCGCGTCACCCGTGTCGGTCGTGTCCGCCGTGTCGGTCGTGTCGCTCACCAGGTCACCTCCGCCACCACGTGGATCCGGCACTCGACCCCGGTCCGGGCCTTCTCGCAGTGGTCGTCCACGTTCGCCACGAACGTGCGTCCGGCCATGCCCCGCGCCACCCCGTGCAACCGCTCGCGGTAGGCCTCGCGCGCCTCGGCGTCGAACGCGTGCTGCGTCCGCTCGGAGTACGCCTGTCCGCCGCGGGGGTTCTGGACGAAGACCAGCCGGGCGTCGGTCATCGGAGACCCGGCCGGCACGCCCTCGACCGCGCCGTCCTCGACCGCGAGTTGGTAGGCCCCGAGCTGCGGGTGTTCCGGCATGTCGTTCTTCTCGCTGGGCATCGAACGGCCGGTCTTCAGGTCGACGACGCTCACCCGCCCCTCGGGGTCGACCTCGATGCGGTCGATGCTCCCCCGGATCCGGGCGGGCCCGGTCACGAGCGCGAACGAGGTCTCGGCGCCGAGCAGTCGACGGCCGGCGCTGGCGAAGGTGCGGAGGTAGTCGCTCAGCCCCTCGATCATCCGCCGGGTCCGGGCACGTTCGCGGTCGGCGACCCAGGGCGACTCGAACGTGAGCTCGTCCCACCGGGCCTCGACCCGCTCCCACAGCGACTCGACGTCGATCTCGGTGGCGTGCTCCATCGCTTCGTGCACGATCGTGCCGATGCCCATCGCCGGGCTCGGGGCACCGCCGCCGAAGGTCTGCGCGAACCAGTGCACCGGGCACTCCTCGAAGGTGCCGATCCGCGACGGCGACACCGACACGGCCGGGGCGACGGGCTCGCCGCCCTCGACCTCGGGCGCGGGCTCGGCGTCGAGGTCGACCAGGGGGTCGTTCGTGGTCGGTTCGGCGAGCCCGTACCACTCGTCCGGAGCCGCCCCGGGGACCTCGGCCTCGGCCAGGCGGGCCAGGGCGGACGCGGCCTCGTGGTCGCCGGAGCCCACCACCCGGCGGCGCAGCGAGCCGGCGAGCCCACGCAGGGACAGCGGGTGGACGGTTGGCTGACGGTCCGGCGGCACCGGGACGAGTCGGACGAAGGGTGACGGCGACTCGTCGTCGTTCGCGACCGTGCCGATGACGACCTGGGTGGTGGCGCGCGAGACGGCCCGGGCGAACAGCCGGAGTTCGTCGGCGACCACGGCGGCACGGTCGTCGATGGGCGAACGCTCGACCCCGGCGGCGGCGCGGACCAGTCCGTCCGGGTCGAGCAGACTGCCGCGCACCCGCGTGTTGGGCCAGACGCCGTCCTGCAGACCGAGCACCACGACCACGTCGCACTCGAGCCCGATCGTCGCCGAGGGCGTCAGCACCCGCACCCGGCCGGCGGTCCGGTCGGGGCCGATCGAGTCCTCGGGCAGGTCGGCGCCGAGCAGGTCGTCGACGAAGACCCGCGCGGGGGCGTCCGGCGTGCGCTCGACGAAGCGCTTGGCGGCGGTGAACAGGCCGACGACGGCATCCAGGTGCCGGTCGGCTTCCCCGGCGCCGACCCCACCGGCGGCGGACTGGGCGCCCCATGACTTCGCGAGACCGCTGCGTTCCCAGAGGCCCCAGAGGATCTCCTCGATGCTCGATCCCGCCTGGGCGTCGGCACGCGCCTGCACCAGGCTCCGGGCCAGCCGGGTCGCTCGTCGTGCGAACCCGGCGTCCACCGTCGCCAGGCGCTCCGGTGCGCCCAGGGCATCGACCAGCAGTTCGTCGGCGGTGCGGCTGCCGTCGCCCGCGAGTTCCTCGCGCCGCAGGGCGAGCCGGAGCCGACGCATCGCCAGGGTGTCGAGGCCTCCGAGGGGCCCCGTGGCGAACGCGGTGGCCAGGGCGGCGTCGAGCGGCAGGACGTCGAGCGCCACCGCAGCCGCGTCGAGCAGCGCCCGCGCCGCGGAGTCGTCGCGCGGACGGACGGGCGCGGCACCGGCGGTCGCCGGGACCTCGGCCACGGAGAGTGCCCGGACGAGTTCGGGGATGGCAGCACCGCTCCGGGTGACCACGGCCATCCGGTGCCACGGCACGCCGTCGAGCAGGCGGTGTTCGCGCAGTCGACGGGCGATCGCCACGACGAGCGCGGACCGGCTGGCGGCCTCGAGGTGCACGACGGCGTCGGACCGCGCATCCTGGTCGCCTGCCGACGCGCTGCGCTGCCGACCGGCCGCCGCGGTGCCGATGCGACCCGTGACGCCGGTGACCAGGGCACGGATCGGCGCGGGGTGCCGGTGCACCGCGCCGAGGAACAGCTCGTCGACGCGGTCCACCCCGAGGCGCACGGCCAGTCGACCGAGCACGTCCGGTTCGGCGCCGCGGAACGCCGAGGCGGCGATGTCCGGGTCGCCGAAGGCCACGACCTGCACGCCGGAGCGCGCGAGTGCCCCGAGGAGCGCGATCTCACCCTCCACCAGTTCCTGCGTGTCGTCGACCACGACCAGGCGCAGGGCGGCGATGCTCGCGGGGAGCTCGTGCCGCAGCACCGCGGCGGTGGCGTACGCCACGAGTTCGCCGGAGTCGAGCCCGGTCGGCCGGAACGCGGTGACCGATGCGCGGTAGTCGTCCACGAAGTCCCCGACGGCCCGCCACTCGGGCCGTCCGAGCTCGTCGCCGAGTTCCCGCATGTCGTCGGGTTCGACGCCGGCGGCCACCGCACGCATCATGACGTCGCGCAGGGCGGTGCGGAACCCCGCTCGCTCACGGACGACGGCGGTGATGGGGTCGGGCCAGGTCGGTCCGGCTCCGTCGAGTTCGTGGCCGGCGAGCAGGTCGGCGATGATCCGGTCCTGCTCCCCACCGGTCAGCAGCGTCGGGGGTTCCTGCCCCTGTACCGACGCCGCGTGGGTGACGATCTGGAACGCCAGCGAGTTCACGGTGCGTGCAAGGGCACCCGGCACGACCCGGTCGACCGCCCGAGCGAGCCGGTCACGCAGCGCCGTCGCGGCCGTCCGCGCCGAGGTCAGGGCGAGCACCGTCGCGTGGCCGTCGGGGGTGATCGCGTCGGGACGGGACAGCCGGTCTGCGACGAGCCGTGCGAGCGTGGTCGTCTTGCCGCTGCCCGGCGCACCGATCACCGCGGCGTGACGGCCGTCCGGCAACGCGAGCACCGCGGCCTGCGAGGGGTCGTCGACCAGTGCGCGCGCGAACCCGGTGTCCTCGGGAGCGGGCATCAGCATGGTCTGCGGCACGCTCGTACGGTACCCAGGACCGCCGACAGCACCGCTGCGGACGCGCGGGGCACCGGTCGTCACGCCGTGGAGTGCGCCCGCGGCGAACGCCCGATGCCGCACGGGACCGCTCGGATACGCTGTGCTCGTGGACATCAAGATCGGCATCATCAACAGCCCCCGCGAGATCGCCTTCGAGACCGCCCAGACCGCGGACGAGGTCGAGAAGGCCGTGTCCGAGGCGCTCACCGCCAAGTCGACGCACCTGTCGCTGCAGGACGACAAGGGCCGTCGCTTCATCGTCCCCGTCTCGGCCCTGGCGTACGTCGAGGTCGGCGCGGAAGAGGCACGGCGCATCGGCTTCGTCGCCTGACGACGTGGAACTGCTCTTCGCCGTCCTCGGCGGCGTCATCATCGGTGCGGTCGCGCACGTGATCCTGCCGTGGCGGTCGAACCGTGGCGTGCTCGTCGGCCCAGCGGTCGGCGGCATCGCCGCAGCAGTGCTCTGGGAAGCGCTGACCTGGGCCGGGTGGCGGTACGACGGCACCTGGATCTGGGTCGTGGCCCTCGTGGGGTCCGGCGTGGTCGTCGTCGTCGTCGAGTGGCTCCTCGGCACGCAGCGCGACAAGCGCGACGCCGAGTACTACGAGCAGCTCAAGACGCGCGGCGCCTGACGCTCGAGCAACTCAGACGCGCGGCGCCTGACGCTCGACCGCTCAGGCCGTCAGACCGAGCGCGTCCATCCGTCGGGTGTGCGCGGCGATGAGTTCGGTCCAGACCGGCTCGAGCCGCTCCTGGTCCTCTCGGGCGTGCGACGCCAGCGCCGACCGGGCGACGAGCAGGGTGTCGCCCACCAGACGTCGTCCCCACATCGCCAGACGCGAACCGATCCGCGGGTCGTTCTCGATGTGAGCCGTCAGCTCCTCGACGACCGCTGCTTCCTCGCGCGCGTCGAACACCGACCGCAGTCGCTGCCGCACGTCCGTTGGCAGGGAGCGGAGCAGGTTGCCGAACAGGTCGTTCAGGATGCCGGCCGTCACGTAGCCGGTCAGCATCGACTCGTACCAGTCGGCGCCGCTCGTCCGTTCGAGGAACAGGTCGATCGCCTCGCGGTGCGGGGCCATCAGCGCCGCCGGGTCTCCGCCGCTGCGCTCGATCTCGGCCACGATCGTGCGGTGCCGCTCGAGCGCCGTGGTCGCGAGGACCCCGGTGACCAGACGGCCGGAGAGCGTCGGTGCCGAAGCACCGGCTCGTCCCATCGTCTCGTAGACGGAGAGCTGCAGGTATGCGGCCTGCCCCAGGTAGACGTCGAGCTCGGGGGTGACGTCGTCGAGCGCGAGCCGCTTGACCTGCGCAGCTCCGCGCGGGTTCCGCGACGCGAGCCATGCTGCAGCGAGCTGCGCCGCGCGCTTCCGGTTCCACCACGACACCACCCGACCAGCATAGAGGGCGCGCCCCGTGGGACCCGCCGGTCGCCCCGCTCGGCGCCCGGACCGGACCGCCCGACTCCCCGAAGCACCCCGCCGCGCCCCGGAGGACGGCCCCGTCGGTAGACTGGCCCGGACTTCCACCAGAACTAAGGTGATTCTTTGACTTTCTCAGACCTCAACATCGACCAGGACATCGTCGATGCACTGGCCGGCAAGGGCATCATCGAGCCCTTCCCGATCCAGGAACAGACCATCCCGCTCGGCCTGACCGGCCAGGACATCATCGGCCAGGCCAAGACGGGTACCGGCAAGACGCTCGGCTTCGGCCTGCCGCTGATCCAGCGACTCGGTGCCGACCCGGCGCACGGCGTGAAGGCGCTCGTCGTCGTCCCGACCCGTGAACTCGCGGTCCAGGTCACCGAGGACCTCGAGCTCGCGGCATCGAACCGCCCGACCACGGTCGTCTCGATCTACGGCGGCAAGGCCTACGAGGGCCAGGTGGAGCAGCTCAAGGCCGGCGCCCAGATCGTCGTCGGCACGCCCGGGCGACTCATCGACCTGCAGCGGCAGCGGCTCCTCGACCTCTCCCACGTGCAGGAGGTCGTGCTCGACGAGGCCGACCGCATGCTCGACCTCGGGTTCCTCTCGGACATCGAGCGCATCTTCCAGGCCGTCCCCGAGGTGCGGCACACGATGCTGTTCTCTGCGACGATGCCCGCGCCGATCGTCGCCCTCGCCCGCCGGTTCATGAGCCGTCCGGTGCACATCCGGGCGACCGACCCGGACGAGGGCCTCATGCAGGCCAACATCAAGCACCTCATCTACCGTGCGCACTCCCTGGACAAGGACGAGGTCATCGCCCGCATCCTCCAGGCCGAGGGCCGCGGCAAGACCGTGATCTTCACCCGCACCAAGCGTGCCGCGGCGAAGCTCGTCGAGGAACTGAAGGACCGCGGGTTCAACGCCGCAGCGGTGCACGGCGACCTCAACCAGGAGCAGCGCGAGCGCGCGATGGCGGCGTTCAAGGCCGGCAAGCGTGACGTGCTCATCGCCACCGACGTCGCCGCCCGCGGCATCGACGTCGACGACGTCACGCACGTGATCAACCACACGATCCCGGACGACCCGGACACGTACCTGCACCGCGCCGGCCGCACGGGCCGCGCCGGCAAGACCGGTATCGCGGTCACGTTCGTCGACTGGGACGACCTGCACAAGTGGACGCTGATCGACAAGGCCCTCGAGTTCGGCATCCCCGAGCCCGTCGAGACCTACTCGTCGTCGCCCCACCTGTTCGAGGAACTCGACATCCCCAAGGGCACCAAGGGCCGTCTGCCCGGCTCGTCGTCGCACGCCGCCTCGGCTGGCGCCCCCGTCGAGAAGCGCACCAGCGACCGCCCGGCCTCGGGTTCGCGTGACGCGTCGCGTTCGCGGTCGCGCAGCCGCACCCGGTCAGGAGGCTCGGAGCAGTCCGCCCCGCAGGCTCCGGCCACCGAGTCGGTCGCCCCCACCACCGCGGCGGGCACCGAGGACGGCTCGGCCGTCGAAGGTGGTTCCACCACCGACGGCGCCGCGAAGCGTCGTCGCCGTCGCCGCCGTCGCGGAGCCGGCACCGGCGATGCCTCGGCGACCGCCTCGGCACCGCAGGGTACGTCGGACGGCGAGTAGCGCCTCCAGACCGAAGGGCCCGTCGCTGACGCGACGGGCCCTTCGTCGTCTCCACCCGCGGACCGGCGTCACGCGCGCAGCGACAGTTCACGCGGACGCCGACGCGTGGACTGTCGGCCAGGACGAAGACTCAGTGGCCAGTCGCTCGGTCTGCGGTCAGGACAGGCGCGAGCCGGGTCCGACCACGGGGGCGCTGCCCGTCGCCTCGGACACGATCGCGTCGAAGGAGACGCGTGCGGTGCGGTGCTCCCCCAGCCGGTTCGGCTTGCCGGTGCCGTGGTAGTCGCTCGAACCGGTGACGAACAGGCCGTAGCGCGTCGCCCAGTCGAGCAGGGTGCGCTTGCCGTGTGCCAGGTTCTCGCGGTGGTCGACCTCGAGCCCGCCGAGCCCGGCGTCGACCAGGTCGCGGAGCATCGGCTCGTCGATGACGATGCCGCGCGAGGACGCCGCCGGGTGCGCGATGACGGGCACGCCGCCGGCCTGCCGGATGAGTTCGACGCCGCGCAGGGGCGACGGTGCCTCGTGGGGTTCGTAGTAGCCGGACGCCGGGTGCAGGATGCCGCGGAACGCCGCGGACCGGTCGGACTCGAGCCCGCGGGCGACCAGGGCGTCGGCGATGTGCGGACGGCCGATCGTGGCACCGGGGCTGGACTGGGCCAGGACGTCCGCCCAGGTGATCGGGTGGTCCTCGGCGATGCGGTCGACCATGCGGTGCGCGCGGGAGAGCCGGCCGTCGCGGATGCGGGTCGTCTCCTCGACCAGTCCGGGGTGCTCGGGGTCCACCAGGTAGCCGAGCACGTGCACGCTGCGGTAGCCGATGCGGGTGCTCAGCTCGAGGCCCGGCAGCAGGGTCAGGGGCAGCTCGTGCGCCGCGGCCGTGGCGTCCGCCCACCCCGCGGTCGTGTCGTGGTCGGTCAGCGCGACGGCGTCGAGTCCGGCGGCCGCGGCCGCTCGGACGAGCTCCGCGGGACGCTCGGTGCCGTCGGAGACACTGGAGTGCGCGTGCAGGTCGATGAACGGGTCTGGCACGTGGCCAATGCTATCCACAGGTGAGCGGCCGCACAGGCCGGGTGTCCCCGGGCGATGCGATGATGGACGCATGGCCGACACGACTCCCCGCGCGACGAGCAACCGATCCACGACCCCCGGGTCCTCGACCTTCAAGGACTTCATCGGGTCGCAGTGGGCAGAGCGCTCGGAAGCGCAGCCCGAGCCCCGCGAGCAGGCCGCGTTCGCCGCCGAGCGTCGCGCGCGCATCTCCGAGCTGCACCCGGGCCGCACGATCGTGGTGCCGGCCGGGCAGGCCAAGGTCCGCTCGAACGACTGCGACTACCCGTTCCGCCCGCACTCCACCTTCGCGCACCTGACCGGTTGGGGCACCGACACCGTGGTCGGCTCCGTGCTCGTGATGACGCCGAACGGCTCCGGCCACGACGCCACGCTGTACTTCCGTGCCACCGCGGGCCGCGACTCGGAAGAGTTCTACGCCAACCCCGAGATCGGGGAGTTCTGGGTCGGGCCGCGCCCCTCGCTCGACGCCGTCGCCGCCGACCTCGGGCTGGCCACGGCCGACCTCGGGGCGTTCTCGGCCGTCGCCGACGCACTCGACGCGTCGGCGCTGCTCGTGCGTGAAGCCGACGACGACCTGACCCGTTCCCTCGACGCCCGCATCGGCGCGGCGATCGGTGGCGCGGACGAGACCGAGGGGTCGCCGGCCACCGACGACCTGCTCTCCCGTGACCTGTCCGAGCTGCGACTCGTCAAGGACGCGTACGAGGTCCGTGAACTCCGCAAGGCCGTCGACGCCACGAAGCACGGGTTCGACGACGTCATCGGCGACTTCGACGCCGTGCTCGCGCACCCGCGCGGTGAGCGCATCGTCGAGGGCACGTTCAACCGCCGGGCGCGCGCCGACGGCAACACCGTGGGCTACGACACCATCGCCGCCTCCGGCCACCACGCCTGCATCCTGCACTGGACCCGCAACGACGGCGCCGTACAGCCGGGCGACCTCATCCTCATCGACGCCGGGGTCGAGGTCGACTCGTTCTACACCGCCGACATCACCCGCACGCTCCCGGTGAGCGGCACGTTCTCCCCCGTGCAGCGGATGGTCTACGAAGCCGTGCTCGAGGCAGCCGACGCCGCGTTCGCGATCGTCAAGCCGGGCATCACGTTCCGCCAGGTGCACGCCACCGCGATGGAGGTCATCGCGCGCAAGACCGCCGAGTGGGGCTTCCTGCCGGTCTCGGCCGCCGAGTCGCTCGAGCCGGACAACCAGTTCCACCGTCGTTACATGGTGCACGGCACGAGCCACCACCTGGGGCTCGACGTGCACGACTGCGCGAAGGCCCGTCGTGAGATGTACCTCGACGGCACCGTGCAGGCCGGCATGGTCTTCACGATCGAGCCCGGGCTGTACTTCCAGCAGGACGACCTGACCGTGCCGGAGGAGTTCCGCGGCATCGGTGTCCGCATCGAGGACGACATCCTGGTGACCGAGGACGGCGCCGAGAACCTGTCGGTCGGCATCCCCCGGACCCCCTCGGAAGTGGAGGGGTGGATCGCCCGCTCGGGCCGCTAGCCTGATCGGGTGACCATGCCCGAGGCCTCCCCGAACACCATCTCGATCGAGGTCGAGCACTTCGACTCCCCCGACGCCCAGCGACTCCGCGCCGCCCAGCGCCTGGAGATCGACCGGGCGCACGGCGGCGACACCGAACCGGGTGAGAAGCCGACCGCCGAGTCGATCGCGGTGTTCTTCGTCGCACGCGACGAGTCCGGGACTCCCCTCGGCTGCGGGGGCCTGCGCATCGTCGACGACGGCATCGCCGAGATCAAGCGGATGTACGTCCGGCCGGAGTCCCGCGGGTCCGGCGCCGCGGCTGCGTTGCTGCGCCGGCTGGAAGAAGCGGCGCTCGACCTCGGGTCCCCGGCGCTCGTCCTCGAGACGGGCACGGAGCAGCAGCGCGCCGTCGGGTTCTACCAGCGCGAGGGGTTCCGGCGGATCGCGAACTTCGGGCCCTACGTCGGGGCGCCCCTGTCGGTCTGCTTCTCGAAGGTCCTCTAGCCGGCCCGAGCCTGCCCGCGCGCAAGCCCGCCGTGCGCGCCCGAGCCCGCTCGGCTCTCGGTCACGACGTGCCGTCGGCCCGAGGCCGAGCGGTCACGAACCGTCGTCTGGGCCGGCGCCGAACGACGATCTCTGACCGCTCGAGGCCGTGCGCGCGGGGTGTTGCGACCTCCCGGACCGCCCGACCGTCCGGACTCGGCCAGCGAGGTCGCACGAAGTGCCGCCCGCGGAGCTCGGGGACGACAGTTCGTGCGACCTCGGCGAACGCGAACGGCATGTCGAGCGATCTCGCACGACCCGACCTCGCGCGACCCGATCTCGCACGACCGGATCTCGCGCGACCGCAGGACCAAGCCCGGTCGCGCGAGCCGGAGTGCGGCTAGCGGCGGTCGCTGTCCCCGTCGCCGTCGCGCGCGGCGTCCGGCGAGGACGAGGGCTCCGGCGGCGTGGCACCGGCGACCCGCTCGCCGTAGCGCGGCGGCTCCTCGGGTCGACGCTCCGGCACCGGCGGGGTCGCGGGGGCGGCAGCCGTCTCGGGGGTCTCCCCGTACCGGGGTCCGTCGTTCGTGCCGTAGCGCGGTGGGCCCGAAGGCGCACCCGTCTGCGCGCCGGGGGCCGACGTACCGGGGTGGTGCGGGCCTCCCGGCTGCTGGTGCGGTGTGGCGTGCCCGCCGTACGGCGACTGCTGCTGCGGCGGGACCCCACCGGGGCCCGGACGCCACTGCTGCTGCTGCTGCTGCTGCTGAGCGTCGTTCCAGTGCGTGGACGGGGTCGCCCCGTGCTCGCCGAGGATCCGCTGCGCCTGCCCGGTCAGCTGCGGGTTGACGACGATCTGGTAGTTCGTGGCGAGCACCTGGTGCACGCTCGTGAAGTCGCGCTGCCGCTTCGTGATCGCGAACGAGACGATGCCGTAGAGCATGCCGAACGCGGCACCGATGATCGCAGCAGCCAGGATCAGGCCGCCGGCGCTCGGCGAGAAGAGCGTGAGCACGATGCCGAAGAAGATGCCGAGCCACAGGCCGGACAGCGCGCCGGCGATGGCGGCACGGCCGTAGGTCATCTTGCCGGTGACCCGCTCGACCGTCTTCAGGTCGTTGCCGACGATCGAGAGCTGGTTGACGGGGAAGTCGGCCTCGGCCAGCTTCGCCACCACGCGCTGCGCGTCGGGGTAGCTGTCGTACGTTCCCAGGACGTCGCCCTTGGGCAGCGTCGGGAACGCCTGGGCGGTCCTGCCGGCGAAGGGGCTCTGATTGCTCACACAGCCATCATTCACCGCACACCTTGCAATCGCACGTGCACTCTCAGGGAAGCAGCCGATCGGAAGCCGCCGACCGGTGCCGTCGGCGGCGCGGGCGAACGCCCGCACCCGAGCGACTACGCTGGGTCGGGTGAGCGCCACGAAGGTCTTCGTCGCCCGCCTCGCCGGGTGCTCCGTCTTCGACCCCGCGGGCGACCGCGTCGGCAGGGTCCGGGACGTCCTGGTCGTCTACCGCCGGGCCGATCCCCCGCACGTCGTCGGGCTCATCGTCGAGGTGCCCGGCAAGCGCCGCATCTTCGTGAGCATCGGCCGCATCACCTCGATCGGTGCCGGGCAGGTCATCACGACCGGCCTCGTGAACATGCGCCGCTTCGAGCAGCGTGGCGGCGAGGTCCGCGTCATCGCCGAGATGCTCGGCCGCAAGGTGCTCATCAAGAACCAGCGGATCCGCGCCACCATCGAGGACGTCGCGATCGAGGACCGCGGGCAGGGCGACTGGGAGGTCGCGCAGCTCTTCCTCCGCAAGCCGAAGACGACGCCGTCACCGTTCGGCAAGGGTCCGACGACGTTCGCGACGTGGAACGAGGTCACCGAGGACGAGCTCCCCGGCGAGGCCCAGTCCGCCGAGCACGTCATCGCCGCCTACTCCGACCTGCTGCCCGCCGACCTCGCGTCGACGCTGCTCGACCTGCCCGCCGAGCGCCGGTTCGAGGTCGCCGAGGAGCTGCCGGACGACCGCCTCGCCGACGTGCTCGAGGAGATGCCCGACCAGGAGCGCATCGAGATCCTCACCCGGCTGGTCGACGCCCGTGCCGCCGACGTCCTCGACCAGATGCAGCCGGACGACGCGGCCGACGTCCTCGCTCAGTTCTCCGACGAGCGGAGCGAAGCCCTCCTGCAGCTCATGGAGCCAGAAGAGGCGCAGGACGTCCGCATGCTCCTGGAGTACGAGCCGGACACCGCCGGTGGTCTGATGACCACCGAACCGGTGATCGTCTCGGCAGACGCCACCGTGGCCGAGGGCCTCGCGCTGGTCCGCCGCCACGAGCTCGCTCCGGTGCTCGGCGCCGCCGTCTGCGTCACCCTGCCGCCGTACGAGCCGCCGACCGGTCGGTTCCTCGGGCTCGTGCACTTCCAGCGGATGCTCCGCTACCCGCCGAACGAGCGGCTCGGCACGCTCATCGACCAGCAGACCGAACCGGTCCGGGTCGACGCGAGCGCCGCCGAGGTCACCCGCATCATGGCGACCTACAACCTGCTGTCCGTTCCCGTGGTCGACGACGCCCACCGTCTCGTCGGGGTGGTGACGATCGACGATGTCCTCGACCACGTCCTGCCGGACGACTGGCGAAGTCAGGGCGAGGGGGAACCCTCACCGCTTCCACGCCAACGCCCGCGCAGGACACCCGTGACGACGGGAAGGAGGACCACCCGTGGCCCGAACGGATGACAACCGTCGCGACCGTGACCGCCAAGAGGTCCGGCTCGACTCCCCGAAGGGCATGCGCACGCGTGTGCTCCCCAGCCGCCGCCGTGGTCGCGGGGACACCTTCGGTCGTGCGACCGAGGGCATCGCCCGCGGCATGGGCACGCCGTGGTTCCTCATCGGCCTCACGCTGTTCTGCGTGGTCTGGATGGGCTACAACACCCTGGCGCCGAAGCCGTGGCAGTTCGACTCGGCGGCCATCGGCTTCACGGCTCTGACGCTCGTGCTCTCGCTGCAGGCCTCGTACGCCGCCCCGCTGATCCTGCTCGCGCAGAACAGGCAGGACGACCGCGACCGCGTGCAGTTCGAGCAGGACCGCCAGCGCGCCGAACGCAACCTGGCCGACACCGAGTACCTGGCCCGCGAGGTCGTGGCCCTGCGCCTGGCGATGCGGGACATGGCGTCGAAGGACTTCATCCGCGCCGAGCTCCGCTCCCTGCTCGAGGAGCTCGACCGGCGCGACGCCGACGAGGCCGGCTACGCGGACGAACACGACAGCTCCACCCGTGGCTGACGCCGTCCCCACCGACGATCAGCTCGGCACGGCGGTCCTCGCCGCGCTCGGCCGCGTCATCGACCCGGAGATCCGCCGCCCCGTCACGGAGCTCGACATGATCCGTGGTGTCGACGTGCAGCCAGGAGGCGCGGTGCGCGTCGACCTGCAGCTCACGATCGTGGGGTGCCCCGCCGCCGACACCATCGAGCGCGACGTCCGCGTCGCCGCCGGGTCCGTCCCGGGGGTCGCCGCCGTCGAGGTCGACGTGTCCGTGATGGACCCGGCCACTCGTGCCGCGCTGACCGAGCGGCTGCGCGCCGGCCGCCCCAAGGGCGTCCAGTTCACCGCGGACTCGCTCACGCGCGTCATCGCCGTCACGAGCGGCAAGGGTGGCGTCGGCAAGTCCACGGTCACCGTGAACCTCGCCGTCGCGCTCGCCCGCCGGGGCCTGCGGGTCGGGGTCGTCGACGTCGACGTGCACGGCTTCAGCGTCCCCGGCCTGATGGGTCTGACCGACGAGCACGGGGTCGCACCCCGCCCGACCCGCGTGGACAGCATGATCCTGCCGCCGGTGGCGCACGACGTGAAGGTCGTGTCGATCGGCATGTTCGTCGACGACGTCTCGACCGCGGTGTCGTGGCGCGGACCGATGCTGCACCGCACCGTGAACCAGTTCCTGACGGACGTGTTCTTCGGCGACCTCGACGTCCTGCTGCTCGACCTGCCCCCGGGAACCGGCGACGTCGCGATCTCGGTGGGGCAGCTGCTGCCGCACGCCGAGGTCCTGGTGGTCACGACTCCGCAGGCCGCCGCGGCCGACGTCGCCGAGCGCAGCGGGATCGTCGCCCGGCAGACCGGACAGCGGGTCATCGGCGTGGTCGAGAACATGGCGGGGCTCGTGCAGCCCGACGGCTCGGTGCTGCACCTGTTCGGCGAGGGTGGTGGCGCCGAGACCGCCGCACGGCTGTCCCGCGGGCAGGACACCCCCGTCCCGGTGCTCGGCAGCGTGCCGCTGTCCGTGCCGCTGCGCGAGGGCGGTGACGCAGGCGTGCCCGTGGTGCTCGGTGCCCCGGAGGACCCGTCCGCCGTGGCCCTGACGGCGATCGCCGACCGGATCACCACGATGGGACGCGGGCTCGCCGGCCGGAAGCTCGGGTTGTCACTGTCCTAGGCTCGAGGTCATGAGCACCGATCACGTCGATGTCGACTGGGACCACGCACGCGCCACCAATCGCGCGAACTGGGACGACCGGGTGCCGATCCACGAGGGTGCCTACGCGATCGACGCCCTCGCCGACCCCGGCCACCGCTCGGACGTCGTCCGCGCGGACCTGCCGGCCCTGACGCCCTGGTTGCCGAACGGCTCGCTCACGGGCCTCGACGTCTGTCACCTGCAGTGCCACATCGGCACCGACACGGTGTCGCTCGCCCGCGAGGGTGCCCGACTGACCGGTGTCGACTTCTCCCCCGCCGCCCTCGCCTCGGCCGCCGGACTCGCATCGCGCCTCGGGCTCGACGTCACCTGGGTCGAGACCGACGTCCTCGATGCCCGGGCCGCCGTCACCGGTGACTTCGACGTCGTGTACACGAGCATCGGCACGATCTGCTGGCTCCCCGACCTCGACCGCTGGGCTGCGCAGGTCGCCGGCCTGCTCCGCCCCGGCGGGGTGTTCTTCATCCGCGACGGACACCCGGCGCTGTACGCCCTCGACGAGGACGCCGACGAGCTCGTCACCCGGTACCGGTACTTCCCGGACGGCACCGCGCAGCAGTGGGACGACGCCGGCACCTACGCCGGTGACGGCACGGTGGCGAACACCCGCACCTTCGAGTGGCCGCACCCGCTGTCCGAGATCGTGAACGCCCTGCTCGGTGCCGGGCTGCGGCTCCGACGACTCGACGAGGGCCGGACCCTGCCGTGGCGCTTCAGCTCCCGCATGGTCGAGACCGACACCGGCTCGTGGGCCTGGCCGGATCACGACCGCGACCGGATCCCGACCACCTACACGATCGTCGCCACCCTCGACTGACCTGACTCCCCTGGTCCGTTCGGCGCATCCTGTGCGTTCGTTCATGGACAGGGCGTTCTACCCCGGCGCATTATGCAAGGGCATTACACAATGCCCTTGCGGAATGTGACGTGAGGGCTCCACCCGCCGGACGACGACGTCCGACCGAGGACAGGAGAACCGTGTGAACCAGAACACCCGCGTGCGATCGGGCCTCGTGGCCACCATCGCCGCCGTCATCGTCGCAGGGGGCTCGCTCACAGCGGCGCCAGCCCTCGCCGCGACGACCTGCGCGACCGCCTGGAGCGCCGGCACCGCCTACAACGGCGGAGCCACCGTCAGCGAGAACGGTTCGAACTACACCGCGAACTGGTGGACCCAGGGCGACGAACCGGCAACCCACTCCGGTGCGACCGGCAGCGGCCAGCCGTGGACGTCGTCCGGCACCTGCACCGGTGGCGGCACCGGCGGCGGGACCACCACCCCTGGCGGCGGTGGGACCACCACGCCCGGCAACGGCAGCACCGGCACCGCGAGCGGTCTGGTCTTCAGCCCGTACAAGGACATCACCGTGAACCTCGACTGGAACACGAACGTCATGAACACCGCGGTCACCGGCACGCGGATCCCGGTCGTCGGGTCGAGCAACAGCCTCGTGTCGACGCGGGAGCCCGGCCTCAAGGCCATCACGCTCGCCTTCGCCACCGGTACCTGCGGCAGCGAGAACTGGGGCGGGGTGGCCGCCGATGCGTTCGCCAGCGCCAACATCGCGAAGCTCGACGCTGCCGGCGTGAACTACATCGTCAGCACCGGTGGCGCCGCAGGCTCGTTCAAGTGTTCCGGCACCGCACTGCAGTCCTTCATCGCCCGCTACGCTTCGCCGCACATGATCGGCGTCGACTTCGACATCGAGAGCGGGCAGTCGGCCGCGGACGTGCAGAACCTGGTGAGCGCAGCGGCCCTGGCACAAGCGAAGTACCCCGGCCTGCGCTTCTCGTTCACGCTCGCCACGCTGGCGGCGTCCGACGGCTCGTTCGGTGGACTGAACAGCACCGGCGACGCCACCGTCAAGGCGATCAAGGCCTCGGCGCTCACGAACTACACGATCAACCTCATGACGATGGACTTCGGACGCGCGACCACGGCCAACTGCGTGATCGTCGGGTCGACGTGTCAGATGGGGCAGTCCACGATCCAGGCGGTCACGAACCTGCAGCACACCTACGGGATCGCCTCGTCGAAGATCGAGGTCACCCCGATGATCGGCGTCAACGACACCTCTGACGAGGTCTTCACCCTCGCGGATGCCGACACCGTCGCCGCGTACGCCAAGTCCCACGGGCTCGCGGGCGTGCACACCTGGTCGCTCGACCGCGACACCCCCTGCCCGACGGCGCAGAGCACCGCGTCACCCACCTGCAGCTCGGTGGCCGGCACCACGGCCCTCGCCTGGACCGACCGCTTCCTGGCGGCCCTCAAGTAGGGAAGGACCGGGCGTCGCGACGCGACCCCCTGACGGACGGGAGGCCC
>NZ_MJGT01000061.1:0-28179 GCF_001864975.1 Curtobacterium sp. MMLR14_002
CGTCCGTCTGCCGGTGCGTCCACGACGCGCGCCGCTACGGGCGCAGCAGCACCTTGATGGCCCGGCGCTCGTCCATCGCGCGGTAGGCCTCGGCGGCCTCGTCGAGCGGCAGCTCGAGGTCGAAGACGCGACCGGGGTCGATCGCGCCGGACAGCACGTCGGGCAGCAGCTCGGGGATGTACTTCCGGGCCGGGGCCATGCCGCCCGCGATGGCGATGTTCGTGTCGAACAGGTAGCGCGTGCCGATGGTCGGCACCCCGTGCGGGACCCCGACGAAGCCGACGTTGCCACCGGGGCGCACCGAGTGCAGCGCCTGGTCCATGCTCTCCTCGGTGCCGACGGCCTCGACCCCGCAGTCGGCCAGGTCGCCGCCGAGCAGCGCGCGGACCGCCGCGACGCCCTCGTCGCCGCGCTCCGCCACGATGTCGGTGGCACCGAACTCGCGGGCGAGTGCCTGCCGGTCGGCGTGGCGGCTCATCGCGATGATGCGCTCCGCCCCGAGCCGCTTCGAGGCGAGCACGGCGGACAGGCCGACTGCCCCGTCGCCGACCACGACGACGGTCTTGCCGGGGCCGACCGCTGCCGACACCGCGGCGTGGTGGCCGGTCGAGAAGACGTCGGACAGGGTGAGCAGCGACGGCACCAGGGCCCGGTCGACCGGACCGGGGACCGCGACGAGCGTGGCGTCGGCGTCCGGGATCCGCACGTACTCGGCCTGTGCGCCGCCGACGGGGTCGCCGTACGCGTCCGTGCTGCCGAACCCGGACAGGTGGTCGCAGCCGGTGGTCATGCCGTTGCGGCAGGCCTGGCAGGTGCCGTCGTTCATGGTGAAGGGGGAGATGACGAAGTCGCCCTCGTGCAGGCCGGTGACGTCGTCACCGACGGCGACGACCTCGCCGACGAGCTCGTGTCCGATCGGCCGCGGCTGCTTCGTCTCGGTGACGCCGCGGTAGGGCCAGAGGTCCGATCCGCAGACACAGGCCGCGAGGACCTTGACGACGACGTCCTTTCCGGACAGCAGCCCGGGTCGGTCGCGCTCCTCGACGCGGATGTCGTTCGGGGCGTGGATGATCGCTGCGCGCACGGGCGGGCCTTCCGTCGAGATGATGGGGAACCGGCGCGGTCGACGTCGTCCGGGCCGTCGTCGACAGTACCCTCGTGCGGGTGGACGACGACCGGTACGGCGGCGATGTGCTCTCGGGGGACTGGCGCTCGCGCGGGGTGAAGAAGGTGCGGCAGGTGCCGCTCGAACGGGACATGGTGCTCGAGGACCCGGACTCCGGGTGGGCCGGTGCCGTGGTGGGACTCGAGGCCGGCAACATCGCGCTCGAGGACTGGAAGGGCCGCACGCGCTCCTTCCCCTTCACCGGGCAGTTCCTGCTCGAGGGTGAGCTGGTGACGCTGGGGCGGCCGTTGGCGCCGGTCGGGCGGTCTGCCGCAGCCGCTGCCGGCTCGCCGGGTTCGCTGGGTTCCGTTCATTCGGACTGGAGGCCCGGGGGCGCGCCCGCCGTGCGGCAGGCGTCCGACGGTGGTCGCCTCCGCACCGCGTCCGGATCGTTCGCCGTGGAGTCGCAGCGTGCTCGGGTGGCGCTCCCCAGCCGCATCATGGTCGAGGGCAAGCACGACGCGGAACTCGTCGAGAAGGTGTGGGGCGCCGACCTGCGCGTCGAGGGCGTCGTGGTCGAGGAACTCTCCGGCGTCGACAACCTGGCCGCCGTGCTCGACGAGTTCCAGCCGACGCGGGAGCGCCGGGTCGGGGTCCTGGTCGACCACCTGGTGCCCGGGTCGAAGGAGTCCCGCTTCGCCGACGCCGTGATGCGTGGCAAGTGGGGCGCGCACGTGCTCGTCGTCGGGCACCCGTTCGTCGACGTCTGGCAGTCGGTCAAGCCGGCGCGGGTCGGGCTGCGGGCGTGGCCGACGATCCCGCGCTCGATCGAGTGGAAGGCGGGCATCTGCCAGGCACTCGGCTGGCCGCACGCCGAGCAGGCCGACATCGCCAGGGCATGGCAGCGGATCCTCGGGCAGGTGCGCACCTTCGCCGACCTCGAGCCGGAGCTGCTCGGCCGTGTCGAGGAGCTGATCGACTTCGTGACGGAACCACAGGCCTGAGAACCGGCGGATTGCCCGACCGGCGCGGTGTGCCGGGGGTGATCCGCGCCTCCAGGCCTACTGTTGAGGGATGGACGGCATCGACGGTCGCGTGCGGGGCGCGGTCGACCTGTGGCTGCGCTGGCTGCCGCGCTGGCAGATCGGGACCGCCCGCCCGCGCACGCGCATCTGCCGGAAGTGCACCGGGTCCCCGATCGCCGCGGCCGCCGGGTTCGGACCCGACGTGCCGCACGCCGTCCAGCACGCGCTGATCGGGCGGATCTCGACCATCGTCGAGGACGCCGTCGACGGCTACACGGCGAAGAACCTGCCGCTGCTGCAGCGGGAACTGGAGCGGGCGGCGGCACGGAAGCGGCACGCCGGGTACCAGCCGGCCGAGGGGTTGTCGCCGGAGTTCCAGGGCCTCGACGTGGACCCCGAGCCGTCGCCGGGGTCGCCGTTCCTGTTCACCCTCGGCGAGCTGGCCGGCACCGGTGCGGGGGAGCAGACGCCGCGCGAGCCGCTGTCCGACGAGGCGAAGGCTGCGCTCCGGCACGAGATCGCGCTGTCCGACGAGTGCGCGCGGTCGACCGGTACCGCGGTGTGCCTGGCGCTCATCGACCACCGGCCGCGGATCGCCGAGGCCGTGGAACGCCTGGTGGAGCCGCAGATCGAGGCGCTGGTGTCGGACATGTTCCGCGGGTTCGACGGGCCCGAGGACGGGCCGCGCAGCGGGCTGTTCTAGGCGCGGGCGCGGGCGCGGGTGCGTTCGGTGCGAGGTTCCGTACTCGGTGCGAGGGCCGTCCGGCCGCACCGAGTACAGAACCTCGCACCGTTCGCACGGCTCCTCGCACGGTGCGAGGTCGGGGGATCGGCGTCAGCGGGGGAGCAGGGTGCGGCCGGGGATCACGGTGCCGCGCAGTGAGCGGTGCTCGACCGGGCGCGTGGGGTCGTCGATGCGGCCGATGACGAGGTCAATGGCCTCGCGGCCGATGCGCTCGATCGGTTGCTCGAGTGTCGTGAAGCCGATCCAGTCGCTCGCCAGCGGGTAGACGCCGTCGAACCCGGTGACGGAGAGGTCGCGCGGGACCTCGACACCGCGGCGGGCGAGCGCTTCGCACACGTCGAGCATGAGCCGGTCGGTCGGGCACATCACCGCGGTCACGCCCGACTCCTGCACGGCGTCCACCAGGTCGGCGGCGAGGTCGTCGGGTGGCCGCACGAAGCTCGCGTCGATGTCGATCACCCGGACACCACGTGCTCGAAGCCGCTCGAGCATCGCCGACGACCGCGCGTGCTGCGTGATCGCGTTGTCGAGCGGGACCGTGAACACCGCGGCCGTGGTGTGGCCGGCATCGGCGACGGCGTCCGCGATGGAAGCCCCACCGTCGACCTCGTCGCAGTAGACGCTCGAGAGCGCCGGGTGCAGCTCGGGCCGACCCGCGACGACGGTGGCGATGCGGGGCGCGAACTCGGCGATGTCGGCGGACGGCATCAGGCCGCTGCACACGACGAGCCCGTCGACGCGCATGGACACGAGTGCGGCGAGGGCGGACTTCTCGTCCTCGACACGACCGACGCCCGTCGTGGTGACGACGCGGTAGCCGAGCTCCGACGCGCGGCGCTCCATCACGGCGTGCAGTGCGGTGTAGACCATCGACGATGCATCACGGACGAGCATCCCGATCGTGTTCGTGCGACCGCTGACCAGCCCGCGAGCCATCGCGTTCGCGACGTACCCGAGCTCGGCTGCCGCGCGTTCGACGCGCTCGCGGGTCTCGTCCGAGAACCGTCCGGTCCCGGAGAGCACGCGGCTCACCGCCGACTTCGAGACCCCCGCACGTGCGGCGACGTCGAGGATCGTCGGTTGGGAACCGCGGCTGCCGTTCACGCGTCGGACGCTGCGGCGTCCCGTCGCGACCGCGACGCGGTGAACCGGAGCACACCGCGGGCGATCGCGCGCCAGCCAAGCAGGAACACCCCGAGCACGATCGTCGCGACGATGACGAACGAGATCGGCAGCGGGTTGCCGTCGACGTCCCCCTGCCCGGTGGCGACGCGGATGGCCAGACCGACGAAGACCGTGAGGACCCAGACCACGACACCGGTCGGCCAGAAGCGCAGCGGTCGAGCCCAGGCACCGCTCGTCACGTACCCGATCGCCCAACCCGCCAGGAACGGGTAGGCGGTGGTCCAGAGCGCCAGCGCTGTGTTGGCCTCACCGTGCGACGAGCGCCCGACCAGCGCGAAGACGACGATGAGGACGACGTCGATGACGGCTGCGAGCCAACCCCAGGTGCGTGCGTTCACCCGCTCATTCTCGCAGCTGCTGATTCATCCGCTCGCGACTGTGGATGGACGCCGCTGTCCACAGCCTGATCCGGCCGCACTCGCACCGTGCGGGTGTCCGCCAGCATCCGATGCATGGCTGCTCATCCCCGTTTCCCCGCCGTCCCCGACTGCACGGTCCTCGTCGCGCACGAGTCACGGCCGGACGAGGCCGCGGCGATCCGGGTCCGGGCCCGCGCTGGGGAACTGGTCCGCATCGCGCACGGCCGGTACGCGGACGCCGAGCGGTGGAAGGGCCTCCGCCCCGAGCAGCGGCACCACGTGCTCGTGCGATCACTCGTCGACCGGATCAGACCTCGCTTCGTCGTGTCGCACCTGTCGGCGGCAGCGGTCATCGGTGTGCCGCACGTGGGCCGGTGGCCGGAACGAGTCCACCTGACCAGCCCCGGGCGCGATGCGCGGACGACCAACGCGACGTTCGTCGTGCACGCCGACTTCGACCCGTCGATGGCGGGCACGTGGCGGTTCCGCGCGGACGACCTGACGCTGACGGGGTTCGACAGGACGGCCGTGGACCTCGCCATGACCTTGCCGATGACGGAAGCGGTGGTGGCCCTCGACCGGCTCCTCGCCCTCGGCGCGGACCGCGACGCCGTCCTGGACGGGGTCGCGCGGCGGGGACGGAAGGGCCGGCGCCGTGCCCTGCGGTCCGTCGGTTTCGCGGACCCAGCCGCTGACTCGGTGGGGGAGTCGCTGGTCCGGGTCCGCCTGGACGAGTACGGCGCTCCCACCCCGGTGCTGCAACGACGCTTCACCACCCCGGGCGAGCCGGACATCGTCGTGGACTTCTGGCTCCCGGACCAGGGCGTGGTGATCGAGTTCGACGGTGAGGTGAAGTACCGCGATGCAGCGCTGCGCGGAGGGCGGTCGGCGGAGGACGTCGTCATCGCGGAGAAGTACCGCGAGGACCGCTTGCGCTCCTTCCCCGAGGTGCGCGGTGTGATCCGGTACGGCTGGAAGGACGTGTGGGACGAGTCCGCGTTCCGCGCGAAGCTCCGGAATGCCCGGGTACCGATGTCACGGTGACCTCGCACGGTGCGAGGGGCGGCGCGAACGGTGCGAGGTTCCGTACTCGGTGCAGGGCTCCAGGGCGGGCACGGAGTACGGAACCTCGCACCAGAGCGAGCACCGCACCCGGAGTTCACCCGGCGGCGACGCCGGCGGCACCCGGAGTTCACCCGGCAGCGCCACACTCGACCCCGGCGCGGGAACGTTCCCACACCGCCCGCACGAACCCCGCACACCCGCACGCCCCCACCCCGCACACCCCACGCACCACGGAACAGGGAGAACCCACGTGAAGACCCGAGTCCTCGCCGGCCTCGCCATCGCGGCAGCCGCGACCGTCGCACTCTCCGGCTGCGTCCAGAGCGCCAACGCCTCGAACGCCTCCGACACCGACGGCACCACCGACCTCACCGTGTTCATCAGCGGCGACACCAACGTCCAGGACCTCTGGGACAAGTCGCTCATCCCCGCTTTCGAGAAGGCGAACCCGAAGATCCACGTCAGCACGAGCATTGACCTGCACGGCGAGCACGACGCCCAGACCCAGGCGAACCTCGCCACCGCGGTCAAGGCCGGCAAGTCCGTCGCGTACGACCTCGTCGACGCCGGCTTCGTCACCACCGCCGGCAAGGCCGGGCTGATGGCACCGGTCAGCGACAGCACGATCCCGAACCTGAAGGACGTCCCGGACGCCACGAAGCAGCAGGGCGGCGACAGCGCCATCCCGTACCGCGCCTCGAGCGTGCTGCTGGCGTACGACGCGAAGAAGGTCACGGACCCGCCGAAGACCCTCGACGACCTGCTCTCCTGGATCAAGGCCAACCCGGGCGAGTTCGCCTACAACTCCCCGTCGTCCGGCGGTTCGGGTGGTTCGTTCGTGGCCACGGTGCTCGCGAAGTACCTGACGCCCGCCGAGCAGGAGACGATGCAGACGAAGTACGACAAGTCGCTCGAGTCCAAGTGGGACAAGGGCTTCGCGGCCCTGAAGGACCTCGGCCCGTCGACGTACCAGAAGGGCGTCTACCCGAACGGCAACGACCAGGTCGTGCAGCTGCTCGGCAGTGGCCAGATCGCGATGGCCCCGGTCTGGAGCGACCAGTTCATCACGTCGCAGAAGACCGGCATCATCCCGGAGACCGTCAAGGCCGTGCAGATCGACGACCCGTCGTTCACCGGCAGCGCGAGCTTCCTCGGCATCCCCAAGACCGAGCCGAAGGCCAAGAAGGCGGCAGCCGAGAAGCTCGCCGACTTCGTGCTCAGCGCGAAGGGGCAGCAGCTCGTCGCGAGCGCCGTCTCCGGCTACCCGGTGATCCCGCTCGACAGCCTGCCGGCGTCGGTCGCCGAGCAGTTCGCCGACGCGAACCCCTCGCAGCTCCGCCTCGGGTTCCAGAGCGACTTCGCCGCCGACATGAACGCGGCGTGGGACGCGAAGGTCCCGCAGTGACCCAGACCGTCCAGGACGGCCCGGCAACCGGCCGGGAGGCCCGTGGCGACTCCGCCAGGGGCCTCCCGCCCGTCCCGCCCCACGCCCAGGGCCCGGCGCACCCCGCCAGCGGGCGCACGGCGCAGGAGCGGCTGGCCCGCCGCCGGCGCTGGCAGGGCCTCGCCCTCGTCGCCGCCCCGGTGCTGGTCGTCGTCCTGTTCGTCGGCGTCCCGGTGGTGAACGCCGCCCTGTTCAGCCTCGGGTTCACCGGCGGCCTGAACCAGGCGCTCGCCGACATCGGCGGCGACACCGTGCGCGGCTTCTCGTTCGCGGTCTACGCGACCCTGCTCGGCAACGCCACGTTCCTGCGTGACCTGGTCGCGACGCTCGGGGTGACGGCACTGTCGACCGGCCTGACGGTGGGGCTCGCCGTCGTCGTCGCGGTGATCCTGCGGCTCCGCGGAGGCTTCCTCGGCAAGACCCTCAGCGTCCTGGCCGTGGTGCCGATCTTCGTGCCGGTGGTCATCGCGAGTTGGTCGATCCTGACCTTCACCGACGCGCAGGGGTTCCTCCGGAGCCTCGGTGCGCAGTTCGGCCTCGACGTCCCGGTGTGGGGCTACACCCTCGTCGCCGTGGTGTTCGGCAGCGTCTGGACCAGCCTGCCGTTCGCGGTGCTCATGATCGCCGGGGCGCTGCAGGGCACACCGGACGCCCTGGTCGAGGCCGCGAAGGACGCCGGGGCGAGCACCTGGCGCGTCGTCTGGCAGGTGCTCCTGCCGATGGCCGCGACCCCGCTCGTCATCGCGACGACGTTCACCGTGATCGGTGTGCTCGGTTCGTTCACCGTGCCGTACTTCACCGGTCCGAACGCGCCGACGATGCTCGGCGTCGACATCTCGAAGTACTTCCAGGCCTACAACCGTCCGCAGCAATCGACGGCGATGGCGTTCATCGTGTTCGCGTTCGCCGCGGCCGCGAGCGTCTTCTACCTCCGCTCGACGGTCCGCTCGAACGCGGGCGAGCTCGACAAGAAGCGTCAGGAGCAGCAGTGATCAAGCGTCTGACCGGCAACGCCCTCGTCTGGGCGACGGCGATCGTGCTGGCCGTGTTCATCCTCGGGCCGCTCGTCTGGCTGGCCGCCCGGGCCTTCGCCACGACGTGGACCTACCCGAACCTGCTGCCCGACGGCTGGACCCTGCAGTGGTGGGGCACCGTGTTCGAGGACCGCAGCCTGGCCGTCGCGGTGCAGAACTCGCTCGTCCTCGCCCCGCTCACGGTCCTCATCGCCGCGGTGGTCTGCCTGCCCGCCGCGTGGGCGATCAGCCGCATCGAGTTCCCTGGGCGGCGCCTCGTGCTCGTCGGGCTGTTCGCCACGAACGCGTTCCCGAAGATGGGCCTCTTCGTCACGATGTCGGCGATGTTCACCGCGCTGAACCTCATGAACACGGTCACCGGCATCCTGATCGTGCACGTCCTGGGCTGCGTCGTCTTCATGACGTGGCTGCCCGCCGCTGCCTTCTCGGCCGTGCCGCGGTCCCTCGAGGAAGCCGCCCGCGACGCCGGGGCCAGCCGCTGGCGCACCTTCTGGAAGGTGACGTTCCCGATCGCCTGGCCCGGGATCCTCGTCGCGATGGTGATGTCGTTCCTGGCGTCCTTCGACGAGGCGCAGGGCACGTACCTGGTCGGCGCCCCGACGTACATGACGATGCCGACGGCGATGTACTCGCTCGTCCTGAACTCCCCACGCCAGGTCTCGGCGGTGTTCGCGATCGCGCTGAGCATCCCGTCCGTGGTCCTGCTGCTGCTCGCCCGGAAGCACATCATGGGCGGCCGACTGGCAGATGGCTTCCAGATCCGATGACCCACACCAGCACGAAAGGCGACCAGATGACGGATGCAACGCTCGTCGCGGAACGCGCACCGGGCCTCCAGGCCGACGGCAGCACGACGGACCGGACCCGCTCCGGCGGCCTCACCATCCGCGGACTGCGCAAGACGCTCGGCGGGCGCGACGTCGTCGCCGGCATCGACCTCGACGTCGCGAAGGGCGAGCTCGTCTCGCTCCTCGGGCCGTCCGGCTGCGGCAAGACCACGACGCTCCGCATGGTGGCGGGGTTCCTGCCCGCCGACGGCGGCGTCGTGACCATGGGGGACCGCGACGTCACGTCGCTCGGTCCGGAGCGCCGGCCGAGCGCGATGGTGTTCCAGAACTACGCGCTCTGGCCGCACATGACGGTGACGCAGAACGTCGCGTTCCCGCTGCGGACCCGACGGGTGCCGAAGGCGCGGGTCGCCGAGCGGGTGCGCGACGCGCTCGAGCTCGTCGGCCTCAGCCACCACGCCGGCTCGAAGCCGACCGCGATCTCGGGCGGTGAGCAGCAGCGCGTGGCCCTGGCCCGCGCCATCGTGCAGGAGCCGGACGTCCTGCTCCTCGACGAACCGCTGTCGAACCTCGACGCGAAGCTCCGCGTGAGCGTCCGCGACGAGATCCGCCGCATCCAGCAGCGCCTCGGCATCACGACCGTGATCGTGACGCACGACCAGGACGAAGCGCTCAGCATCTCCGACCGGATCGCCGTCATGCACGACGGCCGCATCGAGCAGATCGCGACCCCGACCGAGCTCTACGCCCGCCCCGCCACGAGCTTCGTCGCGTCGTTCATCGGGTCGACGAGCGTCGTCACCGGCCGGTTCCTCGCCGGCACCTCGGTCAGCCCGACGGCGGCCGACACGGTGCTGGTCCGCCCCGAGCAGGTCGCGCTCACCGACGACTCGCCCATCCGCGCGACGGTCGCGCGGGTGCTCATGCGCGGGCACTTCGCCGAGGTCGTGCTCAGCACCGACGGCGCGGAGCTCCGTGCCTACGTCACCGGGCCACCACCGGCGGTCGGCACCGAGACCGGGGTGCGCCTGGGCGAGGTGCTCGTCCACCGCGACGGCGTGCTGCTCGAGGTCGCCCGATGAGCGCCGGGGTCCCGACGTCGGCGGTCTCCGCTGCGGCTGCGGTCGACCGTGTGGTCGCCACCAGCCCGGACGGGAGGCCCGGCGTGCGTCCGCCACGCCTCGTCGCCCACCGCGGTGCGCCGCGCGTCCGGCGTGAGAACACCCTGCCCGCCATCGCGGTCGCCGAGGCGCTCGGCGCCGAGGTGATCGAGGTCGACGTCCGCCGCACCGCCGACGGTGTCGCCGTCCTGCTGCACGACGAGACCCTCGGCCGGATGTGGGGCGACGCCCGCCGGGTGTCCGACGTCGACTGGTGCGACGTCGCCCGGCTCGGCAACGGTCTCGACCGGATCCCGCGGCTCGACGGCGCGCTCGAACGCCTCGACGGCTGCCGGTCGACCCTGCTCGTCGACCTGACCGACGCCGAGGACGCCCTGGTCGCGGCCCGCACCGTCGCGGGCTTCACCGGCTCCACCGCGGTGGCCTGGTGCGGGGCACCGGCCGCGATGGCGGCCGTCCGCTCCGTGCTGCCCGACGCCGACGTCTGGCTGGCGTGGGAGTCGCTCGACCCGCCCGTGTCGGCGGACCTCGAGGCGCTCGAGCCGTCGACGCTCAACCTCGACGTCGCGTTCCTCACCCCGCGCACCGTCGAGGTCGCGCACGCCCTGGGTCTGCGCGTCGCCGTCTGGACCATCGACGACGTCGAGCCCGCGATCTGGGCAGCCCGGCTCGGTGTCGACTCGATCACCACCAACGACGTCGGGTCCATCGGGGCAGCCCTGTCGGCGGCCGAGCGCGACGGCTGGCCCGAGCGCGACCGCGAGCCCACCGAGACCGAGGTCGCCTCGCGCGCCCAGGCCCTGGCCCACCGCATCGCCCACGAGGTCATCGCCTACACGCGTGAGCACCCGGTCAGCGAGGTCCACACCAAGGCGAACCCCGCCGACCTGGTCACCGACGTCGACCGCCTGGTGGAGCAGCACGTCCGCTCCCGCGTGCGGATGGTGTTCCCGACGCACGGGTTCACCGGCGAGGAGTACGGCGAGGCCCCCGGCGACCGCCACCGCTGGTTCCTCGACCCCGTCGACGGCACCACCAACCTGGCGAACGGTGTGCCCTGGACCTCGATGTCGCTCTGCCTGACCCGTGGCGGCCGTCCGCTCGTCGGGGTCGTCGCGGACCCCTGGCGCGGCGAGGTGCTCGAGGCCCGACGCGGCCGCGGCGCCACCCTGCGCGACCGCCAGCTCCGACTCGACGACACACCCCGTCCGCTCGCCGGCGCCGTCGTCGGCACCGAGCTCGACGGACACCGCCCGTGGCCGGGGTTCGGGGCGTTCCTCGACGCCCTGGCCGACCGGTCGTGCACGCTCCGGGTGCAGGGATCGGGCACGTTGACGATCGCGCAGGTCGCGGCCGGGCGGGGGATCGGCGGCTGCGTCTCGGCGTTCAACCCGGTCGACCACGGTGCCGCGGTTCTGCTCGTGCACGAGGCCGGGGGCGTCGTGCTGACGCGGTCCGGCCCCGTCGAGGGCTTCCCGCCCGTGGGGGAGCCGTTCCTCGTGGCGCACCCGGGGGCCGCGGATGAGCTGCACGCGGTGTGGACGGCGGCGCTCGCCGCGGGGTGAGCACGGTGCTGGGTCTGCGATGCGGTGCGGGGTTGGCTGCTGGGTGCGGTGCTGCAAGCGTGCACGGTGCTGGGAACCGCGCACGGGGTGCGCAGGTGCGCACGGTGCGGACTGGAGGCGCGGTGCCAGCCCGGCACGCGCCTCCCGGCCGGTGGGTGGTGCGCACGGTGCGGAGTCGGCGATCCGGTGCGGGGTTGGCTGCCGGGTGCGGCGCTGCAAGCGCGCACGGGGCTGGGAACCGCGCACGGGGTGTGCAGGTGGGCACGGTGCGGACTGGGGCGCGGTGCCAGCCCGGCACGCGCCTCCCGGCCGACTCTGAGCGGGCGCTCAGTCATCCGACGCCGGGGGTTCGTAGTGTTGCAGTCCACGACGGGTCCGACCGGGCCCGCCGTGCACCCGAAGGAGCATCGACCATGGGATTCCTCGACCGCCTGCTCGGACGTCCGGAGCGTGACCGATCCGCTGACGCACAGCAGAACCAGTGGGGGCAGCCGCCGCAGCAGCAGGGCTACCGGTACGGCCAGCAGTCCTACCAGCAGCCGGCGCCGTCCGCACCGCAGGGCGCAGGCGACCAGTACGGCGTCCCGCAGTGGGGCGGTGCGCCGACGCAGCAGCAGGGCGCGACGACCGACGACGAACGTGCGGTCGAGCGCTACCGCTACCTGCTCCGCACGGCACCGCCGGAGCGCATCGAGGAGGTCCACGCCGAGGCCTTCGCCAAGCTGACCGACGAGCAGCGCCGCATGGTCTACGACGAGTTCACCCGGACCGCGCCTCCCGGTGAGGCGCCCCGTGGCGACGACCCCCGCTCGCTCGCCCAGTCGGCGACCCGCTCCGAGATCCGCCAGCCGGGCTTCATGGAGCGCTCGCTCGGCGGCGTCGGCGGTGGCGGCGGACGCTTCGGCGGCCAGCGCGGCGGTCCGTCGTTCGGCAGCATGATCGGCGCCTCGATCCTCGGGACCGTGGCCGGCTACGTCATCGGTTCGGCGATCATGAGCGCGTTCCTGCCGGACCCCGGTTCGTTCGATGGCGGTACCGACGCTGCGGGTGACGGTGGTTCGGAGGACACTGGTGCTGAATCCGGCGATGCCGGGGCGTCCGACGGCGGCGCATCCGACGGCGGCGGCTTCGACAATGCGGGCTGGGGCGACAGCGGATCCGACTTCGGCGGTGGCTTCAGCGACTTCGGTGGTGGTGACTTCGACGTCTGAGTGACGTCCGCCGCTCCACCGGACCCCCGGGTACCCACCGTGTCCGACGAAGGAGCGACATGGCCATCATCGAAGCCTCCGGGCTGACCAAGACCTACAAGTCGAAGTCCGGGCCGGTGCACGCGCTGGCCGGACTCGACCTGTCGGTGCCGCAGGGCACCGTGAAGGCGCTGCTCGGGCCGAACGGCGCGGGCAAGACCACGGTGGTGAAGGTGCTCACCACCCTCATCACGCCCGACTCGGGCACCGCGACGATCGACGGCATCGACGTGATCGCCGACCCGCAGGCCACTCGGCGGTCCATCGGGGTGTCCGGGCAGTACGCGGCGGTCGACGAGAACCTGACCGGGTTCGAGAACCTCGAGATGATCGGGCGGCTCTACCACCTGGGCCGCCGGACAGCGCGCGATCGTGCCCGGGAGCTCATCGACGTCTTCGACCTGTCCGAGGCGGGGGACCGTCCGGTGAAGGGCTTCTCCGGCGGCATGCGGCGACGCATCGACCTCGCCGGGGCGCTGGTGATGAACCCGCGCGTGCTGTTCCTCGACGAACCGACGACCGGCCTCGACCCCCGAAGCCGTCTGGCGCTCTGGGGCATCATCGAGGACCTCGTGGCCGAGGGGGCGACGGTGCTCCTCACCACCCAGTACCTGGAAGAAGCCGACCGGCTCGCCGACGACATCGCGGTCATCGACGACGGCGCGGTCATCGCCGAGGGCACCGCGGACCAGCTCAAGGCGCAGGTCGGCGGGCACCGGGTGGTCGTGACCCTGGTCGACGAGGCCGACGGCGATGCGGCGACCACGGTGCTGCGGCGGTACGGGGTCGGCGAGGTCGAGACCTCGGGCGACGGCCGCACCCGTGCCATCGCGGTGGAGGCCGGTCCGGCAGCCCTGCAGCGCGTGCTCGCCGACCTGGGCGAGGCCGGCATCGAACTCCACGACGCCGGCATGCGACGCCCGACCCTCGACGACGTCTTCCTCCGCCTGACCGGACACGCCGCGACGGACGACGACGCCGGTGAACCCGCGGCGACCAAGCAGAAGGAGACGGCACGATGACCACCACGTCCCTCGCGCCGGGCCGCCAGCTGCCCGTCGTCGTCACCTCGCCGCTCGCCGTCTGGGTCGAGGACGGCTGGACCGTCACCAAGCGGAACCTCATCAAGCTCAAGCGGTCGCCGGACATGCTCGTGTTCGCCGTGCTGCAGCCGATCATGTTCGTGCTGCTGTTCAGCCAGGTCTACGGCGGTGCCATCCAGGTGCAGGGGACCGACTACACGCAGTTCCTGATGGCGGGGATCTTCGCGCAGACCGTGGTGTTCGGTGCGACGTTCTCCGGGTCGGCGATGGCGCAGGACCTGAAGGAGGGGCTGATCGACCGGTTCCGGACGCTGCCGATGTCGGCGTCCGCCGTGCTGGTGGGGCGCACGAACTCCGACCTCGTCCTGAACTCGATCTCGATGGCGATCATGATGCTCACCGGGCTCGCGGTCGGGTGGCGGGTGAACTCGTCGCCGCTCGAGTTCCTGGCCGGCATCGCCCTGCTGCTGCTGTTCAGCTACGCGTTCAGCTGGGTCATGGCGCTGCTCGGCATGAGCGTCAAGACGCCCGAGGTCATCAACAACGCCTCGTTCATGATCCTCTTCCCGCTGACGTTCATCTCGAACGCGTTCGTGCCGAGCGACACCCTGCCGCTGGTGCTGCGCGTGTTCGCGGAGTGGAACCCGGTGTCGTCGCTCGTGCAGGCCGCGCGAGAGCTGTTCGGCAACGTCGGGTCCGCCCCGGTACCGGACATCTGGACGATGCAGCACCCCGTGCTGACCGTCCTGATCGGGATCGCCGTGATGCTCGTGGTCTTCGTGCCGTGGGCGGTGAACAAGTACACCAGGATCAGCGCGAAGTGACGCCGGCGTGGGCGCTCAGAGCAGCTTGCGCTGCAGCGCCCACGCGGTCAGCTCGTGCCGGTTCGACAGCTGGAGCTTCCGCAGGACCTTCGACACGTGTGTCTCGACGGTCTTCACCGAGATGAACAGCTCCGTCGCGACCTCCTTGTAGGCGTACCCGCGCGCGATGAGCCGCATGACCTCCTGCTCGCGGGCGGACAGGCGGTCCAGCTCGGCGTCGTGCTGCGCCGTCTCGCCGCTGACCGCCCCGAACGCGTCGAGCACGAAGCCGGCCAGGCGCGGAGAGAACACCGCGTCCCCGTCCGCCACGCGGGCCACGGCCTCGGCGACCTCGGCACTCGACGAGCTCTTCGTGATGTACCCGCGGGCGCCGGCGCGGATGACCCGCACCACGTCGTCGGCGGCGTCCGACACGCTCAGCGCGAGGAACCGGGTGTCCGGGTTCCCCGGTGCGGACCGCGTGATGACCTCGGCACCGCCGCCGCCGGCGCCGCCCGGCAGGTGCACGTCGAGCAGGACGACGCGCGGGCGGGTGGCCGCGACGAGCGTCACGGCTTCGTCGACGGTCGCCGCCTCACCCACGACCTGGAGGCCCGGTGGCAGCCCGGCGCGCACGCCGGCTCGGAAGATGGAGTGGTCGTCGACGATCGCGACGGTCAACGGGGCGGGCTCGGTCATGCGTGCTCCTCGTCCTGGGCCGCGGGTGCGAGCGGCAGCGTCAGCCGGACCTCGGTGCCGGTGCGGCCCGGCCCCGGCGCGATGGTCGCGTGGCCGCCGAGGCGCTGCATCCGGCCGACGATCGACTCGCGGACGCCGTACCGGCCCGCGGGCACGGAGTCGACGTCGAACCCCGGGCCGCGGTCGCGGATGCTGAGTTCGACCCGGTCACCGGCGGTCTCGGCGTACACGCTCACGGTCCCACCGGCGTGCCGGGCGGCGTTGAGCATCGCCTCGCGGGCGGCGGCGACGAGCCCGTCCGGCAGGTCGCTGCGGGCGGGTCCGACCGCGATGACCTCGATGCGGGCGGGGTACTCGGCCTCGATGTCCACGGCGGCGTCCCGAAGCTGCGTGCCGAGGTCGCGCGCCGGTTCCGCCCGCTCGGTGAAGAGCCAGGACCGCAGTTCGCGCTCCTGCGCCCGCGCCAGCCGTGCCGCGTCCGAACCCGGCTCGGCCTTCTGCTGGATGAGGGCGAGGGTCTGCAGCACCGAGTCGTGCAGGTGCGCCGCGAACTCGGCCCGCTCGAGGTCGCGGACGCGGGCGGCGCGTTCCTCGGCGAGGTCGCGGACGAGCCGGACCACCCACGGGGCGACCACGACGGCGACGCCGACCAGGACGGCGACCGCGGCGGTGAGCACGGTCCAGACGTTCGGACGGCTGCTCGTCGTGAAGAACAGCAGGATGCCGAGCACGACGAGCACCAGGGCCCCGAGCGCCCGGACGACGAGGGCGGAGGACCCGGCCGTACGGACGTTGCGGAGTGCGTCGAACTGCCGCCAGGCGAGTGCGGCGCCGGTGACGACCACGACGCCGGGGACGACGACCTCGAGGGGGACTGCCATCCCCATCCGCGCTGCGACCACCGCGCCGGCGGCGGCGAGCAGGGCCAGGCCGAGCAGGATCTCGACGACCGGGGCACGCCGGGCGGACGCGGTGGTCTCGTCCTGGTCGACGACGGCGGCCGGGGTCAGCACGGACTTGAGCGGTGCACGTCCGGCGGCTGCCCCGACGGCCGCGCTCGGCACGGTCGCCCAGAGCCAGGCGTAGAGCAGCAGCCCGGCGCCACCGCAGACCACCAGGACCGCGGTGGCGAGCCGGACGGCCCCGACCGGCAACCCGGTGTGCGCCGCGAACCCGCTGCAGACCCCGCCGACGACCCTGGGGGTCGGGCGCGTCATCGTCGCGGAGGCCATGGGGCAATCCTGGCACCCGGACGGCGGTCGCAGCAGGGTCCGGGGCCGGGATCAGGGACCGGTCAGGGGGAACCCCGATGGTGCCGACGCACCGCTGCCGGGATGCTGGTGGCCATGACCGATCACCAGCACGACTCCGCTCCCGGCACCGCCGCCGGCAGCGCCGACTCGACGACCCGGTTCTTCGACTGGGTCCGCGGCCTCGGCATCGCGCGCACCGACGACCGCTGGCTCGCCGGCGTGTGCGGTGCCGTCGCCCGCCGCACCGGGCTCGACCCGCTCGTGGTCCGCGGCGTGACGATCGTCGTCGCGCTGCTGGGCGGGCCGGTCTTCCTCGCCTACGCCGTCGGCTGGGCGCTGCTGCCCGACACCGCCGGACGCATCCACGTCGAGCGGATGATCCGCGGGGTCCTCGACCCGGCGCTCATCGCGATCGGCGCCTTCGTGGCGCTCACCTTCGTGCCCGCCGCCCGCGGCCTCTGGTGGCAGGGGGTCCCGGACGCCTGGGGGATGCCCGACTGGCTCGAGGCGACCCTGGCCACGGCGTGGAGCATCGTGCTCGTCGGCGGGATCGTCTGGCTCATCGTGGTCCTGGCCCGACGCGGGGTGGACGGCGAGCGGACCGCGAGCACGGGCACCGGCAACGACCCGACCGCTGCACCGCGGGGCGACTTCTGGACCAGCCCCGAGGAGCCGCACCCGGCCCGGAACGCGTGGACCGCGGCGTCGACCGGCGCGACGGACGCCGGACGGGCCTCCTGGCAGTGGGGTGCACCCGCGAGCCCCGAGGACCGGCGACGGCAGCACGAGGAGCGGATGCGCGTCGAACGCGAGCGGGCGGCCGAACGGCGGGCCGAGCGGGCGGAACGGCGCCCCGGGGCGGCGTACGTCGCCGTGTCCCTCGGACTCGCACTCGTCGCCGGAGCCGGGGTCGCGTTCTGGGCGCAGCAGGCCGGGTGGTCCGTCCCGGTCCTCGGGATCGCTGCCGCGCTCGCGGTGCTGGCGATCGCGACGATCGTCGCCGGGGTCCGCGGACGTGACGACGACGTGCTCGGACTGTTCTCGACGGTCGCAGCGGTGGCCCTGGTGGTCACCGGGGTCCTGCCCGCCGGCACCCAGGTCTCGCTGATCGGCGGCACCACGTGGCAGGTGGAACGGGCCGCCCCGGGGACCGAACGGAACTTCGCGATGCTCGCCGGCGGTCCGACGCTGGACCTCCGCGAGCTCGAACCGTCGGCGGTCGGGGGCGACGTGAGTCTCTGGCTGGGCGCCGGAGGAGCCGAGGTGCTGCTGCCGACCGACCTGCCGGTGCGGGTCGAGGTGAGCGGCGTCGGCTACGGCGTCGACACCGGCGGAGGCGACGACGACGGCACCGGTGGGGTGCTCCGGACCACCACGCTCGAGAACCGTGCGGCACGCACGGCCGATGCGGACGAGACGACGACGGTGCACCTGTGGATCCTCGGCGGCGGCGTCGAAGTGCCGCGGGCGATCACGGTCGGCGAGTGAGGAACGGGACGATGACGAACGACGGAACGACCAACGACGAGACGACTGTGCCGACGGCCTCCCCGGCGGCTCCCGACGGGCCCACGGCACCGCCCCGTCGAGGTGGTCCACGGTTCGGCACGATCCTGTGGGGCGTGCTGCTGCTGGTGTTCGCCGGGGCGATGGCCGTGAGTGCGCTGCCGATGTTCTCAGTGGACACCACGACCCTGCTGCTCGCCGCCTGCATCGCCGCCGGCGTGCTGCTGGTCGTGGCGGGGATCGTGGCGACACTGTCCCGCACACGGCGCTAGTCGGACCGCTCCGTGCACAGGACCGTCCGGGTGTGCACGGGGGTCACCCGGACGGCTTAGCATCATCCACGTGACCGCGACAGACGCCGAGCGGGCCGCCCAGCGCGACGCCACCGAGCAGCCCCTCGACCGCAGCACCCGCCTGCGCCGGTGGATGCTGCACGGGGCCGACCAGGGAGCCTCCCACCAGGGCCCGCACCAGGTCGAGGTCGAGAAGACCCACCCGTGGTGGCGGGTCATGTGCCTGACCGGCGTCGACTACTTCTCCACCCTCGGCTACCAGCCCGCCATCGCCGCGCTCGCCGCGGGTCTGCTGTCGCCGATCGCGACGATCGTCCTCGTCCTCGTCACGCTGTTCGGGGCGCTGCCGGTCTACCGCCGGATCGCCCACGACAGCTTCCGGGGCGCCGGGTCGATCATGATGCTCGAGAAGCTCCTGCCGTGGTGGGCGGGCAAGCTCCTCGTGCTGGTGCTGCTCGGGTTCGCCGTGACGGACTTCATGATCACGATGACCCTGTCGGCGGCCGACGCCACGGCGCACATCGCCGAGAACCCGTACACGCCGCACTGGTTCACCGAGATCCCGGTGCCGCTCACCCTGGCGCTGCTGCTCCTGCTCGGCATCGTGTTCCTGCGCGGGTTCAAGGAGGCCATCGGCATCGCGGTCGGCCTCGTCGCGGTGTTCCTCGCCCTGAACGCCGTCGTCATCATCGTCGCCCTCTGGCACGTGTTCGAGAACCCGATGGTGGCGAGCGACTGGTGGTCCGGGCTGACGGCGCAGCACAGCAACCCGCTCGTGATGGTCGGCATCGCCCTGATCGTGTTCCCGAAGCTCGCGCTCGGGCTCTCCGGGTTCGAGACCGGTGTCGCGGTGATGCCGCAGGTCCGCGGCGACGCCAGCGACGACACCAGCGACCGACCCGAGGGCCGGATCCGCGGCACCAAGCGACTGCTGACCGTCGCGGCGCTCATCATGAGCTCGTTCCTCATCACGTCGTCGATCGTGACGACGTTCCTCATCCCGCAGCGCGAGTTCCAGCCAGGCGGCGGTGCGAACGGGCGTGCCCTGGCCTACCTGGCGCACGAGTACATGGGCGGCGTGTTCGGGTCGATCTACGACTTCTCGACCGTCGCCATCCTGTGGTTCGCCGGCGCGAGTGCGATGGCGGGACTCCTCAACCTGGTGCCGCGGTTCCTGCCCCGCTACGGCATGGCACCGCAGTGGGCGCGTGCGGTGCGTCCCCTCGTGATCATCTTCACGCTCATCGCGTTCGTCATCACGATCATCTTCCAGGCCGACGTCGACGCCCAGGGTGGCGCCTACGCCACGGGCGTGCTGGTGCTCATCACGAGCGCAGCGGTCGCGGTGACGCTGTCCGCGCGCCGCAAGCAGCAGCGCAAGCGCACCATCGCGTTCGGTGTCATCTCGGTCGTGTTCGTCTACACCACGGTCGCCAACGTCATCGAGCGGCCCGACGGCGTGCGGATCGCGGCGATCTTCATCATCGCGATCGTCGTGGTGTCGCTCATCTCGCGCGTGCGGCGTTCGTTCGAGCTCCGGGCGTCGTCGATCGAGCTCGACGCGACCGCCCGGCAGTTCGTCGAGGCCGACGCCGACCAGTTCAGCTCCGTCTGCATCATCGCGAACGAACCCGGTGCCGGCACGGCCGAGGCGTACCGGGCGAAGGGGCGCGAGGAACGCCGCGACTCCGGCATCCCGGCCCGCGTGCCGACGATGTTCCTCGAGGTCCTGCCCGCCGACTCCTCCGACTTCGAAGAGGACCTGGTGGTCGAAGGCCACGTCATCCACGGGTTCCGCGTGCTCAAGGTCCGCTCCGGCAACGTCCCGAACACCATCGCGTCGACGCTCCTCGCCATCCGCGACCTCGCCGGGGTGGTGCCGAGCATCTACTTCGAGTGGAACGAGGGCAGCCCGATCCGCAACGCCCTGCGCTTCGTGTTCACCGGTGCCGGCGACGTCGCCCCCGTCACGCGCGAGGTCCTGCGCGAAGCGGAACCCGAAGTGAACCGACGGCCGAGCGTCCACGTCTCGTGAGCCACGGACCGGGCGCGGGGCGTGCCTCCAGGCCCGTCGGCGGCCTGGCGGCGATCGCGGTCGCCGCGGCAGTCTGGGGCACCACCGGGACCGCGACGCACTTCGCGCCCGGTGTGCCGGCGTTCGTGTTCGGTGCGGTCACCTTCGGGCTCGGCGGCCTCGTGCTCGCCGCGACCGCTGGTCGGGGCACGCTGCGTGCCGTCGCCCAGCGCCGGACCCGCTGCTGGGCACTGCTCGGCGCCGCGTCGCTCGTCGTCTACGCGGTCGCGTTCTACGCGGCCCTCGCCGACGCCGGGGTCGCGCTCGGCACGACCCTGGCCATCGGCTCGTCGCCCGTCTTCGCCGGCCTGGTCGAGTGGGTCGCCGACCGCAGACGCGTCACCCGGCGGTGGGTCGTCGCCACCCTGGTGAGCGTGGTCGGCATGGTCGTCGTCACCCTCGCGCGCTCCGAGCACGACGGTGGCGGGCGGTCACTCGCGGTCGGCGTCGGCAGCGCCCTGGTCGCCGGTCTGACGTACGCGCTGTACTCGTGGGCGGTGGCGCGGGGGATGCACGCCGCGACGAGCCGGATGCCGATCGCCGTCGGTCGCGCGGAGTCCGACAGCATGCCGGTCGGTGGGGACGTCGGGGTCGCAGCCGCACGGGCTGCCCGCGGGCCGAACGAACGCGGGCTCGTCGGCGCGGTGTTCGGGGTGGCCGCGGTGCCGCTCGTCGTGCTCGCCGTGGTGGCGGGCGGGCCGTTCCTGACCGACGCCGGCAACTGGCCGGTGTTCCTGTACCTGGCGCTGGTGCCGACGGTGATCGGGCACTCGCTGTACGCGCTCGGCCTCCGGACGGTGACGGCGTCGGTCGCGACGCTGCTGTCGCTGCTCGAGCCCGTCGTGGCCGCGGTGCTGGCGGTGCTCGTGGTGGGGGAGCGCCTGGGCGTCGGCGGATGGGCCGGCATCGTGCTGGTGGTCGCCGGGCTGTCCGTGCTGGCGCTGCCCGCGCGGCGCGCCCGCTGATCAGCGGCGGCGCCCGGCGCCCGCGCGTCAGCCGTCCAGGATCTGGTCCCGCACCTTCCGCCGCAGCACCTTGCCGATCATCGAGCGCGGCAGGTCCTCGACCACGACGACCCGGCGCGGCACCTTGTACGCCGCCAGGTGCTCGCGCGACCATGCCCGGAGCGCGGCCGCGTCGAAGGTCGAGGGGTCCTTCGGCACGACGGCTGCGACGACCTGCTCGTTACCGCCCTGCGTGATGCCGACGACCGCGACCTCCTTGACGCTGGGGTGCTTGAGCAGGGTGTCCTCGACCTCGGACGGTGACACGTTGAAGCCACCGGTGATGATGAGTTCCTTGAGGCGGTCGACGATCCGGACGTACCCGTCGGCGTCGATGGCCACGATGTCGCCGGTGCGGAACCAGCCGTCGGGCGTGAAGACCTCGTCGGTGGCCTCGGCCTTGCCCCAGTAGCCGCGGAACACCTGCGGGCCACGGACCTGCAGTTCGCCGGGCTCGTCGATGCCGAGCACCTTCGTGTCGTCGTCGGGGTCGACCACGCGCGCCTCGGTGGAGGACAGCGGCAGGCCGATCGATCCGAGTCGACGCTCGGGGGAGACCGGGTTGGCCATCAGGACCGGGGAGCACTCGGACAGGCCGTAGCCCTCGACCAGGTAGCCGTCGGTCCGGGCCTCCCACGGTTCGACGATGTCCTGCGACAGCGGCATGGCGCCGGAGATGCCGATCTCGATGCCCTTGAGTGACACCTTCGCCGAGTCGGCCGCGTGCTGCAGCCGCGCGTAGATCGGCGGCACGGCCGGCAGGAACGTCGGCGGGTGGCGCTTGATCGCCGTCAGGACGAGGGCGGGGTCGAACGCGGGGAAGAGCACGAGCCGCGAGGCCATGCTCATCGCGAAGGTCAGGCAGAGCGTCAGGCCGTAGGCGTGGAACATCGGCAGCACCGCGTACACGACATTGTCGCCGCGGCGGATCTGCGGCACCCACGCCCGGGCCTGCGCGGCGTTCGCCAGCAGGTTCCGGTGGCTCAGCACCGCGCCCTTCGGCGTCCCGGTGGTGCCGGACGTGTACTGGATCAGCGCGACGTCGTCGGTGGCCGGCCGCGGGTGCCGCTTCGACAGCTTGCGGGTGTCGGCGAGGTCGTCCCACTTGACCGTGCCGCGCACCTTCGCCGTCAGCTTCGCGCGGGACTCGCGGGCCTTCGCGACCGGCAGCGCCAGGGCGAGCCGGGTGCTCCGGGGCATGGCGCGGGTGATGTCGACCGAGACGATCGCGTCGAGGTGCACGTCGGCCGGGAAGTCCTGCAGCGTCGCGACCGACTTGTCCCACGCGATGGCGACCTTGGCGCCGTGGTCCTCGAACTGGTGGCGGAGCTCCCGCGGCGTGTACAGCGGGTTGTGCTCGACCACGATCGCGCCGAGCCGCAGCACCGCGTAGAACGCCACGATGTGCTGCGGGCAGTTCGGCAGGACGATGGCGACGCGGTCACCCGCGCCCACGCCGAGCTTCCGCAGGCCGTTCGCCGCGCGGAGGATCTGCTCCTCGAGGTCGGCGTAGCTCGTGGTGCGCTTGAAGAACTCGAGGGCGACCTGCCTGGGGAACTTCCGGGCCGACTGCTCGACCAGGTCGTACAGGGAACCACTCTGTTCCTCGATGTCGTGCGGGACCCCCGGGGCGTACGAGGCAAGCCAGGGACGAGGCGTGTCGATGCTCACCCGACCCAACCTAGTGGGCCACCCCCGTGCACGCTGGGAGGGCCACTTTGCGCGATGCCACCCCCGCGCCCAGGTGACGGACGGAACATGACGACATGTCCACTGTCTCCGACGTCTTCCGGTCCCGCCTCAACCAGACGTTCACGGGTGGTTCGACCGGCACGGAAGCCTGGATGGACGACCTGGAACACGGCACCGACGCGGGCTTCTTCGGTCCGGGCTCGGCCACGTGGGCGGTGCACGGTGGGAGCCACGGCATCGTCGCCGGCGTGCGGGCACTGCTCGTCCAGGCGCTGCACCCCGGCGCGCTCGCCGGCGTCGCCGACCACTCCCGGTACCGCGAGGACCCGTTCGGTCGCCTGGCGGGCACCAGCCGGTGGATCGCGACGGTCACGTACGGCGACCGGCAGACCGCCCGCAGCGGCAGCGACTGGGTGCTCCGGCTGCACGAGCGGGTCCGCGGGCAGTACGTCGACGCGCACGGCACCGCCCGCCCCTACGCGGCGAACGACCCGGACCTGGCGCGCTGGGTGCACCTCGCCTTCACCGACGCGTTCCTCCGCGCCGCCCAGCGCTGGGGAGGCCCGATCCCCGGCGGCGCGGACGCCTACGTGCGCGAGTGGGCCGAGGCCGGGCGCCTCATGCGCATCGTCGACCCGCCCGAGTCCGAGGCGGAGCTCCGTGCCCAGATGAACGGGTACCTCGACCGCGGCGAACTCCTGGTCGACTCGCGCACCCGCGACGTCGTCCGGTTCATCAAGGACCCGCCGCTCTCCCGCCTGCTGCGACCCGGCTACCGCGCCGTGTTCCAGGGAGCGGTGTCCACGCTCGACCCGCGGCACCGCTCGCTCCTCGGCCTCCGTGCGCCGATCGTCGGCCCGGTGGAGCTGCCGGTGGTCCGCACCACGAAGCTCGTGCTCGACGGGATCGGTGCGGTGCTCGACGACCAGACCGGTTCCGAACGAGCCGCGCGGCGGCGCATCGCGCGCCTGCAGCGCGCTGACGGCAGCGCGGTCGCCTGACCACAGCGGTCACCGTGACCACCTGACGGACGGGAGGCACGGTGCCAGCTGGCACCGTGCCTCCCGTCCGCTCGTGGGGGCGTCAGAAACCCGACGGCACCCGGGGCGTGTACGCGGACTCGAGTCGCGTGACCTCGTCGTCGGTGAGCGTCAGCGAGGCGGCTGCGACCGCGTCGTCGATGTGGTGCTCCTTCGTCGCGCCGACGATGGGCGCGGAGACCGCGGGCTTGCCGGCGACCCAGGCCAGGGCGACCTGCGCCATCGGGACGCCGCGCTCCGTGGCGACGGCCTCGACCGCGTCGACGATCGCGCGGTTGGCGTCCTCGTCCTGCTTGTAGAGGGTCTTGCCGAACTCGTCGGTCTGCGCGCGTGAGCCCGAACCGGAGGCGTCCCAGGGGCGGGTGACGCGGCCGCGGGCGAGGGGGCTCCACGGGATCACGCCGACGCCGGTGTGCTCGCAGAAGGGGAGCATCTCGCGCTCCTCCTCGCGTTCGAGCAGGTTGTACTGGTCCTGCATGCTCACGAACTTCGTCCAGCCGTGGCGCTCGGCGGTGTGCTGCATCTCGGCGAACTGCCACGTCCACATGCTGCTCGCGCCGATGTAGCGCGCCTTGCCGGCCTTGACGACGTCGTGGAGGGCCTCCATGGTCTCCTCGATCGGCGTCACCGGGTCGAAGCGGTGGATCTGGTACAGGTCGACGTAGTCCGTGCCCAGCCGGGTCAGGGAGGCGTCGATCTCGTGCATGATCGCCGCGCGGGACAGCCCGGCGCCGTTCCGGCCGGGACGCATCCGGTTGAAGACCTTCGTGAAGACCTGGACGTCCTCGCGCGGAGCCAGCTCCGCGAGGAGCGTGCCGGTGATCTCCTCGCTGCTGCCGTCCGAGTAGACGTTCGCGGTGTCGAAGGTCGTGATGCCGGCCTCGAACGCGCGGCGGACGAACGGGCGGGCCTCGTCGATGCCGACGCTCCAGGCGTGCGAGCCCCGGTCCGGGTCGCCGTACGACATCATGCCGAGGACGACGCTGCTGATCTCGAGCCCCGAGTTGCCGAGGCGCTTCGTGTCGGTGGTCATGCTGCTCGTCTCCGTGGTGGTGCCGCTGGTGTCGGTGGTCATGCCGTCACTCTGGCATCGCGGCCTGTGACGGCGAGCAGGCGGACCTGGAGCGGGGAGTCCTCGGTGACGTCGACCGGAGGTGCGTACAGGCCGGTGGCGGCGAGGTCCTCGATCTGCGGCTCGAAGTACTCCCACACGGCGCGGACGAGCTCGTCGGGCAGGGACTCCTCGGTGCCGGTCGCCCGGGCGAGGTCCCACGTGTGGATCGTGATGTCGCTCGTCTGCTCGGTGAGGTACTGCGCGGCGGGCACGACGTCGGTGCTGAGGTGCACGGGGGTGTCCTGCGGGGCGTTCCGCCAGGCGTCGGTGGCCGCGGTGGCGAACCGGTGCCACTCGGCCACCAGGTCGTCGCCGATCGGCTCGAGGTCGGCCTGGGCCTGGGCGTAGTCGCACCCGGTCAGGAGCTTCGGGATCCAGCGCTGCTCGTCGACGACGTGGGCGACGAGGTCGCGGGTGGTCCACTCGGAGTCGGGGGTGGGGGCGTCCCAGTCGGTGACGGCGGCGACGCGGCGGCCGAACTCGGCTGCCGCGAGGGCCTGCATCGCGATCCAGTCGGTGGCCATGGTGGTGCTCCTGTTCGTCGTGCGGGCGTGCTCGTGGTTGGTGCGTTTCGTGCAACTCGGGGTCCGGCGTGCGGATTCCCCTCGGTGCCGTCGCACGTGCCAACGTTACGCGGGGGCGGGGGCCGGTCGGTGCCCGTCCGGCGCCCGGGCGTTCGTCCGCTCGGACGCTCGTCCGCTCGTGCCCGCTGGCTCCCTGTCCCGCGCGTGCTCGAACCCCGTTGCGCGAGCGGGCGAAATGTCCGGCCTGCCACGGGGATCTTCACGGTGTTTCGCCCGCTCATGGGCGTGGGCGTGCTCACGGGCGCCGGCGTGGGCGTGATTGCGGGGATCAGCGTCGACTTCGGCGCCCGGCATCGTCGAGCGGGCGGAATGCCTGACGTGACAGGACGAAGGGCCAGGGTGTTTCGCCCGCTCGTGGTCGGGGGAGCGGTGCCGACAACGAAGAACGCCCCGACTCCGTGCGGAGCCGGGGCGTTCTTCTCGGGTTCGGGGAGTGCCGCTCGGTGCCCTCAGTCGGGCGTTGAGTCAGAGGTGGCTCAGGCCGCCTGGAGGACGAACTGGACGTCGAGGTTGATCGTGACGTCGTTGCCGAGCGTGAAGCCACCGGCCTCGAGCGCCGCGTTCCAGTTCACACCGAACTCGGTGCGGTCGATCTTCGTGGTCGCCTCGGCACCGAACTTGACCTGGCCGTAGCCGTCCGTGGTGAAGCCACCGAGCTCGGCCTTGAGGACGACCGGCTTGGTGACGCCGCGCAGGGTCAGGTCGCCCGCAATGTGCAGGTCGTCGCCCTTCGCCTCGATGCTCGTCGAGCGGAAGGTCAGCTGCGGGTGCTCCTCGGTGAGGAAGAAGTCGCTCGTCTTGAGGTGCTGGTCGCGCTGCTCCTGGCCGGTGTTGATCGACGCGACGTCGATGTTGGCCTCGACGGTCGACTCGAGCGGGTTCTCGGCGGTCACGACGGTGGCGTCGAACGTCTCGAACTTGCCCTTGACCTTGCTGATGGCGAGGTGGCGGACCGAGAAGGTGACCTCGGAGTGGGTCGGGTCGATCTTCCAGGTGCCGGTCTTGTAGCCGGGAACGGTGTCAGCGGTGAGCGTCATGGTGGTCCTTCTTCCGAACGAGAGTCTGCGGTGCGACGCGTTCCATGCGCCTGCATCGAGTTGATACTACGACAGTGTGCACCGTTTTGGTTGAAGCGTCAACCATTGTTCACCCAAGTGTCGCAAACCGCGTGTCGTGAGCACCTCTGGCGCCGACCTCGAGCAGCCGACGGATGCGGTGCACGAAACGGTCGACACCATGCGCGACGTCGTCTGCTGTTGCTCTGATGAGCCACCAGTCGACGTCCTTGAGGTGCTCCCCGCGCGTCAGGTCTTTCCGGAAGGTGGCTGGATCAGTGCGGTGCAGATCGCTCTCGTATTCGATCGCAACCCTGGCATCGGGGTAGGCGAGGTCCACACATGCAATCCACTGCCCGTCGACGACGACATCGTGGTTGAGCGCCGGTTCCGGGAGTCCGCAGCGGACGAGTGCCAGCCGCGTCCGGGTCTCTCCGGGAGACCGAGATCCCCTCCGAATCTCATCGAGCGCGAGGCGGAGCTTCACGATGCCGCGGATGCCGCGTCGTCGTCGGACGGCCTGGGCGAGTTCGTCGAGCGTCGCCCAGCCGAGCCACCCCACGAGCGCGTCGCCCGCGACGATGAGTTCGTCGAGCGTCAGCATCGAGCCCAGTGCGACGAACGTGTCGGCCGGAGTGGTCAGCGGCACTCCTCGTGCGATCGTCGCGCGGACCGATCCGTACCGAGCTCGGTGGCCGACCGTGCCGCGAACCCGGAGCGCTTGGTCGGTACCGATCGTCGTGACGTGCAACCGCTGATCGCGTTCGAGACGGCGGGGGAGCGGGACGCCGATGATCGCTGCCGCAGTGACGTGACTGAAGACCTGATCGGGGCGGAGTCGAGGAGCGAGCGCCCTTGCGCGTTCATCCACGGACTCCGGTGGGAACGCTGATCGGACGCCGTGGAACGGGCGGATGAGATCGCGAGCGTCGAGTCGGCCACGCGAAACGCCTCTGTGCAGCGCATCCCGTACCCGGAACGAAGCGTCGCGGAGTGCCATCGGGAGTCGGCGTCTTGCGGTCATCTCCACAGCGTGACGGCGAGGCGACCCCGAGGACGGGAGTCGGGCCTCCTCTGTGGACGGCTTGCCCGCTCTCGCCCATGTGGAGGGACGGTTGCCCCCGCGAGCGGGCGAAACACCGCGCCTGCCGCCGACCGCACCGCGGTGTTTCGCCCGTTCGCGGGGTGGAGGCGACGGCAGGGAGCGTGGAAGCCGCAGTCCGGGGTCATCCGGGCGAGCGGGCGAAATGTGTGGGTGGGCTGGCAAGAGCACCGTGGCATTTCGCCCGCTCGCGGATCCCGACCACCGACCACCGACCCCCGACCCCCGACC